>NZ_JAKKCS010000009.1:0-194913 GCF_021728075.1 Vibrio sp. D54 | reverse complement strand
CCTTTTTCAACCTCATCAACTACAGTGAGTTTAAAAGCGAGGGAGTAATCGCGCTGAGTTCTTTTAGTTGTTGATTTCATAACACTCTCCAATTTTGGGGGTGGAAAGTGTCAACCTTATTTAGGACAGTACAATAAATACAAAAAAAGCTAAGTACCATTAGCACTTAGCTTTTTTCACTAGAATGCGGGTTAGTTCTATTTTTCCCAACGCTGTGCAGCTTGATGATCGGTGTCGCGCGACTCAACCCAACGATCTTCATTCGTCGTACGCTCTTTTTTCCAAAATGGAGCTTGGGTTTTCAGATAATCCATGATGAACTCGCACGCATCAAATGCCGCACCGCGGTGCGCACTGGAAACGCCCACAAATACAATTTGATCACCGCTATCCATGTCTCCGACGCGATGAATCACGCGTACACCTAATAGTGGCCAGCGAGACTCAGCTTGATCACAAATGTCGCTCAAGCTCTTCTCTGTCATCCCCGGATAGTGCTCTAGATGTAAACCAATGACATTATCCCCAAGGTTCATATCTCGAACTTTACCAACGAATGTAACGACAGCGCCGGCAGCCGTCCCTTCAGATAGACGTTGATATTCTTGCTCAACCGAAAAGTCTTCAATTTGTACAGAAACACGAGAATCCATCTTAACCCCCAGTTACCGGCGGGAAAAACGCAACTTCGTCACCTGCTTTTACTTGTGTATCCAAAGGGACGATGGATTGGTTCACTGCAGCAAGTAGCTTTCCTGGCTCGAGCGCTAAATCCCACTTGCCATCTTTCTCAGTACCTTCTTCCACTAGATGTGCACGAATTGATTCAACCGTTTCAAACGGCCCGTCTAACTCGACACTGTCGATGCCAATCAGCTCACGAGTTTGAGCAAAGAAAAGTACTTTAATCATGATTCCACCTTAAAGTGACCAGATTTACCACCCGTTTTCTCTAATAGACGAACTTGACCAATAACCATGTCTTTTTGTACTGCTTTACACATATCGTAAATCGTTAGAGCAGCAACGGAAGCTGCCGTGAGCGCTTCCATTTCCACACCAGTTTTACCCGCAAGTTTACATACTGATTCGATGCGAACTTTGTTTTCTGTTTCGATAGCTTCCAGTTGAACTTCAACTTTAGAGAGTAGTAGCGGATGACAAAGTGGAATCAAATCCCAGGTTTTCTTCGCAGCTTGAATACCAGCAATACGAGCCGTCGCAAATACATCACCTTTATGGTGCTGGCCAGAGACAATCAGTTGAAGTGTTTCTGGGGCCATGTGAACAAATGCTTCAGCACGAGCTTCACGAACCGTCTCCGTTTTTGCTGACACGTCAACCATGTTTGCTTCGCCAGAAGCATTGATATGTGTAAATTGGGTCATTGTTTTTCCTTCGCTTTTAGGAAAGGTTATACAGATAGGTGTGGCATGAAGTTACAAGGGCGATGACTTGCATCCAACTGCTGTTTAATAATTTTTGTCCAGCCTGTGCGGCACGCACCAGTTGAACCTGGCATTGCGAAGATCACGGTGTGGTTAGCAAAACCAGCAATCGCACGAGACTGAATCGTAGACGTACCGATCTCTTCGTACGACACCATACGGAACAACTCACCAAAACCTTCAACTTCTTTATCAAATAGAGGCTTAAGTGCTTCTGGCGTGCTATCACGTGAGGTGAAACCTGTACCGCCAGTAATCATGATCGCTTGTACGCTTTCATCAGCAATCCATTGAGAAACAATCGCGCGGATCTTGTACATGTCATCAATAACAATTTGCTTGTCTACTACGTTGTGACCCGCTTCTTGAGCATGCTCAGCTAGGTAACGACCAGAGGTATCGTTTTCTTCAGTACGAGTGTCAGATACCGTTAGAACGGCAATATTTGCAGGTTGGAATTTGCTTTCAGCGTGACCCATTTGTTCACCTATTCTCTTAATTAGCTTTGATACGCTTGGTATCGATTCGGAAAAAGTTAGAGCCAGCTTATCAGTGAACTCGCTCTAAAAATTGAATGAAGTTAGCCGCCGATAGACGCGAGGTGTGGCGTCATACCAGTATTGCCATCATGCAAGAAATGGCTTACCGACTTGGTTTGTAACTGCGCCTGGATACGTTCAATAAGCTCACTCTCTTGCTCATCACGTTCCAAAAGATCACGTAGTTCTACACCGTGGTCTCCAAACAGACATAGGTGCAGCTTACCCATCGCAGAAACGCGCAGTCGGTTGCAGCTTTCACAAAAGTCTTTTTCATAAGGCATGATAAGACCTATTTCACCCTTGTAATCAGGATGAACAAATACTTGCGCAGGACCATCATTATGCGAGCGCACTTTCAGCAACCAACCATTTGCAATTAGCTGGTTACGAATTGCCACTCCGGATACATGGTGCTTATTAAATAGCTCATCCATCTCACCCGTTTGCATCAACTCAATGAAACGCAGTTGGATTGGACGATCTTTTATCCAGTTAAGAAACGCTGGCAGCTCGTGATGGTTCAGATCTTTCATCAACACCACATTAACTTTTACTTGCTCATAACCGACCTCGAACGCACGTTCGATACCATTCATGACTTCAGTAAACTTATTTTCACCTGTGATTTGATGAAACATACGCGGGTCAAGGCTATCCACACTGACATTAATGTGGGTTAAACCCGCTTCACGCCAGTCTGCGACTTGTTTTGCCATGCGATAGCCATTGGTTGTCGTTGCAACTTTTTGAATGCCAGGCGTCGCCGCTACTGAATGGATAATGTCGGTAAAATCTTTGCGTAAACTAGGCTCACCACCAGTGATGCGCACTTTTGACGTGCCACAATCAGCGAATGCTTTTACGACCCGTTTGATTTCAGGGAGAGATAAAAAAGACGAGTTTTTATTGCCCGAAGGCTTATAGCCATCAGGAAGGCAATAGGTACATTTGAAATTACATACGTCGGTCACAGACAGACGCAAGTAATAAAACTTACGATGAAATTTGTCTTCGAATTGTTGCGCCACGGAACACCTTTCCAAACACGGGAGGCATGGCCATTTCCAATCATGCCCTTGTGACAGTATGCCACTGGCTCAAAACGCTTATCCAAGGACTTAGCAATAGTGAGCTCGGAGTTATGGCAACCAGAGATATGAAATCTCTGATAGCTTTGCGGTGTAAAATACTTAATATTTGTAATGGAATCCAGACTTGAGTGATAAAAAACTCTCTAGAGACACAATTTACCGCTAAGTGAGTACCTTTAAGACACTCCTTAAGATAAATTGTAGCCGTTTTTTATTAGATTATTAGAAGAACATAATGAATATCTACACAGATAAAAAAGTGGTCGCTGTTGGCGGTGGTCATGGCTTAGGTCGAATGCTGGCCGCATTACGAGATTTTGGCAGCAATGCAACTGGGATTGTTGCCACGACTGACAATGGTGGTTCAACAGGAAGAATTCGTCACTGCCAAGGAGGAATCGCTTGGGGAGACACACGTAACTGTATTAATCAGCTCATTACAGAGCCTTCGATCAGTTCGATGATGTTTGAATATCGCTTCAAAGGCACTGGCGAACTTGATGGTCATAATCTTGGTAATTTGATGCTTACTGCACTCGATAACTTATCGGTCAGACCTTTAGATGCCATTAATCTGATTCGCAATATGTTAAAAGTCGACGTTAACATCCTTCCTATGTCCGAACACCCTTCGGATCTTTCCGCGTTATCCGTAGATGGGAAGTGGGTTACGGGAGAAACAAATGTCGACGAAATGAAAGCAGACCTGCGACGTTTGGACCTTTCACCAGAAGTGCCTGCCACCAAAGAAGCCATCACAGCTTTGGCGGAAGCGGACGCGATTATTCTTGGCCCTGGCAGTTTTTTAACTAGTATCATGCCTCCTTTATTGCTGCCTGAACTCGGCAAAGCGATTGCAGCAAACACAAAAGCAAAAGTCATTTTTGTTGCTAACCTGAGTCCAGAATACGGCCCAGCAGGACGAATGACGATGGCTCAAAAATTAGAATGGTGTGAACGTGCCTGCCAAGGAAGAAAAATAGACGTGGTCCTAGCAGAGAAAACCGAGCAAGACGTCTTAAGTCAATGGAATGTAGTGACGGAGTCACTCGCCTCCTCTAACCGAGACTGGCGTCACGATAGAAACAAGCTCAAACTAGCGATTGAAAGTCAGCTACAACTTTCTATTTAAGAGCACGTTACCTGGCTAGCGCCCTCTTTTAAGGTGTTTATTGATAATGAAAACCCTTCTGTCATCGAAGGGTTTTAGTTCAGGCATCCAGTAAGAACAGATGTTTACTAAGAAAAAATGGTTAATAGGAATAAATAGTTACTGTCGCCAAGAGCGATAAGCATCTCGAGTTTCGTGCAAAAGATCGAACATAACCTCTAACTCCTCAGACTCCGCAGTCAACTCACCGGCTTTCGCTTTTTTGTCTATGGACATCGCCAGTTCACAAAGGCGATCTGCCCCAAAGCTCGCAGCACTACTTTTCAACGCGTGGCTGATTTCTTTTGAGTAAGCTAATCGCTCTGCCCCCTGCAGTTGGGATAAGTTCTCGATATAGGTATCCATTTCTCCTAGGAAGATATCGAACAGTACAGGTACGTTGTCACTGCCAATTTCCATCGACAGTTCATCTATTTTTTGCTGATTTAATACATTTACACTCATACTTTTTGCCGCTCTTCCTTGCCGTTCCATGCCTGTAACTTGCGGTAAATCGTCGACGGACTGACATCAAGGTACCCCGCCGCTCGAGGAATATTGCCATCACATGCTTCAATCGCTTGCTCGATTGCCATTTTTTCCGTCATCCATAATGGCATAATCTCAGATGCGGTCATCGCTTTCGGCTCAATTAATTTAGCCACAGACGACGGACGGTCAAGCGGTTGATTCAACGGTGGCGGTAACATGTCCAACGTAATCTCTTTACCGTTGTTTAGAACAACGATATTGCGTAGCACGTTTTGTAACTGACGAACGTTACCCGGCCACTCATAGCTGTTGAATCGCTCGATGACATCAGGCGCAAAACGTATGAAGCTTTTTCCTTCTTCGTGTGACATGTAACCTAGCAGTGAGTATGCAATTTCAATAACATCTTCGCCTCGTTCGCGTAAAGGCGGTAAATGCAAAGGAATGACATACAAACGATAGTACAAATCTTCACGGAATCGACCTTCTTGTACCTCTTTCCAGGGATCACGGTTAGTGGCACACACAAAGCGCACATCCACGCTCTTCATTTTTGAGGAACCCACTTTTTGGAATGTGCCCGTTTGAATAAATCGTAGCAACTTGGTTTGTAAATCCAAGTCCATCTCACAAAGCTCATCTAGAAAAAGTGTGCCGCCATCCGCTAACTCAGCTGCCCCTTGACGATCATTCGCAGCACCAGTAAAGGCCCCTTTTACGTGACCAAACAGTTCACTCTCAATCAAATCTTTTGGAATTGCAGCACAGTTAATTGCAATAAAAGGTTTGTCACCACGTTTACTTGCTGCGTGGATTGCCTCGGCACATACCTCTTTACCAGTACCACTTTCACCAGTGATAAAAATACTCGCTTTACTGCTCGCCGCTGAATCTATCGTACGGTAAACCTGCTGCATGGTTTGGCTACTGCCGATAAACCCCTGATAGCTCTGATTACCTGGATTATCGGCTTCATTTTTTAGCTTGGTCGCTTTACGAATGGCATTGTTAACCGTGACACGTAAACGGTCTGCTTCACACGGTTTGATTAAAAAGTCTTGTGAGCCATGACGCATGGTATCGATAGAACCGTGAGCGGTCATAAAGATTATAGGTACGTCGGGATGACTCTTTTTAACGGCATGTAAAACGTCCATCCCCGTCATATCTGGCAGACGGAGATCGAGTAAAATAAGATCTGGAATTCGATGATTTAGGCTCTCAATGGCATCCCTACCTGTGCCGACAATATTGATATCTATGCCAAGCGGTGTCAGGTATGAGCGGTACAGAGCCGCAACAGATACTGTGTCCTCGACCATTAAAAGGTAACGAGACTTTGGGCCTTCGGGTTTTTGTTGCATAACCTAGCTATTATTTTGTTGTGTTTTAAACAATAATCGCATTACGCTTTGCATTTTGCAAATAACATTAACTAAATTATGGGCAAAGGAAAAAATTCAAAAATAATATCAATTATTTAAAAAGTGGCACAAACCATGCTGTAACGATAGTGACCCCTCGGGTCACCTAGCCAACTGACGTTGTTAGTGAACGATATGTTCACAAAACAAGCCAATAGACCCGACTGCCTATTGGCTTCTTTTTTTTACAAGCGACCTAAAATGCTTGGATATCTAAATCGGTAAGTTTGTTCAACTATTTGCGATGAACTGCGCTCGTAGTTTTTCAATCTCGTCACGCTTTTGTGCCGCTAACTCAAATTCTAAGTCTTGCGCATGCTGATACATCGCCGCCTCCAGTCGACTGATTTCTTTTTCTAGCTGCTGAGGGGACAGTGCCTCGTAAGTTTGCGAAGGCTCCGCCACTTTCGATAATGGTACCTGTTCAGTGTTACGCTGGCGTTTAGACTTAGTGATATCGCCAAGTTCCATGATGTCTTTGATATTTCGTTTGAGCGCTTGTGGCGAAATACCCATTTCTTCGTTGTACGCTTCCTGCTTCTCGCGACGACGGTTAGTTTCATCCATCGCCTTTTTCATTGAGTTGGTGATTCGGTCAGCGTATAAAATCGCCTTACCTTCGATGTTTCGTGCAGCACGACCAATGGTCTGAATGAGTGAGCGTTCAGACCGCAAGAAGCCCTCTTTATCCGCATCCAAAATTGCAACTAACGAGACCTCTGGCATATCCAGGCCCTCTCTCAATAAGTTTATTCCCACCAGCACGTCAAATTCCCCAAGACGAAGGTCACGGATAATTTCCACACGCTCAACAGTATCAATGTCTGAGTGTAAATAACGTACCTTAACATCATGTTCGTGAAGGTATTCGGTGAGATCTTCAGCCATTCGTTTGGTCAGTGTTGTAACCAGAACTCGCTCATCTTTAGCTGCGCGAATACGGATCTCAGACAATAGGTCGTCGACTTGGGTCGCTACTGGGCGAACTTCCAACTCAGGGTCAAGCAAGCCTGTAGGACGAACGACTTGATCCGCTACATCACCCGCCGATTTTTCTAGTTCGTAATTTCCAGGAGTAGCAGAGACGAAAATCGTTTGTGGCGCTAGTGCTTCAAACTCCTCAAACTTCAGTGGACGATTATCCAAAGCTGAAGGTAACCGGAAACCAAACTCCACCAGCGTTTCTTTACGCGAACGGTCGCCTTTATACATGGCACCTATCTGCGGTACTGTCACGTGAGATTCATCGATGATCAACAAGCCATCATGAGGTAAGTAGTCAAACAGGGTTGGTGGCGGCTCACCTTCCGAGCGTCCACTGAGATAACGAGAATAGTTTTCGATACCGGAGCAAAAGCCCAACTCATTCATCATTTCGATATCGAATTGAGTGCGCTGGCTAATTCGCTGCTCTTCCAGTAGCTTGTTGTTATCTAGAAGCTGCTTTTTGCGCACTTCTAGTTCGACTTTAATATTTTCAATCGCTTCAAGAATGCGATCTCTTGGCGTCACATAGTGCGTCTTGGGATAGATGGTATAGCGCGGCAAGTCTCGTTGTTTCACCACGCCTGTCAATGGATCGAACACACTGATGCAATCCACCTCATCGTCAAACATCTCAACGCGCACAGCGTCTTGGTCTGATTCAGCAGGGAATATATCAATCACCTCGCCACGGACACGGAACTGGCCTCGCTCAAAAGCAACATCATTGCGCGAGTATTGGAGCTCCGCTAGGCGACGAAGCATATCACGCTGATCAATCACATCTCCACGTCGCAAATGAAGCATCATTTGTAAGTAGGATTCCGGATCACCCAAACCATAGATAGCTGAAACCGAAGCAACGATAATAGCGTCTTTCCGTTCCAATAAAGCTTTAGTGGCAGACAGTCGCATTTGCTCAATGTGGGCGTTAACCGAAGCGTCCTTTTCAATGAAAGTATCTGTTGTGGGAACATATGCTTCAGGTTGGTAGTAATCATAGTAAGAAACAAAATACTCAACCGCATTATTAGGAAAGAATGACTTCATCTCACCATATAACTGAGCAGCAAGCGTTTTGTTTGGCGCAAGTAATATTGCAGGTCGTTGGGCTTGAGCAATCACATTCGCTAGTGTGAAGGTTTTACCTGAGCCTGTGACCCCCAACAAGGTTTGATGTGCTAGCCCAGCATCGAGCCCCTCAAGCAACTGATTGATCGCTCCTGGTTGATCGCCCGACGGCTGATAATCGGAGACCAATTCATAGACTTTACTCATACCCTTCCTCAATTTTACTGCGCTTTGGCTGTATATATATACACCTTAGCTAATGAAATCTACGTCTATCGAGAATTTAACCATCATTGTTAATAAATTTTCTTGTTTGTCTAGAATGCTATAGCCATACAAAAGTGACTCTGATATAGTACTTCGCCCTAGTTGAAGAGCTACACACATTCTTCACATTATAGTTTCCACAACTTTTCCCCAAAAATTAGCTTAAAACTTTCTTATCCCCAAAAGATTGATTTTTTATCCACTTTGAATACCTTTTGATTAACATCGATAAATCTCTGTTTTATTTGCTTATTTTACGCATAACTCCGACTAAAAATTCATTAAATAAAAACTTAGTTGCATATCAATTTTCTTTACCCAGATCTCATCAACATACTTATCCACAAATTTAGTGGATAACTAACCTCGAGCCTTTACTGGCAAGCCATACAGAAAAGTAAAGCCCTTAACTCAATATTTTTTGCTAAAAATGTATTTTTTTACTGTTGACAGTAGTTTGAGTGCTCGGTAAGATTCGTCCCGCTTTCAAGCAAAGCAATTCCTCCTTAGCTCAGTTGGTAGAGCGACGGACTGTTAATCCGCAGGTCGCTGGTTCGAGCCCAGCAGGAGGAGCCAGATTATAGAAAAGCCGTGTCGCAAGACACGGCTTTTTAGTATCTTAATCGCCATGAAATCTAAGCCAATCTAGGCGCCATAAAATCACACCGAAATAAGTTCAAATTACAGAACTCATAACATTGTCATAGATAGTGTTCTCACAGCAAAACACATTTAATTCTGTCTCTTTCCTAGCAAAAAAACAATCATAACTATTTGAATCTATTATTAATGCAATTTAATCATTGAAAAAATGAAAAGCATTCATTTTACTCATAATAAATAAATCCATACGATTAAAAGGGTTAAGAATGGTTCCGTCCTACTCGTCGCCTCCATTCTAATTATCAATAACTTAGGGATTTACTTATGACTATTCCGACAACTGACATGCTAGATGCATGGGCTGGATTTACTGCTGGTGAATGGCAAAACTCTGTCAACACTCGTGACTTCATCCAAAAAAACTATACACCCTATGAGGGAGACGAGACTTTCTTAGCTGAAGTTAGCGAATCCACTTCAGCATTATGGAACCAAGTGCTTGAAGGCATAAAACAAGAAAGCCGCACACACGCCCCTATTGATTTTGACACAGACTTGCCCTCAACAATCACTTCCCACGATGCAGGCTACATCAACAAAGATCTGGAAAAGATCGTTGGCTTACAAACTGATCAACCGCTAAAACGTGCAATCATCGCCAATGGCGGGATTCGCATGGTAAAAAACTCGTGCGAAGTTTATGGCCGCGAACTGGATCCAACGGTTGAAAAAATCTTCACTGAATACCGTAAAACTCACAACAAAGCGTGTTTCGACCTTTACACCCAAGAAATTCTGGCGTGTCGTAAATCCGGCATCATCACGGGCCTTCCTGATGCCTATGGCCGTGGTCGTATCATTGGTGACTATCGTCGTCTCGCCCTATACGGTATCGACTTCTTAAAAGCAGACAAAAAAGAGCAATACAACTCAACACAAACGTTCTTAGAACAAGGCAACGATCTTGAGAAAACACTTCGTCTACGCGAAGAAATAGCCGATCAAGTTCAAGCGCTTGAAGACATTCGTCAAATGGGTCTGAAATACGGCATTGATATGTCGCTACCTGCAAAAACTGCACAAGAAGCGATCCAATTTACCTACTTTGGCTACCTAGCTGCGGTTAAATCGCAAAACGGCGCAGCAATGTCACTGGGCCGTACTTCGACTTTCCTAGACGTCTATCTAGAACGCGATATCGCAAACGGTTTGATTGATGAATCACAAGCGCAAGAAATGATTGACCACTTCATCATGAAGCTACGGATGGTTCGCTTCCTACGCACACCAGAATACGATTCATTGTTCTCTGGCGACCCAATCTGGGCAACAGAAGCCATGGCAGGTATGGGTGTTGATGGCCGTACGCTAGTATCTAAAACGACATTCCGATACTTACATACGCTACATACTATGGGCCCTGCTCCTGAGCCAAACATGACGATTCTTTGGTCAGAGCAATTGCCTGAAGCGTTCAAACAATATGCTGCAAAAGTGTCGATTGATACCTCTTCGGTTCAATACGAAAACGACGATCTAATGCGTCCTGATTTCAACAATGACGACTACGCGATTGCATGTTGTGTGAGCCCGCAAATTGTTGGTCAGCACATGCAATTCTTTGGTGCACGTGCCAACCTTGCAAAAGCGCTGCTTTACACCATCAATGGTGGTATCGATGAAAAATCGAAAGCGCAAGTGGGTCCGGTAGTGGACAAAGTTCAAGATGAAATTCTCGACTTTGACGCTTTGATGCCTCGTTTCGACAACATGTTGGAATGGTTAGCAACGCAATACGTCACAGCGTTGAACATCATCCATTACTCACATGACCGTTACAGCTACGAAGCGTCACTGATGGCACTGATGGATCGCGACGTGCACCGCACGATGGCGTGTGGTATTGCAGGTCTGTCTGTTGTTGCAGACTCTTTAGCAGCAATTAAATACGCAACCGTGAAACCCGTTCGTGATGAAGATGGCATCGCCGTTGATTTTAAAATCGAAGGTGATTATCCAAAATTTGGTAACAATGATGCCCGTGTTGATGACATCGCTTGTGATCTAGTTGAGCGCTTCATGAAGAAAATTCAGAAGATGCACACCTACCGCGAAGCAGTGCCAACTCAATCGATTTTAACAATCACATCTAACGTGGTTTACGGTAAAAAAACGGGTAATACACCAGATGGCCGTCGCGCAGGTATGCCTTTTGGACCGGGTGCAAACCCAATGCACGGTCGTGATGAAAAAGGGGCGGTTGCGTCTCTGGCATCGGTTTCTAAATTACCGTTCGCTTACGCGAAAGATGGTATTTCTTACACTTTCTCAATTGTGCCTAACGCATTGGGTAAAGATGACTTGAGTCAGAAGAAGAACCTAGCTGCGCTAATGGATGGTTACTTCCATCACGAAGCAAGCAACGAAGGCATTGCGATTGAAGGTGGTCAACACCTTAACGTCAACGTTCTAGACCGAGAGATGTTATTGGATGCGGTTGAACATCCAGAGAAATACCCTCAGTTGACAATTCGAGTGTCTGGTTATGCGGTACGTTTTAACTCTCTAACGACAGAGCAACAGCAAGACGTCATCACTCGTACCTTCACAAGTAAGATATAAACACAGTCCATCAAGCACTCAGAAAGTTTAAATAATTAGCTTGTAAATATGCGTTGCCCGCCTCTCTTTTCTACCTGGGAGAGGCGGGCTTTTTTTTAAAATCACACATTAGATGAAAATTAATAGGTAGTATCCTCTCGCTAACAATACATTCAGCAAACGATTCAATTTCTTATTGATTCATCAAAATAGATCAAATAGACGACTATTTTTCCATCGTGTATGTAAAACCACATCGTTCACTGGTTGTTATTGGTGTCACAAAACACGATAATATCAAGATCGGATTTTAAGAACGTAATAACTATGACCGAATATGTTTTGTTGTTGGTCGGCACTGTGCTGGTGAACAACTTTGTACTGGTGAAGTTTTTGGGCCTATGTCCTTTCATGGGCGTGTCCAAAAAACTGGAAACAGCAATAGGTATGGGCTTAGCGACAACTTTTGTGCTAACGCTCGCGTCAGTGTGTGCGTATTTAGTGGAAAGCTACATCCTTCGTCCACTGGGTATTGAGTACCTTCGAACCATGAGTTTTATTTTGGTGATAGCCGTTGTGGTGCAGTTCACCGAAATGGTTGTGCACAAAACCAGCCCGACGCTTTATCGCTTGCTTGGCATTTTCTTACCGCTGATCACAACAAACTGCGCAGTATTGGGCGTGGCACTTCTTAACATTAATGAAAACCATAACTTTATTGAATCGATCATCTACGGCTTCGGCGCCGCTGTTGGTTTCTCATTGGTGTTGATACTTTTCGCATCCATGCGAGAGCGCATAGCCGCCGCCGACGTTCCTGTACCTTTTAAAGGTGCATCAATAGCAATGATTACAGCAGGTTTAATGTCACTCGCCTTTATGGGCTTTACAGGTTTGGTGAAGTAAGCGATGAGTACGATTTTAATTGCGATTATCGCGTTAGCGGTTCTGGCTGCGATTTTCGGCGCGATACTTGGTTTTGCTTCTATTCGCTTTAAAGTTGAAGCGGACCCTATTGTGGATCAAATCGACGCCATTTTACCGCAAACTCAATGCGGTCAATGTGGCTACCCTGGTTGTCGCCCTTATGCTGAAGCAATTGCAAATGGCGACCACATCAACAAATGTCCACCTGGTGGTCAGGCAACAATCGAAAAGCTCGCCGACTTAATGGGTGTTGAGCCAGAAGAATCTGCGCACGATCTCGACAGCAAAATTCCAACCGTTGCGTTTATTCATGAAGACATGTGTATTGGCTGCACTAAGTGTATTCAGGCGTGTCCGGTGGATGCAATTGTAGGCGGAACAAAGGCGGTCCATACCGTAATCAAAGACGAATGTACGGGCTGTGACTTGTGTGTTGCCCCATGTCCGACTGATTGTATTGAAATGATTCCTGTGGCAACGACCACAGAAAGCTGGAAGTGGCAACTTCACTCCATTCCGGTACTTAACATTACGGATGCTGCCGACAATGCAGCGAACGTGAAAGATTCAATTAAGTAAGGTTTCACATGTTGTCTTTGATTGAACAAATTCGTACAGGCGCGCTTTGGGATTTCCCAGGTGGTGTGCATCCGGCAGAAAATAAAAAGCAGTCCAACAAAACTGAACTCGCTCATGCGGCTATCCCGTCAGAACTTGTATTGCCGCTAAAACAGCACATTGGTAAAGCGGGTAACCTACTGGTTGCCGAAGGTGACTACTTATTAAAAGGTCAGCCATTAACGCAATCGGAGACCGGCTTTACTGTTCCAGTGCATGCTCCAACATCAGGTACGCTCACCGCGATTGAGCCACGAACTGTCGCGCACCCTTCTGGGTTAAGTGAGTTGTGCGCAGTCATCACGCCTGATGGGAAAGATGCATGGTGTGAAAGAAACCCCGTCGCAGATTACCAACAAGAAACCCCTGACGCACTGATTGATATTATTCGTCTCGCTGGTATTTCTGGTATGGGTGGCGCAGGCTTCCCTACTGCAAAAAAAATCCAATCAGGTTTTGCTCGTACCGAGATTCTTATCGTTAATGCAGCAGAGTGCGAGCCATACATCACGTCTGATGACAAGCTCATGCAAGAACATGCCGAAGAGCTTATTCAAGGTATCGAAATTGTCGAACATATCCTGACACCAAAGCTCACGATTATTGGCATTGAAGACAACAAACCAGAAGCAATCAAAGCGCTAGAAGCTGCGGCTATAAACAAAGATATCGTTATTCGCGTTATCCCAACTAAATACCCTTCTGGCGGTGAAAAACAGCTGATCAAAATTTTAACCAATAAAGAAGTGCCAAGTGGCGCGATTCCAGCCGATATTGGTATTTTGGTTCAGAATGTTGGTTCTCTTTACGCTATAAAACGCGCAGTCATCGACGGTGAGCCGATGATAAAACGCATCGTGACTCTCACTGGTAAAACCTTCAAACAACCACGCAACGTTTGGGCATTATTAGGGACACCAGTACAAGCACTGTTGGATGAGTTTGGCTATAAAGCAGATAAGAAGTTACAGCGTTTAATTATGGGTGGGCCAATGATGGGCTTTACCCTTCCTCACTCCCAAGTGCCGATTACCAAGACAGCAAACTGTATCCTTGCTCCGACTCGTCGTGAGATCTCTCCGCACCAGTATGAGATGGAATGTATTCGCTGTAGCCAATGTGCCGAAGCATGCCCTGCTTCGCTGCTGCCTCAACAACTGCAATGGCATGCGAAAGCTGAAGAGTATGACAAACTCGAAGAATTAAACTTAAAGGATTGTATCGAGTGCGGCGCTTGTGCGTTTGTATGTCCAAGTGAAATTCCGCTCGTACAGTACTACCGCCAAGCGAAAGCAGAAATTAGAACTAGAACACAAGAAGCGGAAGCTGCAGAGCGAGCAAAACTGCGTTTTGAAGAGAAAAAAGCGCGTATGGAACGCGAAAAAGCAGAACGTGAAAATCGCTTCAAGAAAGCTGCCGATCAACGCCGAAAAGAGATGAAGTCTTCTGGTAGCGATGATGCGATAGCAGCAGCGATCGCACGAGTGAAAGCTCAAAAGACAGAAACCACTGAAAAAGCAGAGCCAGCAGTAAAACCAGCCGTAGCGGCAGCCATTGCCAAAGCGAAGGCTAAACAAGCGGCAGCAGCTAAAGCAGGCTCTAGTGAACCTGATAACTCAGAAATGGCAAAACTGCGCGAAGAACGCAAACGTCTTGCTCGCGAACGTAAAGCGCAAAAAGAACAAGGCGAAACGCCAGACAATAACGCTGATGATAAAAAATCGGCAGTTGCGGCCGCCATCGCCCGAGCTAAAGCGAAAAAAGCACAACAAGAAGATTCAACTGAATCTATAGAATCGGAAACGTCTGCACAACAAGACGGCGATCCGAAGAAAGCCGCGGTTGCTGCTGCCATTGCACGTGCCAAAGCACGTAAAGCGAAGCAAGCAGACTCAACTGAAGCGGAAGAAGCTGAAGCACCTACTGAGCAAACCGACGATCCGAAAAAAGCCGCCGTGGCTGCTGCCATTGCACGTGCCAAAGCACGAAAAGCGAAGCAAGCAGACTCAGTTGAAGCGGAAGAAGCTGAAGCACCTGCCGAGCAAACCGAAGATCCGAAAAAAGCCGCAGTTGCCGCTGCAATTGCTCGAGCCAAAGCGCGCAAAGCGAAGCAAGCAGACTCAGCTGAAGCGGAAGAAGCTGAAGCACCTGCCGAGCAAACCGACGATCCGAAAAAAGCCGCAGTTGCCGCTGCAATTGCTCGAGCCAAAGCGCGCAAAGCGAAGCAAGCAGACTCAGCTGAAGCGGAAGAAGCTGAAGCACCTGCCGAGCAAACCGAAGATCCGAAAAAAGCCGCCGTGGCAGCTGCCATTGCACGTGCCAAAGCGCGTAAAGCTAAGCAAGAAACGCAAACAGAGCCTGTTGAAGAAGCAACTTCCGAAGAACCAGAAGTGGATCCGAAGAAAGCCGCGGTTGCCGCAGCAATTGCGCGCGCGAAGGCTCGTAAAGCGAAACAAGCAGACTCAACTGAAGCGGAAGAAGCTGAAGCACCTACCGAGCAAACCGACGATCCGAAAAAAGCCGCCGTGGCTGCTGCCATTGCACGTGCCAAAGCGCGTAAAGCTAAGCAAGAAACGCAAACAGAGCCTGTTGAAGAAGCAACTTCTGAAGAACCAAAAGTGGATCCGAAAAAAGCCGCGGTTGCCGCAGCAATCGCGCGCGCGAAGGCCCGCAAAGCGCAACAAGAAGCTAATAAAAATAATACTGAGGAGAACGAGTAGTGTCGTTTTTTATTGCCAGTTCACCGCATACCCACAGTCGTCGTAGTACGCCAGACTTAATGAAATGGGTGGCACTTTGCGCACTTCCAGGTTTAGTAGCTCAAACCTACTTCTTTGGCTGGGGTACGCTTATTCAACTGATTTTTGCCATTGCAGTCGCTGTATCCCTTGAAGCCTTAGTCATGATCTGTCGTAAACGCTCACCAATGAGAGCGCTACGTGATAACAGTGCAATAGTTACCGCTTGGTTGTTAGCCGTTGCTATACCACCATGGTCTCCGTGGTGGATTATGGTGATCGGGCTTATTTTTGCGATAGTAATCGCTAAACACCTCTATGGTGGCCTTGGACAAAACTTATTCAACCCTGCAATGGTCGCTTATGTGGTCTTGTTGATCTCTTTCCCAGTACAAATGACGAGTTGGAGTGCACCGACATCACTCATACCTGATCATGTAAATTTTGCAGATACACTCTCTTTAATTTTTACGGGCTATGATTACGACGGCTTATCACTTCAGCAAGTTCGCTCAGGTGTTGACGGCGTGACAATGGCGACACCACTTGATGCATTTAAGACTGGCATTCTTACAGGTGCCACTCCAAGCGAAGTAATGTCGCAGCCAATATTTGATGGCTTAGGTGGTATTGGTTGGCAATGGGTAAACCTTGCTTACCTTCTTGGCGGCATAGTCATGATCAAAAAGCGTATCATCCAATGGTATATTCCAGCAGGTTTCCTTGCGAGTCTGACTCTGTTTAGCCTAGTGTTCACGTTGCTGACGCCAGGGGAAACTGCGTCGCCAGTTTTACACTTGTTATCTGGTGCAACCATGCTTGGCGCATTCTTTATTGCAACCGATCCCGTTTCGGCGTCTACCACCGTCAAAGGACGTTTAATCTTCGGTGCGCTTATTGGTGCTTTGGTTTTTATCATTCGCAGTTGGGGCGGTTTCCCAGATGGTGTTGCATTTGCAGTGTTGCTTGCAAATATGTGTGTGCCACTGATCGATTACTACACCAAACCTAGAACTTACGGTCACTGAGGTAAACATGTTAACCGCTATTAGAAAAAATGGTCTGACACTCGCGATATTTGCATGTGCAACAACCGGATTAGTCGCCCTTACTCAGTACCTAACAAAAGACCAAATCAAGGTACAAGAGCAAAAACAATTACTTTCTGTTTTGAATCAAGTCATTCCAGAAAACATGCATGACAACGCACTCACGCAAGCCTGCACTATGGTCACGTCACCAGATCTGGGGACATTACGTGCAATGCCAGCCTACCTCGCCACGAAGAATGGTGAACCAACAGCAATCGCAATAGAATCTATCGCGCCAGATGGCTACAATGGTGAGATAAAAGTGATTACTGGGATTGATAATCAGGGCAATATTTTGGGGACACGCGTCCTAAACCACCAAGAAACCCCTGGTCTGGGCGATAAAATCGATCTTCGTGTCACCGACTGGATCCTGAGCTTTACAGGAAAACAAGTCACGGAAAACAATTGGAATTCGTGGAAAGTTCGTAAAGATGGCGGCGATTTCGATCAATTTACTGGTGCAACGATCACGCCTAGAGCCGTCGTAAAAGTGGTGCGAAATACCGTTAACTACGTAAACCAATCTCGTGAAGACATTCTTAGCCAGCCTTTGGGCTGTGAAGGAGAGCAGTAATGAGTGAAAATAAATTGCTGATGAAAAACGGTATGTGGAGCAATAACCCTGCTCTCGTACAGCTGCTGGGTCTGTGTCCACTACTAGCGGTTTCTTCCACGATAACCAATGCCTTAGGTCTTGGTATTGCAACCTTATTAGTGCTGGTCGGCTCCAACGTCACGGTTTCTCTTATTCGTAATTACGTACCAAAAGAGATCCGCATTCCTGTGTTCGTGATGATCATTGCCTCTCTCGTTACCTGTGTTCAGTTATTGATGAATGCCTATGCGTATGGTTTATACCTATCTCTTGGTATCTTTATTCCTCTGATTGTAACCAACTGCATCATTATTGGTCGAGCTGAAGCATATGCTTCAAAAAATGATGTTGCGCCTGCAGCATTAGACGGTTTATGGATGGGGCTTGGTATGACAAGCGTTTTGGTCGTGCTAGGTGCCATGCGCGAATTAATTGGTAATGGCACACTATTCGACGGAGCAGACCTTCTCCTAGGAGACTGGGCTTCAGCTCTCCGCATTCAAGTTTTCCAATTTGACAATAGCTTCCTGTTAGCGCTTCTCCCACCTGGTGCATTTATCGGTGTTGGGCTGTTGATAGCGCTCAAAAATGTCATAGATAATTCAATTCAGGCACGTCAACCAAAAGAAGAAAAACCAACCATAGAACGTGCTCGCGTCACTAACGCATAACAAGATAAGGCTCTGTCATAGGAGCCTTTTTCATAAACCGCAGAGACGGTATTGGAAGTCAGCAATGAACAAAATAAAAAGAATCGAAATTCTTGAGCGATTACGAGAAAACAATCCGAATCCTCAAACTGAGCTTAACTGGAGCTCCCCTTTTGAGCTGCTAATCGCTGTATTACTATCAGCTCAAGCAACCGATGTAAGCGTCAATAAAGCCACCGACAAGCTTTTCCCTGTAGCGAATACACCTCAAAGCATTCTTGATTTGGGAGTCGATGGCTTAAAAGAATACATAAAGACCATCGGTTTGTTTAACTCAAAGGCAGAAAACACAATCAAGACTTGTAAGATCTTGTTGGAAAAACACAATGGTGAAGTTCCTGAAGATCGTGCAGCGTTAGAAGCGCTGCCAGGCGTAGGTCGCAAGACCGCAAACGTCGTGCTCAACACCGCTTTTGGTTGGCCAACTATTGCCGTCGATACGCACATTTATCGCGTGTCGAATCGCACTAAATTTGCGATGGGAAAAACGGTTGATGATGTCGAGCAGAAGCTATTAAAAGTTGTGCCAAAAGAGTTCAAACTCGATGTGCACCACTGGCTCATTCTTCATGGTCGTTATACGTGCGTAGCAAGAAAGCCTCGCTGCGGTAGCTGCATTATCGAAGATTTGTGCGAATATAAAGAGAAAGTATACCCAGATAGCTAACGCTATTTGTAAATCAAAGCTAGGAGCAAAAAATGTCAAACGGTCGAATTCTCCACACTATGCTTCGCGTAGGTGATCTAGACAAATCCATCAAGTTTTACACTGAAGTTATGGGCATGCAGCTGCTTCGTACTAACGAAAATAAAGAGTACGAATACACGCTAGCGTTTCTTGGTTATGGTGACGAATCCCAAGGTGCAGTGATCGAACTGACTTACAACTGGGGTAAAACTGAGTATGACCTAGGTACTGCTTTTGGTCATATCGCCATTGGTGTTGATGATATCTACACAACTTGCGACGCTATCAAAGCGGCGGGCGGTAATGTGACTCGTGAGCCAGGTCCAGTAAAAGGCGGAAGCACGCACATTGCATTCGTAAAAGACCCTGACGGTTACATGATTGAGCTTATTCAAAACAAGCAAGCTTCATCAGGTCTTGAAGGCTAAGCAGCACTTCTAATAATCACTTGTACTGCAAGTTGAACTCCGATTACAGGCAGGTCTGCGATCTGCCTGTCCTTTTATAAACAAAACTCTTTACTTGATAATGGTTATCGTTTAGATTTATCCGCAACTTCGATATGCGGGATTACGATAATGATCAGTGAATGGGAAAAACACACACTTCTAGCCGATACGGCACTTCAACTAGATGACCCTGTTCGCAGCATTCTTCATTACCAGCAAGCCCTAAGCCTGAGTGAAGATATTAGCGAATGTGTGGAAATTGAGGCGGACGAGCGATTATTAATTTCTGTGATTTCTTGTCATAACTTAGCTCAGTTCTGGCGTTGGGCCGGAGATACTGACTATGAACTCAAATACCTTCAACTGGCCTCTGAGAAAGTCTTAACACTTATCCCACAATGCCCAAATAAAGAGTGTGCAAGCTTTATCGACTCGATAGGATGCTGTACTAAGGCGTTGATAGACTTTATGAAGCGTCACCCTAATCCAGCTATTGCCAAACAGGTTGAAAAAATAGATACCGCAACCAATTGCGAAGTCATTGCCAAATTCCGCTTAAACTAACATTCAAATTATACAGCAGGAATCACCGAAAGGTGCTTGGCAAAATACCACTAAAATATTATTAACAACGTCAGTAAATCAAAAACGCCGAAGCTTTCAGCTTCGGCGTTTTTATAAGCATCACACTTGGGTTCGCCCTAGAGATATCACGACTCGGCGGTTTTTGTCTTTTCCTATTGGCGAACCGTTATCTGCAATAGGACGACGCTTGCCGTACCCTTGCACTTGAATTCGATCTTCCGGTAGCCCTAGAGACTGAAAATAATCACGAAGTGACTCTGCACGTCGCTCTGATAAACTTTGGCTCGCACTTTTACCATCGGTTGAATCTGTGTACGTCGCCACCAGCACGAGATCGATATCTTGATTATGTCGGATATAATCTGCAATTTGTGATAAACGCTTTTTAGAAGCCTTGGTTAACTGATCACCTTGTCTTTCGTAGTGCAAAATCGTAAAAGCAATGTCCTCAAAACTGTATTTCAATAAGTTTGAAATACAGTCGCTAAACGCGTTGTACTTGTTTTGAAATAGTACTGATGACAATGCGACTTCAATTCTCTGATCTCGGCTCTGCCAATCTTGGTAACTAAAAGTCGGATAACGGCCTTTTTCCAGCTCAGACAAAATGCCCCATGCTGTTTGCCCTCCGACATAACCATCAAACTGTTTAAAAAACTTTAGGTTTGTAATTCGATCGGCGTGTTCACCTGGCCGCCAAGGTGGCGGCATAGAAATGAGACTGACGTTACGTGTTTCTCCCATCGGACGACGCATTTTTAACTCAAAGTCTAAATTGATTTTTTTATTTGCACGAGATGAAAATACCGCATCTCCAAAGCTTGGAATAGGGTGTACAAGCTGACATTCTAATGGTGTATTGACCACCATTTCCCATTGAGATTGCTGCGGAGTTGCAGCATAACGTTTGCCCATCAAAGCGAAGCTGCTTGTGCTAAACAACGAAAATACAACACCACTGGTAATCAGCCATTTCTTCATCTAATACTGTCTCTTAAACGGCAGTCTGTTGCCGTCAAATTGCATCAATAAAACCACTTCAACGGGCATGCAAAAATCTCGCCAATATCGGAATATCTGTCACACTGCCATTAATGTGAGCCACCGTGTTCCAATCACCTTAACCGCCACTTAGCGTTTTACTTACTCATGTTTTATCGGTTTACATGATGCAAAGTATGGCGAATAAACGTCTACATAATATGCAATACAAACTTATTGATTGGATGCAAAATAGAATTCCGGTTTTCTCTTAAATTGCGGTTTTTCTCATCGGTATAATCTGCAATAATGCAGCCTTCGTCACACAAAAATAAGCCAACATGACACTAGAAAATGAAGCTCTAACCTTGAAAAAACGCTTTCGTGGTTATTTCCCTGTGGTAGTAGACGTTGAGACCGCTGGTTTCAATGCTCAAACTGATGCACTTTTAGAAATCTGTGCCGTTACGTTGAAAATGGACGAACATGGCGTGTTGCATCCGGCCTCCACCATTCATTTTCATGTGGAACCATTTGAAGGCGCTAACTTAGAAAAAGAAGCGCTTGAATTCAATGGTATTCGTGACCCTTTCAGCCCTCTTCGAGGTGCTGTTTCTGAGCAAGAGGCGCTAAAGGAAATTTATAAGCTTATTCGCAAAGAACAAAAAGCCGCAGATTGCTCACGTGCAATTATGGTTGCTCATAACGCAGCATTCGACTTGGGTTTTGTAAATGCAGCAAATGAACGCTGTAAACTAAAAAGAGTCCCTTTTCATCCCTTTGCTACTTTTGATACGGCTACATTAAGTGGCCTTGCTTATGGCCAAACAGTTCTCGCTAAAGCATGCAAAACAGCCGGGATGGAATTTGATAACCGTGAAGCACACTCTGCGCTTTACGATACACAAAAAACAGCAGAATTATTCTGCGGTATTGTCAACAAATGGAAGGCCCTCGGCGGTTGGCCGCTTGTCGACGAAGAATAATAAGTAAACACAACATATTAGGAAAAGTATGAATCCTGTCGTTATATCAGTGTGCGTCATGCTCGTGTTAGCATTGATGCGCGTAAACGTGGTGGTTGCCCTCACGTTTAGTGCCATCGTAGGCGGCCTAGTCGCAGGCATGAGCCTTGGGGATACGGTTACCGCATTTGAAAGTGGTCTAGGTGGCGGTGCAACTATCGCGCTAAGCTACGCCATGTTAGGTACTTTCGCTGTTGCCATCTCGAAATCAGGCATCACGGATCTACTGGCCAAAAGTGTTATCAAGCGCTTAAATGGCAAAGAAAACTCCGCTTCCACTACTGGCTTAAAGTACGCCGTGTTGGTGGCATTAGTGTTTGTTACGATGTCGTCTCAGAACGTAATTCCGGTCCATATCGCCTTTATTCCAATTTTGATTCCACCTCTTTTGGGCGTATTTGCGAAACTTAAACTCGACCGACGTTTGGTCGCGTGTGTTCTTACCTTCGGTTTGATCACGCCTTACATGATCTTACCTGTTGGTTTCGGCGGTATTTTCTTAAACAACATTCTATTAAAGAACCTACATGACAACGGTTTGGAAAACGTGGTTGCAAGCCAAGTCCCAACCGCCATGTTACTGCCAGGTGCAGGAATGCTGTTTGGTCTATTACTGGCTATCTTTGTTAGCTATCGTAAACCGCGTGTCTACAAAGAAACTGAGTTGACTGTCGTTGACGAAACCGATCATGTCATCAATAAAAAGCACATCTTAGTTGCGGCACTTGGTATTGTCGCTGCATTGGGTGTTCAGCTTTACACGGGTTCAATGATTATCGGTGCTCTAGCTGGCTTTATGGTGTTTACTTTCGGCGGCGTTATTGCATGGAAAGAGACGCACGACGTGTTCACTAAAGGTGTACACATGATGGCAATGATTGGCTTCATCATGATTGCAGCGGCAGGTTTTGCAGCAGTAATGAAGCAAACTGGCGGTGTTGAAACACTAGTACAATCGCTATCAACCAGCATCGGTGACAATAAGCCTTTAGCTGCACTACTGATGCTGATCGTTGGTCTGTTGGTAACAATGGGCATTGGTTCATCGTTCTCTACGATTCCAATCCTTGCAACTATCTATGTGCCTCTTGCGCTAGCATTCGGCTTCTCGCCGATGGCAACGATTGCACTGGTAGGTACTGCGGCTGCGTTAGGTGATGCAGGCTCTCCAGCTTCTGACTCTACATTAGGCCCTACATCTGGTCTAAATGCCGACGGTCAACATGAGCACATTTGGGAAACAGTCGTTCCAACCTTTATCCATTACAATATCCCTCTAATCATCTTTGGTTGGATTGCAGCAATGGTGCTTTAATACTATCGTTTGGATGGATATACATTTAGTTACGAAAAAGCCGCTCAATGAGCGGCTTTTTGTTATTCATAACTGTGGTTATTGCGCTGGCATATTGTCAATAATACGCTCACGAATCAGCTTCAAGGTTGGTTCTGTCGACAGGTAATCGATGGCAATCGGAAAATAAGCGTCGTTAATTTTAAGAACCAAGCTAGGGTAAGAGTTCACACCTAGGCTCTTTGCAAGGCTCAATTGATCTTCGAACACACCCTCTAAGAAAGAGCCATCCATGTCATTCTTGAATTGCTGAACATTCAAGCCAATTTCTCTCGCTAGTTGCAAGTGAGTGGCTTCTTCATGAGGAGGCATCGCACGTAAGTAATACGCATGCTGAATCGCTTCTAGCATCTGCTCATAAGAGTCTTGAAAGCCCGCTGCAATAACCGCACGACAAGATTGGTAAGTGCTTCTAACTGGCGTACAAAGCTTCCAGAAATCGTAGTTAAACTTAGTGCCTAACTGGCGCTCAATCTGCTTCCAAATACCTTCGAGTTTTTGTTGCATCTCGGGCGGCATCGGTAAATTAGTATCTGGCGCAAGACCACCAACCACATACTCAAATTGAATCACACCTGGCAGTTGCTGTTTTAGTTTATCCAGCGTTGGTTTGTAACCCCAACACCAACTGCACATTGGGTCATGCACGTAGTAAAGCTTTATATCCACTTTAATTTTTTAACCTATAAAATCAATTAGTTAAATGAAACAAGAATAATAAATGGCGATAAAGTGGCGACACATTTAAATCTTATTGCTTGGTTTCTGCTTAAGAGTTAGCGAGTTTTGCTTGTAACCCTGATAGCAATATAGGTCCAGCACTCACTCGTTCCCCTCTTCTTCATCAACACGTAAACAGCGGTTTTGTCCCGTTAACTGCACAGTGATTTTGACATCTGAGTTTAATTATACCGTCTCATA
Source organism: Vibrio sp. D54 (assembly GCF_021728075.1). Classification (NCBI taxonomy): domain Bacteria; kingdom Pseudomonadati; phylum Pseudomonadota; class Gammaproteobacteria; order Vibrionales; family Vibrionaceae; genus Vibrio; species Vibrio sp. D54. The sequence goes on along the minus strand of NZ_JAKKCS010000009.1, from coordinate 170,555 downwards.
AATTGAAAAACTGCTTTATCTTAATAATTCGCTCTAAAGACTTATAGAGTAAGGCTCTATGCCCTCTTAATCAGATCTTATCTGCGCTCACCTGATCATCTATATTTCTCACAAAATTCTGAACAACACTTATTTTTCATACACTTACAAATTTCATCTTGATCTTTCCAGATCATTAAAATTGGAATTTACTGAAAGTATTTTCAATCTTTGAAATTTTCAAAACACTCTCAGTCTAGGCTCTAAGTAGCTCTATTCTCTCGCAAGCCCCGCTATATATATGGTTTTCCACGAGACACTCTAGGAACTCTCCCCACTAAATTTCAGTACACAAAAACTGAAAAAAAACTGTTCGAAAAACCTCGCAGGCGGGTGAGGAGAGTGCGGATTTTGTCATCCGCTCAGTGTGTCCCGTGAGTTCATAACCGTTCATCGCCATATGACTTGTAGCTTTAGTTTGAGGCCAACATAAAAAAACGCAGCCGTATGGCTGCGTTGATTGTGTGAAAATCAAGTTCTTTATGTGTGCTAATATGCCTTAAACTTGCTTTCATCATCACCTTGTCCTACGGACTGCATTTCAGAGCAGCTCCATAGCAGCTCAAATTGGTTCAGATCTTCATCGTCTTCGGGAAGAACAATGGTTGAATCTTGAATAACTAGCTTCACGCAACTTGATTGTTTAGTTGGGATACAGTGGTAAAGCTCAGCAACTTTTTTATCATCTTCGACTCCCCCAAGCACAAGCGTTGAAGCGTCTAGAATGAGACACTGGCAAGGTACAAAGTCCGGCAATGCCCCAAACTTAGTTTCTAGATTATTCAATAACTCCGTATCTAAACTATCTCTCTTCAAGCAACCAACGATAGCAAACTGGTAATTTTTCGATTTTCTAACCACCTTACCAGAGAGCCAAGGTTTGTGGTCTTCGTTGACAATTTCTACCCACCAATTCCAGTCCTCAAACATTTTATAGATCTTCTTATTTTGAGTGCTTTTTTTAAAAGCGAGATACAAACCCACCACTACAAATGCTGCAGCTACTAGAGTACTGATTGTCATCCCCTTTCCCCTACTTAATGGTTCTTTAAATACAAAAATAGGAAAGAGAATAACAATAATTTCAAACAGTTATTATTCTTAATGGAGTATTCCAGCGAATCTCCCTACAAAATGGTTATTTTGTCTATCAAAAACATGGCATAAGAAGGTAATAAGCCTAATTAATATATGGATAACCATTGTTTAAGCTATCAACATTAAAGTCCAAGTGAGTTATCCCCCACCCGTTGGGCAACTAGCTTGTTTGTGTTATCGGTTCGAGTCTTCCCTTCAATTTCATACTAGCCTCCCCATGGCCAACAATATCATTCGCTTGGACTGGTGTTTTGGTGCTTGCTCGTCCTGGTGCTACACCGCTATGTGTATGCGTTGCTAAAGTGTCGGCCAATTCTTTAACCACCTGCATTAGCTCCGATAAAAGAATCAACACATTCTCTTGCTTAGAGCCTATCCAAGTCTTAGGTGATTGAAGCCATTGGTGCTCAGCGGCAATACTTCGGCGAAATTTTCCGATGGTCTCAATCAGTTCGCCAGCGGTAGCCGTTTGCATGTTACCCAAGCTTCCTAACACCAGATCATCTCCTGACAACAAATTAATAGCGCCAAGCGCTTCAATAAGCTTCTTACCATTCACTTCTTCAGTACTGTGCTCATTTACAAAAAGCTGATGCTGGCCAAACTCACCTTTATACCGTTCAAATTGGTCTAACTTACCAAACGCTCTCTGATTTTGAGTTTGGTCAGTCTGTAGTGTTGTATTTCCTGCGGCATCGACTCGATAACTCACTTCTTCACGTTGTTGTTGTAGTTGTTCACCAGGCTCTATTGAGGGAAGCGCATATTCACGTCCATAAACGCCACGTATGATGGGCCTATCGCTTCGACCATAAGCGAAAGCAATTTCAACCAATGTTCCTTCTAATGGATACGCTAACAATCCGGACTCATGTCCGCTCATGTTAACCGGCAGTGGAATCGAGCGATAAACCGGTACGTTACTATCTGGTTGCAAGTTCTCATCTAGAACTTGCACATCAACAGAGAGTCTTGGCCGAAATGGGTCAGATACTTTACCCGCCGTCGCACTGTCTCTGACCATTTCGACTCGCCCGAACTTTGGCAAGTGAAAGCCTGCTGTTAATTCAGGAAAATGCTGTAGTGTTTCTCGCATTTTAGGTATGACTTCAGACTGCTCAGCTTTCCAATACGCCGTCATATCATCCTGTATTAAGTCAACCCGATTGACTCGCTTACCATTCACAACACGACCTGGTCTAAGCATAGGAAACGGAACAAAGGTGGCACTGTTACCATTTTGGCGACTCGTAAACTCTTCAGGTAATGGCATTGGTTTGTCGTTGAAATGGCTATCTTGATAGGAGCCAAAATAAACCACCTGGTCAGTATGTTGAAACCACACACAGTCAGGAATAGAAAAAGCCTTAGCGACCTGATCTAAACATTGATAACCCGTTCCCTGGCAAACAAAGTTTGGGATCGCGGTCTTCATGTATTCTTTATTAGGTAGATTAAACTCGAGACCAGTAAGGTGAGAGAGCGCATCAATAACTTGCTCGGCATTTGGATGCTCTAAACTGAGAGACCAACGTTTACTCAAAATACCTGTCAGTTCTTTTACTGTGACTTTTTGGTAGCCATTGACTGTAGATTGGATTTTATCAACATAGCCCTCAAACCAAGGCGACGTTTTGTTTTCATATCCAATATCAAAACGCACCGGCTCGAATAATTTCAAGGGTTGTGTAGCTTCAATTTCAAAGATGGCCACACTACCCAAAGAAAGCTTTAAGCTCACCATGTTACTTGCCAATTTGACTTCTTCGCCGCTTATATACAAGCGCTTCTCTAACTTCATTGAGTCGCCTCCTCTGCGGTGATGAGTGCCTGTTTCAAGCGAGTATTCTCTCGCTGCTCTGGCTTGCTTTGCGCTTTAATCCGCTGCTCTTTTTGCTCGGCGACACTGTTGTACTCCCGAAGCTCAAAAGATACATTCCAGGCCTGTAGAGTTTCATGTTCTCTTGCTTGAATACGCCCAGTGAACTTCACATTGCGAATTTTAAGTGCGAGCGCAATGTCATTGCCGATTCGATAAATACGTCTAGCATTCGCCTCATCTTTGTCCGAAGCAAACGCATAAAGTTGGGTCAGTGTGTCTATACGAATGAATGGAACACGACCACTAAAGGTAAGCTTTTTGCCTTTGTCACCTTGCTCTGCCACATCGGTACCAGAAGACTGCCCACTCATGTCCTGGTCTTTAAACTCCATGGACACTTCAACCGTCATCGAGTCTAAGTTAATTGGCACACCATCTAGAGCTAGCATAATAGCTCCTCAAAAAACGTCATAGGTTCATAACTAAGCAATAAGCTTGCTAATGTAAATTGATGATTGTTGGGCGTACCCGCTTGATTCAATCGTGTTGCTATACTTTCCGCATTGCCCTCCACGGATAACGCATAGATACTTCCTTTTAGGTTCTTCAGGGCGTTGAGCTGAGCCTTGATTTCTTCCATCTTTTTATTGCGTTTCGCTGCTAGTAACTGCAACTTGTCAATTACGTCATGGTCATCGTCTGCTAATGACTCTAGCGTAGCTACTTGGGCACCTTGCCAATGTAAAGCATCATGTAATGGGTTAGCGTTGAGTAAAGCCATCGGCTTAAAGCGTGGTAGAGCGATCGCTGCAGGTTGATGGAACTTATCAACGTCATTGGTATTTAAAGCATGACTTTGCCTAGCTACTTGGCACCACTCAGGCATTGGAAACAATGATGTAAGCTCAATGAGCTGCCGAGAGAATTGGTTCAATTGAGAGGCCGTTACCATTATCGCAATACCGTGAAGATGGCCATTTGGTCGGTACCTATCAGCGTAATCCCGCAGCTTATTAGATAACGTTTTAATTGCAGTACTAGGATTGAGGTAACACCCCGAGTCCAAACGGGTCCCCACTTGAAACTGATATGGCGACACTGTAAGTACGGTTCCTGAGACAAGTAAGGGTTGAAGTTCACTACGCAGCTTAAGCAAAGCGCTCGCCTCTTCACTTAAAGAGTGACGCCCGTAATTGGCGTCACTTGTATGGTTGGTTAACCGGTTAATCGCTTCATTCATTACGGCGCCGACTGCGTCTGTCACTGACTCAGCCTTGGTTTGAATATTCTGCGAGTAACTTGGCCAGTTTAATTGGGATAAGTGCCAAGTCATAAGCGGCCTTCAATTGTCATGGATTTCTCTGTAGGGCGTTGTGGTCGAATGGCCATCGTTACTACACCGTCCTTTACATAGTCGCGTAGTGCTCTCCGGTAACTTCTCCAAACTGAAGCAGTTAGCGTAGAACGAGGGTCGGAGTCTTCATGTAATGTGACTTGTCTATCCACATAAACCATTTCATGTGCCACCCACTGATTTTCTGCTTCAGCAAAAATGGCTGGCTCTTCTTGACCAGAAACTGCATCTGGATATGTCCATATGCCATTTGATTGTAAGACAGCGGGCAACTTTTCGGGTGGTGAAGGGATCTCTATCCATCCATGCGGAGGGGTACCTCCGACAACTTGAAAGCACCCTGTTCCCACTAATCCATATATTTGCTCGTTATCCATGCCTTACACCTTAACGCCCACAATCTTTCTCAAATAATGCTCACCTGAATAGGCGGTCACACCATCGTATTTTAGAGAAGTACCACCTCTAACCGATTGAACTTCCTTACATGTCAAGGTAAACCCGTACTTGCCATCACTCTGCAAGATGATATAAAACTGGCCCAGCTCCATTGCTAATTGCACATCAACAATCGCGCTAAGACTTAGCCCTGACGCCGCTGCATAACCACCTTCGGCTGTCACTATCAAGAAATCGAAGTTCGTAATAGGCTCTGACGTTTTTAGCTTCGTATCACCTGGCGCTCTTCCATTCCATAAAATTGACCGCTTTGTATTTGATTTACTACTGAGTGCTTCTTGTAAACCTCGAATAGTAGAAATAGCTTGAGTGCCCGTATGATTAGCTCGGTTCTTTAAGTATGCGTCTGTTTGATTTTTCGTAGCTTGAGTGGCAACTCCATCGAGCTTTTTCTTATCTGCTGCCGTCATTACCCCTGCATGAGATGTCGTCACCGCACTTAAAACCGCATCTTTACCCGTAGAACTCTTGATCGTTTGAGTTGTGGCGTTGCGAGATGCCGTCAAGTTAGTTGCGATATTCGCTTGCGCTCCAGCTTGTATGCCATCCAGCTTCTTCTTGTCTGCTGCGGTCATAACCCCGGCGCTCGATGTTGTTGCGGCACTTAAAGTGGCATCTTTACCCGTAGAGCTATTAACCGTTTGAGAATTGGCGTTGCGAGACACGCTCAAGTTAGTTGCTACATTGACTTGAGCCCCACTCTGAATCCCGTCTAATTTTTTCTTATCGCTTGCACTCATCCAACCGGAGGCTGTTTTAGTGGCATTCTTAACATTCTTGTTGATGTATGACGCGACAGACTGAAAGACTCGCTTTGCACTCCATAGGCTACGGTATTCATCCTCACCAGCTTCAGCTTGTTGCTGAGTGATAACATCCCACACGCGCCAATCAGTAACATTGCCATGGGAGTCAATGCCAGCAAGTCGAGCGATGTAATGCTGTTGACCGTTTTCATCAACGTAATTACTGAGTTCTGTTTTTGAGCTTCTTACTGTCGCTATGTTTTCCCAACGAGAGAGTGCGCTGCCTTGGCGTACCACATCTAAGTACAAACCACATGGGATGCCATCACTGACCACCACCTCTTTTTTTGACAGCTCAACACGTAACCCTGAGACATAAACAACTCCGGGACTAACAACAAACGTGTTTGACTTTCCTTTAGCGACGACCGAGTAGCCACGAACAAAGGCCGAATGGCCATAATGGTCAAGATTCGCCAAACGTAAATCATCATCAATGCCCATTAAGCGCCCATGAAAATCTATCTGCCAAGTTCCTGGTTCAACATGAATATTTGCTATCGCTGCAGCGCCACTGTACTCCTGCGCGACGGACTTAATAGTGGTCATGTTTTCTTCTTTAGTTTCCGTGTTCTTATACACGATCAAGCCACAGGAGTTCTCAACATGCTTATCATGGAGGTAAATCGCATTGAACTTAAAACTCGGTGTGGTTGACTGAAGAATGACGGAATACACCAACGTATTACTATTAAGTCGCGCAGCCTGGTCCACTTTTTGACGATGCACGATATACGCTTCACTAGGCAGACCTAGGGCTCGGTCAATCGGTGATTCAGCGTCTAAGTTAGGAATATGAGCAAACACAAACTCGTTCATGTCTGTCGTACTACCCGTTGTAATTTTATCCACTAAATAGCGCTCAAACTGAGCAGGGATAATGGTCTGGCTCATACTGTATTATTCCTCTAGTTTTGCACTAAATAGCTGCTGACTCTGGCTGAAACAGGCCGTACGAATGTGCACCTGAATGGGATAAACGACTTCAAATCGATATCGACGGCAAGTTCTCCCATATTGCTCTATGAGCACTTGAACCAACTTGCTGTTTTGCGAGATATCGCCATCACTTAGCTCAATAGTACAAACGTCCCACTGAACTTCGTTTTGACGCTCTTTGAACTTAACGATACCAATGCCTAACCTTTCAAAAATCCGCTTGAAGCCCGCTACGCTACCTGCGTCTTTGGCGTTCACTTCTGCGTATTTCACTCGCTTTCGAAACAGTGAAAGTGGCTCACTCTCAAACCTTTTGATATCTCTATCCCATGCCATTAATTCCAATGCTTTTTCGTTACAGGTCAACGCATCCATTTGGCGAAGCGGAAATAGTAGGCTGCTCCAAACTATCCGGAAGAATGAAAAAACGCCTTTAGATAAAAAGTGAGGTTCTTTGACTTCATCCGCCGTCGTTCTTCCGTCCTGCCACCATGGGATCACAATTTCGGGTAAGCGAGGGGAATGTCGGCTTTGGTCGTAATTTCGAGACTCAGACATCCACGAGTTCCTTAACTGTGAGTGATTTCAAGCGAGGCTGTTCTAGCTTGCTGATAATGTCTTTTTGGACTTTTCCGTCTACGGTAAACCTTACCGATTCAACTTCCGTCATGTTGGTATGTATCTCAGTACCAAGCAAAGATAAGCTAAAACGATGCTCAGGTTTCGCGCGTGTCATTTCTGGGTAAGCTGCTGTTTCTCGAAAAGCCGCTCTAATCCTCTCTTCCACTTCAAGAAGTTCATTCACTTTGGTGGCGCTGTCTAAGTTCTCAGCTAAGACGACATCCGCCGTGATCTCATGTTTCGTATCGGGAATGGCTTTACAGGTAAGTACATCACCGTGACCGTGATGCCCTTTAGACATTATGTGCTCATTTAGCTGTTCAAGAACGGTTAGCGGGGTTGGTCCCACTTCCATCAAAATCAATGCTTCTGCTGAACCAGGGGTTATGTCCCCTGTATTTCTAAAATAGATGTTATCACTTCGGATCCCCGCTACGCTGGCGATGATAGAGCGATACACATCATCGATGTGCCATTCACCAGAGCTAGTAAAGGCATTTTGAATACGAAGCGCTAACTCTTCATCAGTTTCTGCGTCAGCACCGAGTACAGAGAGCCAGTCAGGTTCATTCACCGCATCAACAATGCCCGGTATCGCTTCAGGAATAATGTTGAAATACCCCGCCGGCAAGTTAAACGCGGAGCCCGCTTCAAGTGCTTCGACAAGCACCTTACCCTTTAGGTGACCAGCCTCGATGATTCCAGGCTCAATAACTTGAACTTTATACATAACGCCATCTATAGGTAGCGTTTGAATAACCGCCCCTTTCTCAATCGTCACCGCATCAGCAGCATTTGCTTTAGTTAGTGTGATGTAGCCTTGTGCTCTTTGAGCTACTTTCGGCGCGATATTGTGCTCCCATGCTTTTAGGTCCAGAGCCCAACGCTCAGCGGTTGCCACGAACATATTGGGCATAACGTGCTGAGCCAATAGATGTCTAATCAGCCAAACACATGGCGTGACCACTGCAGCGCGAACCCAACGCCAAAACGGTGACATTTCGGAGTCATTCGAAACCTTGCTACCAGCCCCCACGACTTCTTGTTTTAGTTTGGTTTCAAAGTCCTTTTCGGTAACTGGCACACCCGATTCACTTAGCACCTGAACAAAATCCGTACTTGGTCGTTTACTCATACTTTCACCTCAAGTTCCCCATATTCATAAGCCTTAGCGGTTAAGGTGATATCACCAGTTTCTGTTTCTCTTGCTGTCGCTGAACCCGGTACCACTCTTACATCTCTCTCAGCAAGTTGCTCAATTTGCACCATTACATCAGCGCGTAACGCTGGGTTTCTTTCTGCAACCAATTGGCGAGCCAATCCTGATTCCATGATCGCGTGCTTAATGTCCTGCGCGATGCTGTATAAATCACTGCACTCTTTAGGCTGTTGGCCTGCGTCCATATCCCAGCCACCCTCGACCACTTTGATATCGTTGTAGCGCTTGCGTTCTGTTAAGTCGTTACCCCACATTGAGCTCATCCCACTCGGCTAATTGGTCTGGTGTTATTCCGTTAGGGGCAGTGATATACACGTCACCAAAAGAGCTAACTCGACTAGCATCACTGTGATTGGTTGCTTTCATATTGTTCACCACTTGAGGAGGCAATCGTGGCTCGTTGCTCTTCCCTTTGTATTCGATAAACGGTTGAGGCGATTGAGTATCTAGATTTGGAGCTTCAACGTTGATGCTTGGCTGAGAAATAACCTGGCTTTCTGCAATTTTGAACGGCGCCATTTGCTCTGGCTCATATCCATAAACGTCTTGGTTCGTCGCTATCGCAGACTCGTAACTCATTTGAGGTTGAAGTAGTTCTAATTGCTTAACTTCTGACGCATCACCCGGAGTTAGGTTCTGTGATATAGGAGTACTGTGTTCAGCTTGGACGGCCGTTGTCATCTCTGGCGTTTCAATTTGGCTCCCCAGTTCAATATCAACACCTGGGATCATATTGAGTAAATCAACGAGCCCTTCGATAGCATGAGCAATAACATCAAACCAAGCCGTATCTTTAAACGCGGAGGTTAAGTCGTCCCACCAATAAATTGCCGCAGCAATACCACCTATAAGCAGCGCTATACCAGCGACAACCCAAGTTAGCGGGTTGGCCCAAAGCGCGGCGTTAAATAGCCATGCAGCAGCAGTACTCGCCAGCGTACTAATACGCAGTAGTTTCATGATGCTATTTAAACTCGTCATGGTAACCGTCCAACCAGCAGACATCATTTGCCCGATCCCCATGGCAAGCGACAATGTTGCAATCACCCCGCCAAGAGACAGGCCTGCGATAGCGACATAGCCAAGAATTTCAGCAAGCCAAGGAAATTGGTCCGTCCAACCAACAATCACCATTAAGCCGTCAGCCATGGTGCCTACAACTGAATTGATTGAAGGAAGAATCGCACCAAATACCGCAGCACGAACCGCAAACCATGCCGCTTCTAACCGTTCCCACTGATCTGTCATGGTGCTGGCCATTTGCTCAGCCTTCGACATTCCCTCGATTTGACCAAGTTGGTCAATACTGCCTGCGAGTCCTTCAGTATCAGCCATTAATAACTTAATCATGCTAACGGCTTCTTCTGAGCCGAATGCCTTTTTCAAATCAGCCGCTTCAGCAACACTTAAGGTGTCACCATATTTACCTTTCAATTGTTCAAGAATATCTAGTATAGGCAGCATCTGACCTTGGCTATCGGTAAACGACAAATTGAGCTTATCTTGAGCGTTGGCCACACCCGCTAAGAATGCTTTGTATTTGGTACCCGCTTCGCTGCCACTCATGGTTGATTGAAGGGTGCCTAAAATCGCCATCTGCTCTTCGATAGCAACTCCTGCACTGGTCGCATTCGCTCCGATGCTAGTGAAAGCACTACTCATGCCTGCGCCTGTAGTCTTAAACATTTCAACAGACTGCGCAGTCATGCCGGCAATTTGTTTGGACCAAATTCCAACCCCAATTTCATCAGCTTGATTTTTGAAAACACCATACATGGTGCCCATATAATCCGTAATGGTTGCTGTATCAGCCTTAGTCGCAGCAGCTAAAACGGCAGAGCTTTTGGTGATGTCAGAAAGGTTGTCTCCATCAATATCACCAAATGCTGACTTGATATCATATGAGGCGCCGACAATATCTGTGGCGGATTTCCCGTACTGTGCCGATGTCCAAAGCGCGGTCTTTGAAAGCTTCGTGAGATCCTCATCCAGAACCCCTAACGACTTCACTTCGCCTAGCTTTCTATCCATTTCAATCGCTGGCATCAGCGCATTTTGAATAGCAAAGCCCGTGGCGACTAAACCCGCACCACCTGCCGCCATGTTTTGCATGCCTTGCTTACCAGCATCCATCGAAGCTTGTACTTCTTTAGTAATCCCCTGCAACGGCTTGGTGACTTGATCAACCAACGCTATGTGCATCAACAGTTTTTCCATGCTCATCGCGTAATACTCACTCGCTCTTTATGTCTGTTAATGACTAAACAGTCGGCTGATAGCACTCATTACCGCTCTTTCTTCGCGTTCGAACTGGTGTTTGTCCAGCCAGATAGCGCGACTTAAACTTCTTTCGTCGTCTGGCTCACTCGGCAAAAAATGACGACGAAGGGCAAAGGCTTGTTCCAAAGGATTATCTTCAATCCGCTTTGCCCTATCTGTTATTTTTTTAGTGTGATTTCGATACCACCTTTAGAAGCGTTACTGACCGTGGCATAAAGCTCGATAGTTAAGCCAGGAACGCTATCAAGTAACTCAGTGAGCTCATCTTTTTGCTCTGGGTTTACGGTACGCGTTAAGTACGTATAGGCAGGCGCGACTTTGTTGTTAGGCATCATGTCATTGGTATAGTTATTTGCATCCTGTACCGTTGGCGTAAATACGAAGTCAGTGCCACCGATAGCGACTACGACAGGTTTTGATGTAAAGGTAGGTTTAGTCATTTTTACTTCTCTTCTTGTTTTCGTGCCTAGCACGCCATTGCAAATAATCTTCAATCTGGTTATCACACTCAGTCAGTGCGTTTTTCAGCTTGGGAATGTCGTCGGTAACCACTTCTGGCCATGTCCCTTGAACTTGTGGTTTTGAACAGGGCACCAACATTCCAGCAGGTGGCAATTTCATGAACACCTGCGTTGCGACGGTTTCAGTAGGGTTCGCGCAGGCGGTCAGTAACAGTGGCAGGGATATGGCACTGAACGTTTGCCAGCTCTGTTTTAAGTGCTGCCAGGTCTGCATTGAGTTTTTCCTCTGCTGCTATGTGTTGCCGTTGCCGCTGAACTAACATGTTGTTAGCTTGCTCACTTTCACCCTTCAAAAATTCAATGGTGGTTAAGTTGATTTGGTTGTCTGCTTCTGCCTTGGTGAGCTTTTCACTTAATGTGGTTTTCTCTGCTTTGACGGTATGAAGCTGCAGCTTCAGCACCGCGATGGTCGTCACCAACACCGCAAGACCAATCCACTTAATCCATTTCCATGCAGCGATCACGTTCTAATCCTCTTCGAGTGACGAGTCCTTTAAGTACAACGCCCTGACTCTTTACCCACTCCGTAATGTGACCGCAGGCTTTGGGATAATTGCCATGTTTGATTGCTGCGTAAATCCGAGTGTCAGAGCCGTCCTTATTTTTGCGAAACTTGGTACACCCGAAGTTGAAAACAAAGCTGGTAAATGCGTCAAATTGACCCGTGCTCATTTGCGCTCCTGAAATCCTTTCTGCATTGGTCACACATCGTTCGGCCGATTGAATATTTTTCACCCAGTCGATCGCGACTTGCTCCAATGTGATTGGCGTATCTGGCACACCATGAGTATTCCCAATCCCATTCGTAGGAATACCTCCCGGGCAAACGTAAGGGTTCTGCCGGCATCCCTCGGCATCACCAATCAACTTCAGTCCTTTAGGGGTGATGCGCAGCGCTCCTAAGTCTCGTTCCGATACCACAACTTGCCCAATGGGCTGCGTCAATTCAGGTCCATAAACAGCCGTACCACCTGTTACCAAGCCGATCACAGCGACTACAGAACAAATGATCCGCTTAGTCAGTTTCACTCAGTGCTACTCCTTTTTCGCTAGCAATACGTTGCATTGCTCGCTTGTGCCAATAGTTCAATCCCAGTGCTGCAAGGCCAATCACTAGTGATAAAATGAAATACCACTGCTCAAATGTCAGCTTGCTGAAAGTCATTCCTGCCAATGACACAAGGTAAGCAACTCCACTGGTTAATTTGTCGAACCAATCTTTCATATCGTTACTCCAACTTAGCCTGGCAAGGGGCGCAAAACTGGCATCCCGCTATCGCTATCTGACGCCCTTCAGGGATAGGGTCACCACATTCAAGGCATTCTTTTGCACTCTCTTGTTCGCTTGTCTGCATAGACTGTTTAAGCTGGTTTGCGATTGCCATTTCAGTAAACTTGGTTTCGTTACTACTAGCATGGTCGATAAAGTCAGGCATTCGTTCTCTCTCTGATAGGCTTAAAGCAAACCGCGGGTATCATCATTACTTAGGTATGAGATGCCATTAATGCGAACAAAGTGAGGGCTCGTCACAAAGCCTTTAAGCTTGCGCTTGGTTTTATCACTGCTGTTTGGATCAACACTAAGTAAATCTGAGATTTGAAGCTTCACACCAAACAGCTCTACTTTGTCTTCATCATCGCCAGTATTTGCATAGAACATACAGTCGTGTGGCTTAATACCGCGCCAACTGCCAGCTTCGCGAGCTTTTTGTTGAAGCTTACGGAAGTTGTTCAAGTCCAGCTCATACTCAACATCACAACTCACAGCTCCATGAGTAAATCCAGTGGGAATGCCGCGCTCTTTATCAACAGCAGACTCATCATTGATGGTTGCTGTAGCCGACTCCACATGAACCAAAATCCCCAGCATGTTTATGTCGAAGCTTCGCCCTGTATAACGAGAATTCATTGTTTACTCCCCTAGTCGTTGATTGAGCATGATGCCGATGGTGATTTTCACTGGGCACTCGTAAGGTGTAACTGCGAGTAGAATTTCAACTTCTTCACTATTAACCCATGTAATGGTGATGTCATCGTCTTGAGGTGGTTTGATTTCACCAGGGAACTCGTAATCACCAATTTTTTTCACTACCGCCATTTCACGGAGGTCTTGAGTAAAATACAGCTTTGCGCTGGCTTCACTGCCTGGTGTGGAATTGAATTCTCGATCAGCAATTCGTGCAATTGCTCGTACCCGCACTTTACGTGCTGCTTTCATGGCGACACGAATGTGACGAATATCTTGATAATCACCACCAGGGACATCTAGCGTACGTCCAGTTGTCCAATATTGCCCCGGATAGTCCGGATACCACATCGGCACAGCGATTCGAGCAGCTTCTAGTGCTTTAAGTGTTGCTAGCTCTAATGGCTTTCCATCCTTATCTTTTGCTAATGCCATACTGCCGAGAATGCTGCCTGTTTTTACTCGTGCCGGTGAGTCAGCAATAGATACTTCTTGATTGGCCAACCGACCTGCATAAATGCCAACTGTAGAGTTTCCTTCGTGTACTTGTGGCACTACGGTGATGTATTCACTTGCAATGTTCTTTGGCACATTCACCGTTTGCGCTAACCACTCGGCCCATGTTTCACCGTCCTCGGAATCATTAATTCCTGGTAAGGAACAGATCATGAAAACTTCTCGTCCAAGCTTGGCTTTAAGTTCATGGCGAAATGCGACTGCATCTTCAAGAGTGGACGCTCCAGTATTTGGCTTATCCAACACAACAGCTTCAAAGCTTGATGTCTCATTGGCTTTAAAAACCGCAGCCTGCCAACTATCTGATGGGTTTAAAACGATCACACCGGCAGTCCAGTTCTGTTTCCCATTTAACTGAGCAGCTTTTAGCGTGAGCATGTGTACAGGGTCGATGTTATCGAACGCGCTGTCTGAAAAATCCGTGGTGTTATCCACCATAATTAGGTTGCGCTCTGTTCCTGCAACTGTGCCGTACACAACAAACAGAAAGTGAAATTCAACGCCCGGGATCGGTCCGCGCATCATGTTCAGAATGTTAATAATGACGGTAGGCCATGCCATGTTTAGTTGCTCCTATTTCGATTCATTTCCCGCTTGATAATCATTGCTGCCCGTTTCGGACTAATGCCTATCAATCGGCGTTCTGGGCGATCTACTTCCCACTTACGTAATGGCGTTTTATTTTCCAGATCACTAATCAGTTTTGCGGCTTCAGCGACGGTCATATTCTGAGTAATGAATTTGAGCGTTGGCTTTTTGCCTCTCTTCTGCCTGCCTTGGGGCGGAAGTCTGTAACCTAAATCGCGTAACTCTTTTGCTTGCTCTCTCGTTGCCGGGTCGGTTTTCTTTGGTTCTTTCGCTTTCTTGGCTTGCTTGAATCGCTGCTGCAATCCGCTTTCCTCTGCTTCACCGGTATGGTGAGCCAGTGCAACGGTTCCTCGTCTTGATGGCCAACCAACAACCAAAACCCGGTTATTGTCTTTTTGAAAATGCTTTAGCTTCTTAGTGAAACCTCTAAGCATTTTTCGCCTGCCGTTTTTGCGCTTTGACCACGCTTTACCGTCTGGGTCACGATGTGCTCGAATGTTTTTTTTGGTCGTTTTGGTGATGTATTTACCAAGCTCTTTCAGCACTCGGGCTCTGGCTTTTTTCTCAAGCTTTAGCAGCTCGAATTGCTCTTTAACTCGCAAATAACTGCGCTTATCGGCCCGTATCTCATACATTGCGGAGAACTACATGTGATAGCCTTTCCGCCTGCCAAATCTCGTACTCTTCAATCTTCCAGCGTTGACCATTCCAATAGATTGGCCCGTCGGGGTCTGCAGCCACTTTGACGGGTTCTTCAAACATGACTGAGACCAACACTTCGGCGTTTTTCTCATCTTCCAGTACTACGTCTACGTATGGGTCGTCTAAGTCTTCGATGCGGAAACGGTCAGAATCGTTGTCCATCAACCACGCCCCAACATTAGCGAACAGCACCGCTGGGTCGTATTCTTTGAAAGGGAATTTGTCGAAGTAGAAGTCAGCAACATAACGCTGATACAGCAGGTCAAAACCATGACCCATGTGCTTGGTTTCTAGTTTCAACTCAACCTTGCCCATTTCACATTCCATGCGCTTGGCTATCTTGTCGCCCACAACGCTGATTAAAAATGCGTTTAGGTCACGCAGCTTGTAACCTGCTTGGTATTGCGTTCTCATAGCAAATCCACCGATGAACGGTTCAGCCCTTTCATATTTCGAATAATGCGCTGGCTTTCTGAAAGTAATTCAGTGCGCACCTCTACGCTTCTGTCTGCGATGTGATCGCCCTTGTCCTTGGTATGAACAGTTGCAATGTCCGGCAGCAAATCAGCTTTGGCTCTCGCAAATACTGCTGATTCGTATTGATATACAACACGGTTTTTATCATTCATTTTCGGAAATGTAGGAACATTGCCAGCAGTTGCATGCCCCTCTTCCCGATACTTAGCTTTTAAGTCTTCGAGTTGCTGATTAACTTCCGAAACCGCATTAACTAGAGCGATAGCAATACGTTCTGAATCTTGAGCAGCAGGAATACCGCGACGCTTTTCAAAATCACCGGCATTGATGTTCGGCCAAAAACCGTCATTAGTGATTTCTGTCGCTTGATAATCCGAACCGGAAGATCCCGTAAACATCGTTATTCCTCTTTTAATAAGTGAGCCTCTAGCCACTGGGTCGACGGTATTGAGTTAGCCTATTGGCACTCTTACCTCACCAGCCGAGGCTCGGCGGCGTAGGAGCTGTTATAAATTTTTGTTGTCTTTAATCGCTCGAATACGTTGTTCTACCTGACCAATTTTGGTTTTCACCCCAATTTTGGCGTACTTCTCATGAGCACACTGCAGTAGCAACAAGGCCTTTTCCAAGGTATCTAAACAACCGATAGATGTCGGTTGCGGTTGTCCTTCTTCATTTCGAAGTAAGTGCAACCCAGCAAATCGATACCACTTGGCATGCACTTCTTCGTGTAGTCGCCATTCGCTCTCAACCTTTTCAAAAACCGCGCTGAAATAAGGCTCGATAGAATGTCCTCTGCCAGACTCTTTTTCCGCCCAAGCTAAAACTTCATCGGCGCACACGGTTGGCCAGTCACGTCGGAAGTTATCTGGTGTAGGTAAATCAAGCGCTATGGCTTTCAAGCACCAATCAATCGCGGTTTCCATGTCGTTGACATCGAACAACCAGATAACCATATTGGTGAAAATTGGGTTCTCGAATACTTCGCCTTTTGCTAGGTAAGCTTCCACGTACGGTTTGTACTTGGGCACCAAAACATCACGCTTATGTTTCACCTTGTCTTCGATAGCATTGAGCTGTTTTAGATATTTGCGGTCTTCTTCAAAATCGATCAGCTTGATGTGCAGGCTTTCGGTATTTGCACTAACACTCAACTTCGATGCAGAATGACTGACTTGATTTTCTAGAAGCTGACGACGCTGCCTTGCTAAAGGACTAGCCATTCATCACCTCTGCAGTGGCTGATTCGACGACTGAAACAGATTCGATAGCCGCGAACTTTTTAAGATTTCCCACAGCGTAACCTTCCATACGGATATGGTTTTGCTTGAAACGAAGCTCATCTTCATCGTTTTTCTGCTTACGCCACTGAGTGCCTTCTTGCGTCAGAATCTGTAGGTTCTTGGTATTGGTAACCCAAAGTTGATCAGCTGGGAAAAATGGTGGTGTGTAAGCCTTTTTGCCAGCAATTGTCTTGGCTAGGCTTTGGGCCGCTTTATGCTCTGTTGGACTATCGGCAGCCTCAAGTAAGCGGTGCTGCTCAGCCGCGACTAGATTCGACCCAACTAAAACAACGAGATCTGGGTCTTGACGATGTTCGGGAGCAATCGTCGTGTTGATTAGATCTTGCGTAAGTGAATCAAGATTCTTGTATGAATCAGTCGCAGTGCCTGTTGGGTCAAGCTTTGCTGATGCGAGTACCTGGCTAGATCTCTTCTCTTTAACAATCGTGAGCCAGCCTTTATTTACATCCTGGCCTAATGGATTTTTAATCGGGTCCGTATTAGTTGCGATAGACGTACCGTTAAAACCGACACGCAACATATCCAATGCAAAACGACGAGAAATCGCGCTTTTCATCATGCTCAACCAGTGACCTTTAGAGCCAGAGTTTGCCCATTGCGTCATAGTTTCCCAAAGGATGTGTGCTCCTGAATCTGTCTTTGTAAGCTCGTAGGTATTACCACTTTGGCCCACTTCCACGCTAAAACGTCCCGAACCAGATCGACCGGTCGAAAGGCCATCATCACCAACATCAACAACCTGACCTTTGATTTGCTGAACTGGCAGCAATGAAACCATACCTAGGAAAGCATCCGATTCCATAATTGCTTGACGTAGCTTAGTTTCCATTGGGGGCGTCAAGTTAAACGACTGTGTACCTTGCGGAGCATTTGCGGCGGATAACGTCGCTGTACAAAACTCTTGTAAATAACTGGTAGATAGTGCGTTCAGCATTAAAACATCTCCTTAGATGAGAAAGATTCACTAGCACCTGATGGATCTGGTTCCTGGTCAGGGACTTCTTGTGATAGTTCAGCAAACTTAGTTTCTAGTCCGTTCACTTTCTCAAACAACGGATTTAGCTTTTCTTCCAGCGCAGCGGAAAGCTGCTCGACCGTCGCATCTTTGCTTGCTACTTCTGGTGTTTCTGGTTGTTCAGGTGTGTTTTGCAAATTGAACTCTTCTTTTAGTTCTTGCTTAAACTCACCTTTGAAAGCAGAAAACTGCTCTTTTAGTGCGACTTTTAATTGTTCTTCGGTCACGTTGGTGCCCTCTGCTGTTGATAGCGTTTCTGGCTCTTCATCGTCAGAAGAGAAAAATTCATTGAATGCCGCAAAAAAGCGGTCTTTGCGAGTAAAGCAATCTGAAAAGTCCACCTCTTCTAAATGGCTTGCTTTGATCTCGGTGGTTTCCCCATGAACACGAGAGAATTGAAGGAGCGATGTTCCTGTGGAGGCTGGGGAGTCAGTCGCAGCTAGGCCCATTAGATAGCAACGCCCTTCCCCCTTGTAGTCGGGATTTGGCTCAATAGATGTGAAAAGTTTTTGTTTTTTACGGTTGGCTTCAAGCAGATAGTCATTCGGCTCTAGCTTGGCGAACAGACGTAATTTTCCGCCTTGTTCCTCCGCTTTTACTTCAACCACTCGGCCCCAGTTTTCACCGTAACCGTAAAATCGACGATGCTCAGGCCAAATTAGTGCGGTGTACTCATCCATCGAATAACTAGCGGCCATTTGCTCAATCCAATCACGGGTTATTTTACGCCCGTCGACGGTCGGTCCTTCTGTCGCGATGATTTTCCACTCACTAATCTTTGGCATTTTTGTACTCAAACTTGTCAATCACATACGGTTCGAGCAAACAATACGCCTTTGAATGTGTCGTTTCAGCTACTTCAATTCCTTGTAATTCGGATACATTTACTATCCGAATTCATCCGAACTTTGCTTAGTCATCTGCAAGTTTTCGGCGCGTATGATGCGCTTATGGCATATTCTCCCGAAATACGACAAGCCGCCCGAGCACTCTATTTGAAAGCTTGGACGCCACGTGAAATCGCTACCGAACTGAACCTGAATAATGAGCGCATCATTTATTACTGGGCAGATAAATTCGGTTGGCGCGATATGTTGCGTGAACAAACCATTGATGAAGCGATAGCAAATCGAATTCAAACACTGCTTGAACTTGTTGACCCCAGTAAAAACCAACTAGACATGCTCGATCGGCTTATCAAGCATCACGCTGCATTAAAGAAACAAAGGGCACAAGAAAAGCAGCAAGGTGAGCAACCTTTAAATACAGGGAATAAAAAGCACGACGGTACGAATAGCCGTAACAGCCAGAAATCTAGCAGTAATTCAAAATCTACCAAGAAACGTAAAAGTAAAAAGAATGACATCAGCGAACTGAGTGAAGATGACTTTGTCACATGGCATGACTCCCTGTTTGCCTATCAGCATGTAATGCGCAACAACATAAAACAGCGTATTCGAAACATTCTTAAGTCCCGCCAGATTGGCGCAACTTACTACTTCAGTGGTGAAGCGTTAGAAGATGCGATTCTGACCGGCGATAACCAGATCTTTTTGTCAGCATCACGAGCTCAAGCGGAAGTTTTCCGCAGCTACATCATTGCTATTGCAAAAGAGTTCTTAGACATAGAGCTAACTGGAAACCCGATCATTCTCTCCAATGGTGCTGAACTTCGTTTTTTATCTACCAATAGCAAAACCGCGCAAAGTTACCACGGCCATGTTTATGTAGATGAGTATTTCTGGATACCGAAGTTTGACGAACTAAACAAACTCGCTTCGGCAATGGCTACCCATAAAAAATGGCGTAAAACCTACTTTTCGACACCATCATCGAAAATGCACCAGGCATATCCGTTTTGGACGGGCGACCAATGGCGAAAAGGCAGAGACTCACGCGCCAAAATTGAGTTTCCAACGTTCGATGAATATCGCGATGGGGGTGTACTTTGCCCTGATAAGCAGTGGCGATACGTCGTCACGATTGAAGACGCTGCTGCAGGCGGCTGTGAACTATTTGATATTGAAGAACTGAAGGACGAATACAGTAAAGACGATTTCGATAACCTGTTTATGTGTATCTTCGTCGACGGCTCTTTGTCTGTATTCAAATTCTCTGACCTCGAAAAAGGCATGGTTGACTCTGCCCACTGGCAGGACTTCAAGCCGAAAACAAAATCACCGTTTGCCGGGCGTGAAGTATGGTTGGGTTATGACCCTAGCCGAACGCGAGACAATGCTTGTTTGGTAGTAATAGCTCCACCGGCAGTTGCAGGTGAAAAGTTTCGTGTCTTAGAGAAGCACTACTGGAAAGGGCTTAACTTCCAGTACCACGTGAGTGAAATTGAAAAGGTATTTCAACGCTACAAAGTCACTTACATAGGCGTTGATACTACAGGCATTGGTGGCGGTGTTTGGGACTTAATTAAGAAAAAGCACCCTCGTGAGGCCCACGCCATACATTACAGCAACGAAAACAAGAATCGCTTAGTAATGAAGATGATCGATATCGTAGAAGCAAAACGACTGCAGTTTGATGCCGAACACAAAGACATTGCTATGGCATTTATGGCGATTAAACGAGTGCCGACCAATAGCGGTAACGCTATGACCTTTAAAGCAGAGCGAAGTGAAACAACAGGCCACGCTGATGCGTTTTGGGCCATTTCACACGCCATTATCAATGAGCCGCTAGACCACAACACACCAACGAAATCAACCTGGGCGACTGCAGCATGAACAATCAAAAAGACAAACTAGTACAACAGGAGCAACATGTGGAATCGGTTTATCACCTTGACTCCACACCTGAGGCAATTGACTCAACGAGTTGGATGACTTCATATTCTGAGCTTTTCTATAACGACACTGATGGTTACTGGGAACCTCCAATCTCACGCCAGGGCTTAGCAGAAACTTCACGTGCAAACGCCTATCACGGGTCTTTACTTAAAGCTCGAGCAAATTATGTTGCTGCCCGTTTTATTTCAGGTGGCGGTTCAAGACGTCGGCAGATTCAATCTTTTTGTAATAACTACTTCACGTTTGGTGATGCCGCATTTTTAAAAATCCGCGACCACTTCAAGCGTGTTGTGCGCTTGTTTCCTCTACCGACCATGTATCTACGTAGACGTAAAAATGGGGACTTCGTTTTGCTAGAGCGAGACAACAAGCAACGAGTATACAAAGAGAATGACATCATTTTTTTGCCTCAAGAAGATCTGCAGCAACAAGTTTATGGATTACCTGACTATCTAGGTAGTTTACAAAGTAGCTTACTAAACCGTGATGCAACGCTATTTCGTCGTCGCTATTACAAGAACGGTGCACACATGGGATTCATTTTTTACGCCACGGATCCAAACCTTAGTGATGACGACGAACAAATGCTGAAGGAAAAAATCGCGAGCTCCAAAGGGGTGGGTAACTTTAGAAGTATGTTTGTTAATATTCCAGGCGGTGCAGAAAAAGGGATTCAGCTAATCCCGGTGGGCGATATCGCGACAAAAGATGAATTTGAGCGAATCAAAAACATCACTGCGCAAGATATTCTCGTAGGCCATCGCTTCCCTATAGGAAAAGCAGGAATAATTCCCCAGGGAACGACTAATCTGGGTGACCCCGTCAAAATTGGCAGTGAGTATGCCAAAGACGAAATCATACCTGTATGCGAATTAATTATGGATGAAGTTAACAACGATCCAGAGATAAGAAATATCAAAAATCTACATTTAAAATTTGATACTACGTTTGGAGAATGCTCATAAACCTGTACAAAAACACAGCCCTTTGACGTATCATTATTTGGTCAGTCAATAAGTTAGGTGCTTGTATGAGAGTATTGTGTCCGGAGTGTGGTTGTAAAAGCCGAATTCAAAAATCCAATCGACTATCCAATAGTCATGCCGATTTATATTGCAGTTGTAGTGACCCAGAATGCGGGCATAGTTTTGTGATGAACTTGTCTTATAGTCACACTTTAAGCCCATCGGCAAAAACAACTAGTCAAATAGCTTTTGATTTATGTAAGGCGTTGCCGCCAGAGGCACGACAACAGCTCAAACATCAACTCTCGATACTATAGTGAATCTTGTATAAACGCCGTGCTATCTACTTCAGAAGCCATCTCGACAATGCTCAAGATGGCTTTTTGTTTTTCGGAGTCCAACTGCCCTTTTGTATCAGCCAGTATTAAGCCAGCAATATATGCACCTGCCGCTCTAGTCCTCTCTGTTGCCTCACTATTAGCCACACCATCAATGACGATTTCTAAAGCAGACAACAAGATATCGTTTTGATTTTTATTCGACATATCAACACCCTTACCAATCATTAGTGAAATATACTGTATATCCATACAGTTTTCCACAGTGGTTTTTAGATACCAGTCACTAGTTTGTTATGACGACACATAAAGTAGCTAAAACGTATCTCTGCTGGAGAATGTTAGTTGATTAGCAGTGAGGAGATTTCATTTTGTAATTACTCATTTGAAGCATTTCAATTTTAAAGCAGTATTGCTGCATGACCTTCAGTTTGAAGGTTACTTTTCAATCAAACAAGAAAGCTGAACACTGATTAATATCACTAATTAAACATCTGCTAATTGAAGAGAATTATTAAAGGTTGCAATATCAGTATTGAAAATTATGTTTTAATACAAGCAACAATCTGACTTTTATGAGAACTATAACAACAGAAATTCTATTATCATTATTACTTGGAGCTGTGCCGATAATATTGCTCAGCAATCAACCTGATTTTTCAGCGGCAAAAAGCTTATCGTCTTTGAACCCTGGTGACATTGTACTCAACTACTTCTTATACTTATTATGTATTCATTTAGTTATTTGGTTTTTAAATAGTCAAGTTTTAAAAACAAACCAGTCTATTTCAGCAACGCTACAAAGGGCACACGAGTTCACTCACAAGCTCGGGTTTGCCATTCATGGTGTTTATCGTGTTATAGCAGGTGCTGTTCCAGCGGCAATTTGGTTTGAAATTGATAAGCATGGATTTGTTCAAGGTTGGCAAGCGATAACTATTTTCAGTGTGGTTTTATCAATATCTAGCTTTATCGCTAGTGTAGCTTTAGCCAAAGCTACTAACTATACAGCACCAAGAGCACTTCTTTTCGGTAAATAACATCAAAATTATAGTAGGCATAAATATCAAGTTGCTTACATTGCAAACAAATGTAACTTTTAGAGAGACTATTAATGAACAAATCAATCATTCTGGCCAGTGTTTTCATTGCATTAACTGGCTGTGCTTCACAACCTAATAATGAAAAATTCAATGTACATACAGCAGACTTTACAAAATCTAGTGACTTAAACCTATGTGCTGTCTATGGGGCCAGAGCGAATCGCTCTATTGAAGCTAAGAACGAACTAGTTAAGAGAGGTGTTTTCTCTGATGCTGAGTGGGAAAGCATTGCAGATAACAAAGTATCTGTCGGAATGACAGAGTGTGCTGTTAAAGCGGCCTACTCTGTTAATTTTATAAAACAGAAAACCACAAAATTCAAAAATGGTGATAAGGGTATGACTTTCTTTTATGATTGTAAGTCAAGCAATGCTACGTATTGTCCATTCACAAAAGTAGACTTTGTAAATGGAAAAGTCTCTGCGGTGTCTAAAGTTCAAAAAATATAACACCAAAAGCTAAAAAATCTTGATCTAATTTAAGTGTACCAAACCAGTAGGATGAGAATCACTAGCTTGGTACATTTATTACCAGAATCTGAGTAATGACTACAATCTCATCAATCAAATGGATCTGTCAGATTAGAAGAAAATACGAGTCCATTAAGCTGATTTTGTTCACACATAGCCTTGAACCTCTCTGTACAGTATAAGTTGCTGGCCCCTTCTAATCTTGATTTAAAGATCACTTTATCTTTCACATCATCATCAATGAATGCAAGAACCTCTAACCCATCAGGGCTTCCATATGAGATCTTCTCTACACACTTTTGTCTATCTTCTTTTCCAAAAGTCAGCGATGTATATAAATACCATTGTTCACTTTGATAATTGACAGGTAAAAAATCCCCGCTTTCAGATAAGAAACTATTTAAAGCTTCATATGCTCTCGGCGATAAAACAAGATATGTTCGTAACCATAAGCTAATATCAGGCAATACGGAGTTATCGGTTAATACATCTTCAAACTCGACCTCCGCAGACTTCCAAATATCTTTCAGAGATTTATTTTCAACAGCCTGCAATAAGATTCTCTCAAAATAGTCGAAATCCCCCAACTGGGTAGCGATTTCATCTGGGCCAGAACATACCGACTGAAACTTAGTTAAATCATCTGTAATTTTATAAACCGTCATCATCCTTTCCAAACTTCATTCTTAGCTTCCAAGACCTCTTTAGGGTAGGTGCCACTCTTTAACTCCATTTTGACCCGAAGTAAGTTAGCCTCAAAGTGCTGTTTACTCGGAATACCCTTCGAAAATTTGGAACTAATCCAAGTTTCATAATTAAATGTATGGATCGAACGGTGAGCCGGAGACTTAGGTGCTTCCCAGTTAAAGTCCGTATGCTTCGCATAATTTGTTAACCAAACACCATTTACGGGCGCATTTATGCCAATTTTATGCATGTGCAAATTTAACCTTGCGGCTCTCATTTCTGCTTTTCTAAACCTTCCCGAGCCAGGAATGATATGGTGAGGCTCATGGTTTTTAGTCGGTTTAGGCTCTCCTGCAGCGGTTAGATTATTAGCTAGTTTCGTCGTCGGATGATGCTTTTCAACGAACAACTCTTTCGCATTTTTTTTTAAGTTTTCTGCAGAGTACGATTGTAACTTAGCTTGCATATCTTCAACTCGAGCATGAGCAATGAGTTCAATCCTCATTTTTTTCAAAAACCTCAAGTCTTGTGCTTCAAACTGCAGTCGTTTTGCTCTTTGCTGTTCAGTTTCACCCGCAGGTGGAGCCACACGATACTTGCTATAGAAATCGTCGACTAACGCATCAAAACGATCTAAGGCCAACTCAGCTGCAGTTGGATTACTAGGACGATTCGTTTTTCGTCCAACTATACTCAAATTATGCTTCATACTCGTATCCCTCGAACAAACAAAGCCGTTGGATAACATTCACATAACTGACGAGCAAATAATCAATAGCCTTTATGTGGCCTACAGCTCAGATTTGTATGCAAGCAATAGCATTTTAAATCAACTTTAAGAAATAGCGGTTCACTACTCTAACCTTTAAGTTCTTATGACGACACAAACCGGACTAACTCAATATTGGAAAAAGCCGCCCCTCAAGATAATCTGCCGTAATGCTATACCAATAAGAAAGCTCACTTTCATCAACTTCCATGTGTGGTATAGATTCATGTAATAGTGATTGCCAATAGGACTGATTCTCCTTAAATCGCTGATATTCAGATTGATAGAAGTGGCTCGCGTCTTGTTTTATATCGCTCAGGTCCAAATCTCTGCAATTCAATGACCACCCTCTTGCACCAGCAGCCCAAACCATAAACTTGTCTACTTTATCTTTAGCCAGTTCTCCTTCAAACGTAATGCAGAAGCGATTGTTCGTATTCACGTGCACTCCCCTGCTATGCAAGTTCTGCCTCAGCTTTTCGGCCTGCTTTTCCAAACGGATGATTCTCTGATAAAGCTTGTTCTGATATTCCTCAGGTTTCTGCTGCTTTTTGGCGATCGCTTTGGCCTTAATGGTTTGCTCTTTGGCATTTCGTAGCTTGCGAATTTGCCGCTTAATTGGCTTTTTCCATTGCTCAAGTTTGTAGCCCAACTCCTTAATTATTGCGGTCATATTGCCAGCTTCAAACGAAGCAAGAGTTTCCCAGGCAGGAGCTCTTGAGCACTTCGCGATATTGTATCGATTTCCCTTGATTAGCCCTTGGTCAGCATTTTCACCTTTAGCGGCATAACCGACTGCTTTGATAATGTAAGAACCGGCGGCTTTTGGCTTTTTGATTCGCTCTAATTTCGCAAACCCGTGCCCCCATATCTTTTCAAGTCGCTTAGCCCAAGGACTAAAGAGATGCTCTGGTACTGTCCAACGTAGCAAAATATGAACGTGTGGATTAGGCTCTCCATCTTCATTAGCTGGACACTCGGCTACCCATATGTAATGGAAATCAGCAGGCAAGTTAGTTGGGCCAACATCGCTGGGGTGAACATGTTTAGCAACTTTCTCCTGGGATAAATCACAGTACTTTCGTCCACTATCTTTATCAACTTGGATGGTATGATCCGCAACCCAGCCACGTTGATACATTTTCTTTGCGCCATCAAGAAAACGAGAGACTTCTTTACCTATCGTTGTCTCTAAGGTTTTTTCCATCGAGAACTCTTGCTTGGGCTTTTGTTTAAGATCGCAATACGGCCCGGCTATGACACTGCCCTGGTTCATAGCTTTAACACGCTTACTATCTGAGGTTGGAAACAGCCAGTATTCTCCACCAATATCCGTGATTGGTTGGTCAACTTTCTTTTCGCCGCGCTTGGGATGTATTGTCACCATGTTGCGCTTATAGATTATTGGGTGATGCGATCCCATATTGACACACTCACTTCCATCCAACATTCCGCCGAATATGGCCATCCGTTGTGCCTTGGTGAAAGTCAGCGTCAGAAAAGTAGAGAAACCACCATGGCAAGCTGCAGTGTAAGCCCCTGCCTCAAAGATTTTAGAAACAGAACGGGACGTCAGCTTTTCCGAAAACCTCTCACCACTGTTTTCCGCAGGCGCAGCACTAGATGGCGTTTCGGTTACCGCCTGAAACTTATAAGTTTCATTCCAAGACCGGTGCATTAGCTGCATTGAAATAGGAATCTTTTTAGGTTCGCCTTGTCCTCGTTTTCCATTCTGATTGAGAATGGCAGGTTTGGAGCGCTCGTTCGTTTCATACAAAGCATCATGGCTGAAGTTGGCGTCGGCATTACTGATGATACTTTTAGGGCGTAGAGACTTGCTCAGACTCATCAATTGCTTAATTTGCTTGTCTTTTCTGTGGCGAAATTTCTCTGTCGGACTTTTGCGCCCTTTGACTAGCCTATACTCTTCGGCGATTCTCGCCGCCGCTTCGCGGTCATGTTCCGAGAGGTAATTAACAGATTTATAGAAGTCAGTTCGCTCTTGAAGCTCTCGCTCACGCTTAGACTTTCGATTGGGAACGCGGTCATATATCGCTATTTTTTTGACCATTCCGCTATCCAGAAGCGCTTGTTCTTGGTCTGAGTAAATTTTGGAACCTAAAAAACCAGCATTATAGCTGGCGTCATTATTTTTGATTCGGTCCAGGGGCATCACTGCCCCGCCGATATAGAGAAGGTCAGACTGGTTCATACTCTATCCCTAATTTTTCTTTCGAAAACTTAACGAATAGTCTCTGTGTATCAGGAGACTTCAGAAAACCTTCGACCTCTTCGAGTCGAATAGTCATGGTTATGCCCCATCCTTCCGGCCCAGCAAAATATGCAATAGCACACTTTTCATATGTCTCTGTTCGTCCTTCCAAAATTTGAATGACATCATCACCGACACTAACTGAAGTGATCCTTTTATTTTTCATACCGCCTCAAGTTCTTGGGTCGTTACCAACATAAAACCGCCTTTCCCATTGCCTTTGCTCAAAACGCCTTTGGTTAAATGAGTGCAACTGAGGGATACACACGCTTGTTCGATCGCTTGGTCTAGCGAGTCGAAGTCGCCAACCATTAAATTGTCAACTTCTTGAGTGTCTTCATGGCGGATAACACCGCCAGCTGGACAAAGCATTATTGCGGCATATTGCATAAATAAGGCTCCAGTTCTTTCTCATCGCGACGAACGGCAATGCGTTCGATCAAGTAATCTTCAATGTTCAGTAGTTCTTCAAGCGCACGCTCTTTATCAATTAACACAACGTTGTGAGCGTGATTCGTTGTGTTTTCATCAAACACAATCACGTTGAGAAGACTCATTTTTGATGAGTACTCGATACGAATACTGATGACATCTGAGCTATCCAACGCCAAAGCGAACAGACTATTAATAGTTGTTTGGATCGCGAGTTTGTTTGCGACTTCATTTAGATTCATCTTTTATGCTCCTACGCTAAGACGAAAAAAAGCCCCCTGTTACAGGGGCAGAGGCTTGGAGAATTAATGCGTACCACTGAATTGGTAATGCTTGAGGCGTCGAACGTCACCAAGATTGCGATCGAACAACGTTGCGATTTCTTTAATCTGTTGCATGCCGTTACGGATTTTTTGAAGCTCCAAATCATTAAAGCTTTCAAACTCTCGCACATGCTCCGAGGCTTTCAGATCACCGGCGACTAAAACCATACCGCGAAAGCGTGGTGGCATCGCGTTCCACAACTGCTTCAACTTGCCGCGTGTAGCGGAACCATTGAACAAAGCTTTACAAGCGGCAATGCTCTCGTTGGCGTTGGGTATTTGCTTTTGTTGTTCCTGTTGAATAGCTAACTGACTCATTGGCTCTCCTTAGGCTAAGCCCGGAAGTGGCGCACCGTTGGCGAGGAAATCTGTGCCCATTTGCATTAGTGGCTGAAAGCCGGTGGTGCGATTTTCTAAATCGTTGACGAACAAAACTAAGTTGCCGATGGCCGCTTGAACCTTGGCAATGGTTTTGCGTTTTTGACTGCGAGGTAAACGGTCTGCACTGCACATGTGCATTGCATCGCTAGACAGCTCACCTGAATATTGGTTGTTAAGTAGCGTGCGCTCTAAAAGGTTCTTCTCTTTCCCGTCTTGAGGTAACTGAACCGTAACCACACCTAGGTCAGCAAAGAGTGTATTCACAATGGTGTAATCGCCGGATTCTTTGCTCAGCAATGCCAAATCCACTGGGTCCAGCTTATGCGGCTGTTCTGGGTTGAGCTTGTTACGCAACATTCTCCCAGTCAGGCCAATGCGTGGAGCCAGCTTTTCCATATTATGATTGATGGCGAAGTCGCAGCATGCAGCGTTAAAAGATTGCTGTTTGCGTTCGCGGAATCCGCACATAGCGATATTTGCGTCCATGATCCACACTCTTACATGAAAGGCGGTACGAGAATGACAACCAACGAGAACACATTTAGCCAAATTGGGCAGTGCGTTTTAGTTGGAATAAGAGAGGAAAAGCCCATTACTTACCCAAGCGCAGCAATGGCTTCACGAGCCGCCATTTCGTGCATAGCAACCATGTTAATCAGTGGCTTATCACGGCGTTTGTCTTTGGGCTTGATGATAACGCGACCTTCAGTCACGTATTGTTTGATGGTGCCCATAGGTAAACCAGTAAGGCGAGAGTATTCTTCGTAAGTCACATATGGACTTAGTGGAGGTATCTTGTACGTTAACATGGTGATATCCTTGTATTTATATCTATCTTCTTCGGTTGCCTCTTGCTTTGGTCGGCGAGTCACCCGAAAACAAGTTTAGTATTGATCCGATTTTTCGTACGGTCAACGCATTTTCGTACAAAATTGAAATCAATCACATAATGGTGAACGATTATGAGTGCAGAATTGGCTATTTTTGATTACATCAAAGGCGAGGCATTCACTGACAAACTAAAAGAAATCAATGGCGTAAGCTCTCTTGGAGAACTGGCGCAGATATATGGTGTACCTAAAACCACTTTTAGCACTTGGAACTCACACAACAGAAACTCACACGAACTGGTTGTGAGAACTCATTTACGTACGGGCATCCCAGTTAAAGAGCTGATTCTTCCTAACGACTATCCTGAGACCGAGTTACACCACTCTTTTTGGGGCAATCAAAAAACGCCTGAAGCAGAACTGACTTCATCGAGTCTAGAGTTACAGAACCCTCAGTTAGCCGTCGTAGCAATTAAGAGTTTCTGCCTCACGAACGGTCAACTTGTGCCAACTGGAGAAATCCCATATGCACAACGCATGTTTAACTCTTGGGATTTAGAAGCCAGCAACACCATTGAAATCGAGACAAACGACGGCCGCTTTCTGGTAGATAAAAAACAGAACGATGCAGTGAGTGGAGAGTATTTGATTGATATGAATGGGCGTCTGTCCATCAACCACATTCAACGACTACCAAACAAATTAGCAATCGTGTTTGGTAACTCGACGGTTGAAGTATCAGAAGAAGATATAAAAGTAATTGGTCGCGTAGCGGTGGCATTAGAAAAGGTGTGAATAGTTATATCAAGTCATTCCAGCTCAACTCTTTTGTCAAAATATCCCTAAACTATACTGAGTTACTCTAACAAAACGGTAAACTAATGACAGATACCCCACCTCTTGAGTATTACCCAATTATCGATATTTCAGATCAAGATATCGATGAGTTTGAACAAATGGGCACCAAATCTAAATTTTGGTACAAAGACTCTCAAACCGGTATAGATTATCTGTTTAAGTCCATTCATACGGAGGATGGTAACGGCAAGCCAATTCAACGCAAAGGTGAAGACTGGGCCGAAAAAATTGCGTGTGAAATCGCCGCGTTACTTGGTGTGCCACATGCAATATATGAATTGGCGACACATAGAGGGGAAAGAGGCATTAGGAGTGAAAAGTTTACTCTAGAGGGAGAAAACATGTTTTTTGGCAACCAGCTTATAGAACACGTTGTCAATACCATCAACGCAACTCTAGAAAGTGGGCAGCGTTCACAAACGGTTTCTCGTGTATCCTTGATTATGGACCAGTTAGTTAAGCATCCTCCCAAAGGTTGGGTAGAAACTGAAAATATTAAAACTGCATTGGATGTATTTATTGGCTATCTATTACTCGACGTATTGATTTCCAACCAAGACCGTCATAATGAAAATTGGGCGATGATTGTTTCAGGTAATACGATTAATCTTGCACCTTCATTTGACCATGCAGCAAGTTTAGGGAGAAATGAGTCTGTAGAAAATATGCAACGTAGACTTACCTCTAAAGATAGTGGTCAAAAAATACCCAATTATGTGAGTAAAAGCAAATCTTGGTTTTATTATAAAGACAAGAGACTGAAAACGTTAGATGCTTTTCTTCATATTGGCTACATACGGAAAGATGCCGCATTGGAATGGCTTTCGAAACTGGAAGCAATCACAACGGAACAGCTAATTAATGTAGTAGTTAGAGTTCCTAAGAGTATAATGTGCGAGACAGAAAAGACATTTTGCGCAAGCATTCTCGTAGCAAACAAAGCTAGAATTCTGGTATATAAAGATTTATTTAAAAATTAAGAGGTTAAACCTAACACATGAAAAGTGTTTTTGTTATTTGGAAAGATATTGAAGATGGTATGTGGCATCCAGTAGCCAAACTTACCCGCATTAACGACGGGTATCGCTTCAACTACACCAAAGGAGC
The DNA here is from genome assembly GCF_021728075.1 of Vibrio sp. D54. Taxonomy (NCBI): domain Bacteria; kingdom Pseudomonadati; phylum Pseudomonadota; class Gammaproteobacteria; order Vibrionales; family Vibrionaceae; genus Vibrio; species Vibrio sp. D54. The sequence goes on along the minus strand of NZ_JAKKCS010000009.1, from coordinate 139,493 downwards.
AAATCACAAAAATTTCATAGCCTTTCCTCGCATGAATGATTTGGCTCAGGTCTACCATTCAACTACATTGTTTTCATTTTTCACAAACCGACTTATTCCAACGAATAGACCTGAGTTCAAAAAAATGTTGAGTTGGTCTGATATCGATCCAACAGCTTACGACGAGCTTGATTTGCTCGGCATCTCTGGTGGTGCACGCAAAACTGATGAGTTCCGCATCATTCCTGAGCCCGAAGTGACAAATGATAGTCGTTATGCGATCCGTTTTTTTATTAGTGGCGTTAGTCACTTAGGACCAGAGAACACTAAGCGTGTTGCAAGCTTAGAGGATAATGAAGAACTAAGATTGGTCTATGAAAACTCGAACGCTTATGATTGCAATGCCGTCCTGATCTCTACAAAAGATGAAATTACCGTAGGTTACTGTCCGAAATACTTCAATTGTGACATCCGGGCATTGTTAGAGAAACCAGAGCTTACCTCATATTCACTCCGAGTTGTTAAACTAAATGCAGATGCACCGGCACAGTATAGAGTTCTATGCGAGTTCGTTACAAGGTGGCCAAATGGTTTTACCCCCTTTGTATCAGAAGAATATGTAGCTTATTCTGCCAGTTATATTTAGTGTAAAAATGTAAAGCCCCACTATGGGGCTTATTTTATATAATGCGATTAATCAATTCTAGATGATGCCGCATGGCTAACTTCTTAACAAACGCTAAGCTGGTTTGACGACCGTCGTCGTGTAATGCAATAAATTCGTCAATAGCCATAGTAAATTGGTTTTCATCCCAATTATCTTGTATAAAATTAACCAACTCTTCAATGGCCTCAGAAGCTAGTGTTGCTCCATCTTCAACAAAGTCCCTAGGCTCTGACAGGAAGTGCTTAACCCAAATTTCTTCTTCGTCTGGCTTCTCATATGTAATATGGATAGCACAAGCTTTGGCCCCACCACCACCTTCAGAGAAGTGGTCTCCGACTACTGAGTAATCACCAAAACCGAAGTGCCCGTCAGATTTATATGTATATACCTGATCACTAAAGTATTCTTCACCTTCATAAGCAGAGTTTGGCTCCTGGCGAATGAAACAGTCTCTTAGCAGTACGTTATCCCAGCCATGGAATTTGTTGCGGTACAACCTTCCGGTGCTTTCAACACAGAAAATATTGTATCTGAAGTTTTCCGTATCAATAATTTTGATTAAATCATCAACTTCTTCAACGCTACTTTCATGAATAAGTGATACTGGGAAATTGGAAAACTCGGAAATAAAGCTTTTTATGTTTTTTAAAGGCGTTTCGTCATTAATTCTTAGAGCAAATTCTATTAATGGATTCCTGTTTGCACACTCTTCAATCAAGTTGAGGATGCTTTTTTGATTTCTTACGAAATAGCCTTTAGATGGGTTCACCACAAAAATAAAGCCAGCACCTGCTTTAGAAAACTCGTCACAAAACCTATAAATATCTCGTGTACCTTCTACTACTGGCTCGATTATAGGCTTTATTTGGTCGCTATCGATACTACTATTAATTGTATCTCTAAGAGCTAATAACTCATACTGTCTTGCTCGGAAAAATGGGAAGTACATACTCACTCCTGACGCTAAACTTAGATAACCTCCCGTAATACTTGATCAAGCGTAGAAATTTCTTTCAGTGATAAATTGACTGATAAGAGTGCTGATATCAAAGCAGGAGGAGCTTCTTTAATCAACTGGATCTGTTCATGTTTAATCTGACGAGATTTTAGAGCGAGAAGAAACTCTTTATGCGCTTGACTCTTATCTAGCGTTAAAAACAGCTCTCTACACCTACTCTTTAGTTCGACTGGTTTACAATTGGGAACAAATCCAAACTGATTCTGAATTGCGTTGATAAATTCTTTGCGTCTGAAACAAGAGAACAAAGCTTCCATATCGAACTGTTCGATATGGGACTCCGACTCTCTTATCTGCTGAAGTGTATAATTGGGGGTTAAAGCTAGAATGCCAACATCTACAGGAATCTTATGCGCCCACTCAATTACTTTTGAGCTAGGAATAACAACATAAATACGATCACAAACCTTTGCATAGTCTGCAAGTTGACCTGCTAGACGTTCAAATGAGTCGTACTCTGTTTTTATCTCATACGCCGTAGTTGTTCCGTTTGCTATTAAGGCATCAGCAACCGAACTTCTTATACGAAACTCAGTTGCATAGAAGCACTTATTTGAAAGCTTATGCCTACCACGAATAATCTTTTCTGCGATCGCATTCTTATAAACGTATTCATTACGGTATTCATCAACGAGTTTTGAATAAGCAGTCTCATACCACTTGGCTACGGACATACCATGCTGACTAGTCGAGCCTAAAGAGCCAATCTCATCAACACCTTGTTCAATTAGCCTTTTCATTGCTGCCGGAGAGAATTTAAGCGCTATATCTCGCAGTTTTTTACCATTATTCATGAATACTTGTTTATCATAGTTGCGTACCCAAATTGTACTTTATCAGCCACAAATAAAGAAATTCACCAACACTGTTTGCCGAATTTTTGCACGAGAATCAATTAATGAGCTTGACTCAACTCACACGATGAAACTTACATCCATTAGTCCTCTCTAAAGTTAGACACAACACATGATTCTTTGCTAATTAAATTACTAATCCCTCAGTACGCCATAAACATTGTTCTTACTATCAGAAAGATACGCGCTGTTTCTATGCACATATTGGGGGCTATATTTATGTCTATACGAAACCTTAAAGTCAGTTTTAAAAAACCTTGTCCGTCAATGCATCAACCACCCCATGATTTACACGCACGTCTCGCTAAACAGCTTTGCAGAACCCTCTTACTATTCTAGAAATCTAATTCTGGAATCTTTAGAGGTTTGTTAGAGAGTTTTTTGTAACGCACTAATAAAATTCTTATTTACCTTTGTTGCGAAATTGAATTTATCTTTGATGTATCGCTTTTGATCTGGCGTTAATAATCTAGTGTCAGGCATTTGCGTAAACAACCAGTTTTGCCATTTGAGCGTTTCAATTGCACTGGCTGTCATCACCTTCTCGTCTTTATGACAAGGTAAGTTTTGCATAGAGTAAATAGTATCACCGTGACAATATTCGACTAGCTTCCCTCCTTTCTCTACAAAAATATTACCATCACCTTTGTCATAATCTAACGAATGGTCTCGAACATAGTCACAGTCATAAACGGAAAAATCACCATTTATCATGCCATTACGAAACTGAGGTTGGTAAACAACTACGCCATTGTGCCGGATAGGCTTACGCATCAAAGGCCGCATTAACCTTTTTCGACCCTGCACTACTCTCCCACCGCACTGATCACTATCTGGCGATAACACCATATCAGTGACATAAGGAAAACCGACTCGTCGAGCGAAAAGAAAAGCAGATGAAACGCTGATAAAGTTAAAATTATTAATAGTGATTGAAAATGCGCTAGGAGCAAAACTAAATGCAGGTGTATCTATGGCTGAAAAGTTAATGCGCGGAGCTAATCTGTCCGTTTTTTGGATTATCAACAAGCGGTCATACTGGCCAATACGCTTCTCAATATGAAAATTAGATTCTACATCTAGATAGTTTTTATCTAGTAGTTGCATGCCTAGCCATAGTCCAATTCTTACTTTATCAATCCAATCAAGAAGGGATGAAAGCTCTTCGCTGGTCACTCCGTCTTCATTCAATATTTTCAGGACAACAGGTTTTACTTGAGATTCCAATTTACCGTACTTTGCATTACACACACTACACGCAGGAAAAGTAAAGCGTGCGAACGGATATACTCGAGGCTTGCCGAAGTCGGCCTCGTTCTTAGTAACTCCAAAAAATGCTTCACGCTTCGGGCTACCTGTCAACCCGATCAACCACTGAGGAATAACGTGCTCCCGAGATTTATCTTTTGGCTTAGCGCCACAGAAAATACAGAACTTACTCATCTAGTTACTCCGAATTTGCAATGCTCTATCGGCGGTACGGTTGTATACCCATAGAACACCATATAACTTTCACAATTACACCATGATCATAAAACCCCAACCCCAACCCCAACCCCAAGACTGAAATTCCAAGCATTGGGTATCACTCTTAAATACTTGTTAGTGTTTTTACTGGCCCCACCATGCAAATATACTTTCTTGAGCCCAACCGCCAGCTGGTGTTGCAGGGCGTGCTGGTCGTGCTGGTCGTGCTGGACGTGCTGGTCGAGCAGGCCTTGCCACCCTTGCGGCACGTGCAGGGCGTGCTGGACTAGATGTGCCACGAACTTGCTCTTTCGGATTCCAAGCAACCGGCTGACCATTTTGGTTTAGACACAGCAACCCTTTTACAGGCCCAAGCCAATTCCCGGTATCACTCGACCAAGCATGATTATTTTTAATATAAGCCATCCAGTTCATATCAACATCGAAAATATGCTGTCCCGGCTTAATCCAACCAACTAACTCACAATCTTTATCAAATAATGGATGCATCATATCTCCCGTACGAGTTCTAACGATTCTTAAACCACACTAAAACGCCTTATTTACATCTATGATGCAGCCTTTCTTATAACAGTTCAATTAACAATCAATAAGTTAATGTCGAGAAGTGAGGCAGGTTACAAAGTGTTGCATAATTATAGAAGAGGCGATTACTACAGTCTTTTGAATGAACTAAGCTTCATTTGCGGTTACAGCGTATAATAAAAATAGTTTACTGAAGCCCTTCCCCACCAGCTGGAAGGATAAGTGACTCGCGTTTTAAGTCATACTATCCCGAATCACTTAATGCCGAATGTCAGCAAAATTAAAACCTCGACCATCAACAAATTGACCACACATTGATTCACACGCACATTTAGCCAAACCATTTAACCGACTTTAACCACAGTATCTGGTAACAACCATATTGTTGTCATTCCTGTTCGTTCACTATCAACTTAAACATTGCAAAATCTCTGACATAAAAATACTGTATATAAAAACAGTTACATTTGTATTCTAATGACTATACGAAACCTTAAAGACGGCAGTAAAAAACCTTGGCTTTGTGAGTGCTACCCGCAAGGCCGCTCTGGTAAACGCGTTCGTAAACGCTTCGCCACCAAAGGTGAAGCTACAGCATTTGAACTCCACTTAATTAAAGAAGTGGATGACAAACCGTGGTTAGGGTCTAAGCCTGATCACCGTCGATTATCTGATTTAGTCAAACTATGGTTTAAACTGCACGGCAAAAATCTTAAGTCTGGTGACCACACTCGCCTACGTTTAGAGAGCATGGTTTTAGACTTGGGCAACCCTATCGCTTCACATCTTAATTCCAAGCAACTCGCTAATTACCGTTCTAGCCGTTCTAACAAAGGTCGTGGCCAACAACACAAAGAACTTTCCATTGCTTCGAATAATGTGGACTTTGGGTTGCTGAAAGCAATGTTCAATAAGTTGATAAAGCTTGGAGAGTGGAAACAGCCTAATCCGGTTGATGGTATTGAGGCAATCAAAAAGCCGGAATCCGAACTGGCGTTCTTGACCGAACAAGAAATTCGTCACCTGTTCGACGTGGCACAGGAAAGCCCAATTGGCGATGAGTTAACAAGGATATATAAAGTTTGCTTAGCGACTGGCGCACGTATCAGAGAAGCGATTTATCTGAAGGGTTCTAACCTAACGAAATACCGTATTACCTACAACAACACGAAAGGTAAGCGGAACAGAACAGTACCGATTTCTGAAGAGTTGTATAACCAAATTTATAAGCCAACCAACGACCGCCTTTTTACTTGCGGTTACGGCGTAGCATACAAGTGGTTAACGAAAGCCCTTCCCCATTTACCAGAAGGACAAGCGACTCACGTTTTACGTCATACCTTCGCAAGCCACTTCATGACTAATGGCGGCAACATTCTTGTTCTTAAGGAAATCCTTGGTCATCAGCACATCGATCACACTATGATTTACGCTCATTTTTCGCCAAATCACCTGAGTGATGCCGTACGTTTTAACCCACTAACAAACCTTAGTATCTAGCCGCCACTTATGGCGACAAAATGGCGGCACAGGTCAGCTTTTGTCGTTATTCATAAGTCACAGTCGGATTGAAGAGTTACTTACACTCTATATATAGCAAGGGATAGCAACGAATAGGAAGGTTAGGCAAGGAGGCGGCACATAATAAAGCTTTATGTTCATTCCACTAACCTAAAAAGAAAAAGGAGCCAGTACGGCTCCTTCGTATTCTATCGCTAAATGTGAGTATTTACGAATTACTCAGCTTGATCTTCAGCGCGCGCTGCTGCTTCTTTGATTAGAGGCTGCAGTTCACCTTTTTGGAACATTTCTAGAATAATGTCACAACCGCCGATAAGCTCACCTTCAACCCATAGTTGAGGGAAAGTTGGCCATTGCGCGTACTTTGGTAACTCAGCACGGATATCTGGGTTTTGCAGAATGTCTACGTAAGCGAACTTCTCACCACATGCCATTAGTGCCTGTGACGCTTGAGAAGAGAAACCACAGCTAGGTAGTTTCGGTGATCCTTTCATGTACAGCAGGATTGAGTTTTCAGAGATCTGCTGTTTGATTTTGTCGATAGTTTCCATCGCTTCCTCATTCATGGGTTTGAACTTTATTTATTTGCCACATTCTACTCAATAACGACAGAATAAAAACCATATAATTAATAAGGCTTAATTTTAGGTTGCTCATTGGCGAGCAATGCAGCACTTCACCACTGCTAACCTCTTAAAATATTTTCATATCGGGGTTTTAATAAAGTAAAAACTTGCTAAAATACTTACCAAGTCAGCCTTAAAGGCGACATAGCTATAAAAAAACACTGGAAGCAATCGAAAGGTCATCCTTTCAAATCAATGGAGAATCGAGTAATGGCATTTGAACTACCAGCTCTTCCTTACGCGAAAGACGCACTAGAACCACACATCTCAGCAGAGACTCTAGACTACCACCACGGTAAGCACCACAACACTTACGTTGTTAAGCTTAACGGTCTTATCCCTGGTACTGAGTTCGAAGGCAAAACTCTAGAAGAGATCATCAAGACTTCTACTGGTGGCGTATTCAACAACGCAGCGCAAATCTGGAACCACACGTTCTACTGGCACTGTCTTGCTCCAAATGCGGGCGGCGAGCCAACTGGCGCAGTTGCAGACGCAATCAACGCAGCATTCGGTTCTTTTGAAGAATTCAAAGCGAAGTTTACTGATTCAGCAATCAACAACTTCGGTTCTTCATGGACTTGGCTGGTTAAGAAAGCTGATGGCTCTCTAGAGATCGTTAACACTTCTAACGCTGCTACTCCTCTAACAGAAGAAGGTACAACACCACTTCTAACTGTTGACCTATGGGAACACGCGTACTACATCGATTACCGCAACGTACGTCCTGATTACATGAACGGCTTCTGGGCTCTAGTAAACTGGGACTTCGTAGCTGAGAACCTAGCGAAGTAATATACTTCCCCCTAAGTTCAATTTAGTCTTATTCAAAAGCTCGCTATTTAGCGGGCTTTTTTTTTCGCCTTCCCTAGCACCTTTAAATAATTCCCTCTTTTACTAAAGTTCTTCTTATCCACGCCGTTAAAAGAGCATCGAGCGAGGAACATCATGCAAATTCATACGTTAGACAAAGCTGCAATTATCAACGAACTTCAGTTCGGTAATGGTATTAACCATGCCGTACACGAAGGTCGTCGTGCGGATTTCTCGCTGATTCTGTCTATGTTCTCTAATGATGTTCGCGATGTGGTCCCAGTTGAAGAGGTCCAGGAAGTCATCACCAGTGACAGTATTCTTCGCCAACAATTGGGTTTATCGCAACCTCAAGCTCTTCGTTCTGATAGCAGCAGCTATGAACTCGCAGCTGAACAAGCGAAACAGTTTCACGATGCAGGATTGCCTTCCGCAAAGCTGAGCCATTACCTAAAACCAGATGCGCTGACTTACCTGCCTGAAGACACATTCAACCTACCAGAGGAGGTTTATCACAACCTATCTGGTCATGAGCGACGCAGATTGGGCGAACGCAACAAACAACTGATCCCAGATGCTGGGCTATATAATCAGCTAGTGACGGCTCAACGTCAGCATCAAATTCAAGCTAAAGCATAGAGATCCGCTTTTTATCCAATAGCTTGCAATACCTACACGTCAGAAATGTGACGTCTTACAAATTACCGCACAATAGTCCTCACTCGAAAGCGTTAGTTTGAAGCCTTTCACACTGAACTCAACGAATTTCAACCATGCTATTAGCACAAACCACTGGTGTATTGTTTTTCACATATGGATACAGTGAAGGTGCTATGGATATCAAAGAATCAATTATTCTCGTCACGTCTGCAGGTTCGGTTATAGGAAGAACCTGTGCAAATCACTTTGCTCACCTTGGAGCAACGTTGATTCTTTGTGACCAAAATTCTAGCGCTTTGAGAGCGAGCTATGAGCAAATCAGCGCTTTCACTGACAAAGTGTATGCGATGAATGTGTGTAGTGATAACACAACGTCCATTAACTTATTGTTTGACCAGATAGAATCACAGCTACGTGCGACACCAGATGTGATTGTTAATTGCTGGACCAGCTCCCCTATGCCTGGCTTAATGGCGCCAGAACCAATGAGTACTTACATTGATCACTTGTCGTCTGCGGCACGCTTCCTTTATACCTACGGCCAAGTAGGAGCAGAGCGCTTTCGAGCCAGAAACAAGAAAGGCGTCATTGTTAACGTCATTTCTCATGACAACCATGAAGACTTTACGGGAGTTGAAAGCATGGCGGCGTTGGTGTCAGGTTTTACTCACAGCTGGGCAAAAGAACTCACACCATTCAACATTCGAGTGGGCGGCGTTATTCCCTCGGTAAATCATACAAAAGAAGAGCTCAACGAGAGGCACTGGGCTGAGATCCAAGACGAACTAGTCCGCAACACAGCATACATCGTCGCGAATGAATACTTCAGTGGCCGAGTAGTTGCGACCGAAGTGTAAGCATACACAGCAACTCTGTTTTCCCAAGCCAGATGTAACTCCTGCACCAAAATAAAAAAAGCCCCAGTCATTTGACTGGGGCTTTAACCTTTTCCCGATTAAGGTTCCGTGCTAGCGAAAACCTTGCTCACTCGATTTTTTAATTACGCGTCTGCTTTTTCTTTCTTTGCTTTAGGTGCTGCTTTTGCTGCTTCTTGGTCTGCTTTCTTCTTGATAACAGTTGTACCTTCGAAAGTTTCGCCTTCAACAAATGCTTTACCGTAGTAAGAAGCCATCAACACATCTTTAAGTTCGCTGATTAGAGGGTAACGTGGGTTCGCACCAGTACATTGGTCATCGAACGCTTCTACCGCTAGCTCATCCAGTTTCGCTACGAAATCTGATTCAGCAACACCTGCCGCTTGGATAGACATTGGGATGTCTAGGTTAACTTTTAGTTCATCCAACCATGCTAGTAGACGTTCAATCTTCTGAGCAGTACGGTCACCTTCTTGGCTTAGGCCTAGGTGGTCAGCAACTTCAGCGTAACGACGACGTGCTTGTGGACGGTCGTATTGAGAGAACGCAGTTTGTTTAGTTGGATTGTCGTTCGCGTTGTAACGTACCACGTTAGAGATAAGTAGTGCGTTAGCTAGGCCGTGTGGCAAGTGGAACTCAGCACCCAGTTTGTGAGCCATTGAGTGACAAACACCTAGGAATGCGTTCGCAAATGCAACACCAGCGATAGTAGCTGCGTTGTGTACTTTCTCACGAGCGATTGGGTCATTTGCACCGTTCGCATAGCTTGATGGTAGGTACTCTTTTAGCATCTTAAGTGCTTGAAGAGCTTGGCCATCTGAGTATTCGTTAGCAAGAACAGAAACGTAAGCTTCTAGAGCGTGAGTTACTGCATCGTAACCACCAAATGCTGTTAGAGACTTAGGCATGTTCATTACTAGGTTCGCATCAACGATTGCCATGTTTGGCGTGATTTCGTAGTCAGCTAGTGGGTATTTCGCACCAGTCTTGTCGTCAGTAACAACCGCGAATGGAGTAACTTCTGAACCAGTACCTGAAGTTGTAGTGATACATACAAGCTCAGCTTTTTTACCCATTTTAGGGAACTTGTAGATACGTTTACGGATGTCCATAAAGCGCATTGCTAGTTCTTCAAAGTGAGTTTCTGGGTGCTCGTACATTACCCACATGATTTTCGCTGCATCCATTGGTGAACCACCGCCTAGCGCTAGGATAACGTCAGGTTGGTAGCTAGCCATTTGAGCCGCACCTTTTTCTACTACAGATAGTGTTGGGTCAGCTTCAACATCGAAGAATGTTTGAACTTCCATGCCTTGCGCTTTCAGTAGGCTTACTACGTCATCTGCGTAACCGTTGTTGAATAGGAAACGGTCAGTTACTAGGAATGCACGTTTCTTGCCTTCTAGGTCGCCAAGCGCGATTGGAAGGCTACCACGACGGAAGTAGATTGACTTAGGTAGTTTATGCCACAACATGTTTTCAGCTCGCTTCGCTACAGTTTTCTTGTTGATTAGGTGTTTAGGACCTACGTTCTCAGAGATAGAGTTACCACCCCAAGAACCACAACCTAGCGTTAGAGATGGCGCAACGTTGAAGTTGTACAAGTCACCGATACCACCGTGAGTAGTCGGGATGTTGATTAGGATACGAGCTGTCTTCATCTTGTCACCGAAGTAACGGATACGGTCAGCGTTAGTATCTTGGTTAGTGTAAAGACCAGATGTGTGGCCGATACCACCAATCTCAACCATAGTTACCGCTTGAGCAACCGCGTCTTCGAAGTTGTCAGCACGGAATAGACCTAGAGTTGGAGATAGTTTCTCGTGAGCGAATGCGTCATCGTGAGATACTTTGCCCAGACCTTCACCAACAAGAACTTTAGTGTCTGCTGGAACTTTAACGCCTGCCATTTCAGCGATTGCTGCTGCTGGCTGACCTACGATTTTCGCGTTTAGCGCACCATCGATAAGAAGCACTTTACGAACTTTATCAGCTTCTGCTTTGCTTAGGACATACGCTTTGTGAGAAGCAAAGCGCTCTTTCACTTCGTCGTATACTTCGTCTACTACGATTGCAGCTTGCTCAGAAGCACATACTACACCGTTGTCGAAAGTCTTAGACATAAGGATAGAAGCAACAGCACGTTTGATGTCTGCTGTTTCATCGATAACAACAGGAACGTTACCTGCACCTACACCGATTGCTGGCTTACCAGAAGAGTAAGCGGCTTTAACCATGCCTGGACCACCAGTTGCAAGGATAAGCGCGATGTCATCGTGTTTCATTAGAGCGTTTGAAAGCTCAACAGAAGGCTGGTCGATCCAACCGATGATGTCTTTTGGTGCGCCTGCTGCTACTGCTGCATCTAGAACGAGTTTAGCTGCATCGTTAGTTGAGTTTTTCGCACGTGGATGTGGTGAGAAGATGATACCGTTACGAGTCTTCAAAGAGATTAGAGATTTGAAGATCGCTGTAGAAGTTGGGTTAGTCGTTGGTACGATACCGCAGATGATGCCTACAGGCTCAGCGATAGTCATAGTACCTAGGTTGTCATCTTCTTCTAAGATGCCACACGTTTGTTCGTCTTTGTATTTATTGTAGATAAACTCAGAAGCGAAGTGGTTCTTGATTACTTTATCTTCAACAATACCCATACCAGATTCTTCTACCGCTTGTTGAGCTAGCGGGATACGGGCCTGGTTAGCTGCAAGCGATGCTGCACGAAAGATTTTATCTACTTGCTCTTGAGAGTAAGTAGCGAACTCTTCTTGCGCTTTCTTAACGCGAGCAACCATTGCATCTAGTTCAGCCATATTAGTTACAGGCATAGGGAATCTCCTAAAATTAACAAATATTAAAAACTTTTTACTAAGGCTATTACTTATTGTTTTTACTGTTTATCAGTCACTTAGAAAACAAACGTCTTAGTAAATTGCTTTCAGGACTGAGTATAATATTTCAGAGTGTGAAAAAAATTGACTTGGATCAGTTCTCACCACCTAAATACTACCAAAGTGGTGCTTCATCACACCAAAATGACATAAATCACTGATAAACAAATAAATTAACTTTCATTTTTTATTGAGTAAAAAAGAAGAAAATGGACAAATAAATAAAAGAAACTACAACAACCTGTAAAAAAGTTTCATTTTTGACCAACAAAATTACATGTAGGCCCAATTCTTTGTGCTACTGAGAGTATATCGAACCGAATACATCTCTCTACAAACCACCTTGGTTTTTATCAAAAATGTGCGAATGTTAACGTTTATGTAAAACAGTGCAATTTATCAGCAGCTTTATACGTAACATTTCCTTTCCAGATTAGATACAGTTTATTAAAGAATTAGTTTTTCTCACTTAAATGGCAGGGAATGCGTTAGTTTTTTTCATTTCTTACAACCTAACTTTTGCCTTACATTACGCCCAAATTACCCCTTCTCCTTTTCACTAATGTGAACTTTGATGAGTACGCAACATGCAAACTTTTGAACTTGCTATCTTCTTGCAGTTTTTTCTCGGTTTGGTCGCCGCAGTAAACCCTGTTGGTATCATGCCTGTGTTTGTGTCACTAACCGGGCATATGACACCAGACGAAAAGCGCAATACGGCAACAACAGCAAATGTGGCTGTTGCGATCATCCTGATCATTTCGCTTTTTGCTGGTCAGTTACTGTTAGACATGTTCAGTATTTCTCTGGATTCGTTTCGTGTCGCTGGCGGGTTGCTATTACTTAGCATCGCATTCTCGATGATGAGCGGTAAACTGGGGGAAGATAAGCAGAACAAACAAGAGAAAACGGAATACGTCAGTCGTGAACAGATTGGTGTGGTCCCTCTTGCAATGCCTTTAATGGCAGGTCCTGGTGCAATCAGTTCGACTATTGTTTATGGTGCACGCTACCCAAGCATGTTCGATACCGTGGGCATTAGTATTACGATTGGTTTGTTCTGCCTTTGTTCATGGCTATTGTTCCGCTCTGCCCCATTGATCGTACGATTTTTAGGTCAAACTGGAATCAACGTCATTACTCGTATCATGGGTTTGATATTGGGCGCGCTTGGCATAGAGTTTATTGCGAATGGCTTACGCAACTTATTTCCAGGATTAGCCTGAGTTTCTATAAAATTGTATGATAGAGCGATTCAACAATGGATCGCTTTGTCATGACGACTGACTCTCTTAAACATACTCTATATGTCACCATTTTTGGTACTCATACCAAAGCTGGTAAAACGTTCGATATTGCTCTCATTATCGCGATCATCAGCTCGTTAATCGTACTGGTGTTAGATTCGATACCCTCCGTTCGGGCCGAGTGGGAAAAAGAGCTGAAGTTTATTGAATACACATTTACTGGCCTATTCACGATTGAATACCTTCTAAGGCTTTATTGCTCTCCTAAACCTGCCGCCTACGCAAAGAGTTTTTATGGTGTCGTCGATTTACTTGCGATTTTGCCCACTTATTTAGCACTCTTCTTCCCATCCGCTTCGTTTATGGGTGTGATCAGGGCGCTGCGAGTGATGCGAATATTCCGCATACTCAAGTTAGTCCGATACCTCCAAGAGTCCAATATCCTCTTACGTTCACTGCTTATGGCGCGCAGAAAGATTTTTATCTTCTTTAGTTCCGTCGCCATTATGGTAACGATTTTCGGCTCGTTGATTTTTATCATTGAAGGACCTGAAAACGGATTTACTAGCATTCCTAAGAGTATTTATTGGGCGATCGTGACCATCACAACGGTTGGGTATGGTGACTTGGTCCCTCAAACAGACCTAGGTAAAGGGCTTGCATCACTCACCATGTTACTGGGTTATTCCATTTTGGCGGTACCTACAGGTATTTTCACTGCCGAACTGCACCAAGAGATGCAATCGCACAAAGTATTGGTGAAATGCCCAAACTGCTCCCACGCAGGGCACGACTCTGACGCAATTTACTGTAAACATTGTGGTAGTGAACTAGCCGATCCAGACAAAAGAGTCGTTCGAACGGAAGACGACGCATGAAAAAAGAGCTCCCTAAGGAGCTCTTTTATTTTGTCATCAAATAAAGGATTGATGTGATTATGCTTTCTCAGACAGAATAATTCGCAGAGTACGACGCAATGGCTCCGCAGCACCCCAAAGCAGTTGGTCACCAACAGTGAAAGCATTTAGGAAATCATCACCCATTGCCATCTTACGTAGACGACCCACTGGTACAGACATTGTGCCCGTAACTTTTGCCGGTGTTAGCTCTTGAGCAGTGATGTCACGGTCGTTAGGAATCACTTTCACCCAATCGTTATGAGTGGCGATGATTTCTTCGATTTCGTCCATTGGTACATTTTGTTTAAGCTTGATAGTAAGTGCTTGAGAGTGACAACGCATCGCGCCAATACGCACACAAGTACCGTCAATTGGAACAGATGAACTTTGAGAACCCAAAATTTTATTCGCCTCAGCGCCCGCTTTCCACTCTTCTTTACTCTGACCATTATCGCGCTTCACATCGATCCATGGGATCAACGAACCAGCTAGTGGCACACCGAACTTATCGGTAGGGAAAGAGCCGCTGCGCATTGTATCCGCAACTTTCTTATCAATATCTAGGATAGAGCTTGATGGGTTTGCAAGTTCAGAGCTCACAGAGTCATTGATAACGCCCATTTGCGAGATCAATTCACGCATATTTTGCGCACCAGCACCAGATGCGGCTTGGTAAGTCATTGCGCTTGTCCACTCAACAAGGCCTTTCTCAAATAGACCACCTAGCCCCATTAGCATTAAACTAACCGTACAGTTACCACCGACAAATGTGTTCGTGCCACCGTAGATGCCTTGTTGGATTTGCTTTAAGTTCACTGGATCAAGTGTGATGATCGAATCTTCAGCCATACGTAGCGTAGAGGCCGCGTCAATCCAGTAGCCTTTCCAACCAGCCTGACGAAGTGCAGGGAAAACTTTTTCTGTGTAGCTACCACCTTGACAGGTGATTACCGCATCAAGCTGTTTTAAGCTTTCAATATCATACGCGTCTTGCAGTAAGCCTGCGTCTTTTCCTAAGTTAGGAGCAGGAATACCAACTTGAGAAGTACTGTAGAATACTGGTTCGATTAGGTCGAAGTCTTTCTCTTCAACCATACGCTGCATAAGGACTGAACCAACCATACCGCGCCAACCAACTAAACCAACTCTCATCGTATTAACTCTCCATGTATTAAAAAACCTACCCCATAGTTAATTTTTCACAGCAAAATCTCAACCCCTATTTTGTAAATAAGCGCGTTTTTTAACCTTTTCCTCTGAAAAACCGGGTTACACGAGATTTTTTAGTGTTTGGTTTGCGGTTTTAACCATTTTTCAAGTAGGGAAAGCACTTTAGCCCCCTAATTGGTCTTACCACTCAATGAGAAAATAACACATGAAGCACAATAATTTCACATTACACAACATTTAAAACCAAAAAAGTTAAAACAAACTAACAGTTAATTTCACAAGCAAACGTTTTTACCGACGAACATCAAGATAAAACACCAAATGTTCGAAATATAATTTTTGTTAATGTATGTTATGCGCGATTACAACAAGGAGCGCCTTCCTCTATTGCTCCAAGATTGACAGAGGCACATATGAAGCAAGTTACACCACGCCTACCAAGCTTGATACAGGTATTTATCTCGCTCGGTTTATTTCTCCTGCTGGCATTTTCGTTCACAGCCAAGCTAGACCTACCGATTCAGCTAGCGCTATACATCGGTTGGTTCATTGTCATGATATTGGGCATAAAGCTTGGCCATCAGTATAAAGATCTGGAAAAAGCAGCACTAAATGGCATTTCCAATGGACTTGGAGCCGTTTTAATCCTTTTGGCCGTTGGCGCGCTTGTAGGTACTTGGATCTCTGGTGGTATTGTTCCAACCATTATTTACTACGGCCTTAAAGCAATCCACCCTTCCATCTTTTTGCTCGCGACCATGATCATCTGTTCATTGACTGCGCTAGCGACTGGCACATCTTGGGGTGCGGCTGGCACGGCAGGTATTGCAATGATGGGTATCGGTCAAGGTCTTGGTGTTCCTGCGCCAATCACTGCAGGTGCCGTACTTTCAGGCTGTTACTTTGGTGACAAAATGTCGCCTCTATCGGATTCAGTAATCCTTGCTTCATCTATGTCTAACGTTGAAGTGATGGAACATATTAAAGGCATGTTGCCGATAGCACTCATTAGCTACATTATTACAGGCATTATGTTTACTGCATTTGGCTTCCACTACGCAGGTCAAGTTGACATGAGCCAGGTAGACTCTGTCATTAAAGCGATGGAACAGCAGTTCTACATCACCCCTTACTCATTTGTTCCTGTGATCATCGTATTGTCACTTCTAGCGATGCGTATGCCTTCATTCCCAGTGATCAGTTTTGGTTCTCTGCTAGGTATTATTTGGGCAGTGATGATCCAAGATGTCGATTTCCTAACCGCGTTCAACACGGCTTGGGCTCCGTTTGCAATCTCATCTGGCGTAGATTTCATTGACTCAATCCTTAACCGTGGCGGCATGTCTTCAATGCTTGGGTCGGTAGCGGTTATCGTATTCGGCCTTGGTTTTGGCGGTCTACTAGATAAAGTAGGCGTGCTAGAGACTATCGCGAAGCTGTTTGAAAAACGCGTTCAAAGTGCAGGTTCATTGGCAACAAGCACAATTGGTACGGCCTTTATGGGCAACGTATTTGGTTCAGCGATGTACGTTTCACTTATTCTGACCCCAAAAATCTGTGCGAAGAACTATGACCGTCTAGGCTACAAACGTAAGAATTTGTCTCGTAACGCAGAATTTGGCGGCACGCTAACCTCAGGTATGGTCCCTTGGAGTGACAACGGTATCTACATGGCCAGTATTTTGGGTGTTGCTACACTGTCTTATGCCCCGTTCATGTGGCTGAGTTTTGTATGTATCATCGTAACGATCTTCACTTCTTACATGGGTTGGTTTGTTGATAAGTGCGAACCAACAGCAGAAGCAGTCGAAGAAGCTGAAGGCGAATTAAAGCAGCAAACCGCTTAACTTCGTAGAGATAGGAAGAACCTCCCTTCCGAATTCAATACTAAAAAAGAGCGCTTTAAAGCGCTCTTTTTTTATTTTCAGCCCTAAACCACCTACTTCAGTAGGTGGTTATCATCCGTTTCGGCTTTGCCTGTAAAACTACTCATGCTAAATGCGTCTTTGATTTTTCCAGAAGTCAAAGAGGACAAATAACATGAGTAGATACAATCAAGCTTCCCACGTATTTTGGCGTTGTCAATACCATATAGTGTGGACGCCAAAGTATCGATTTAGGATCTTGAAGAACAATATAGGTAAAGAAGTTTATCGATGTATTTATGTTTACTGTAATCAACTTGGATGTGAAGTCGTAGAGCTAAACGTACAAGTTGACCACGTACATTTAGTTGTAAAGGTCCCACCAAAGCTTTCGATATCCAAGTTGATGGGGGTATTGAAAGGCAAAATAGCCTTAAAGCTATTTAGCAAGTTTCCTCACCTTAGGAAGAACAGGCTTTGGGGTAATCACTTTTGGCAAAGAGGCTATTTTGTCGATAGTGTTGGAATCAATGAAGAAATAATACGCCGATATGTAAGACATCAAGAGAAGCAAGAGCGAGTAGAGCAGCAGCAATTGGCGCTGGACTAAACAAAGGCCCCCTTTTAGGGGGCTCACACAAAGCCACCTTCTTTAGAAGGTGGTAATTTATTTCCAAAACAAATCGTTAGCTTTGTTTGACTGGCGTTTTCACGGCTGCACGCTTCCCAAACCAATAGCCCAAGCCAAGCGGTGCAAAGAATATAACGGCAATGAACAGAATAAAGTAGATGATGGTACTTTTGACAAGTTCAATCAGTTTAGTCATTGCGAGATTCACAACCTCTTGCGACACTCGATCCATATCTTGAGCAAACTTCTCGCGCTCATGGGTAATGATCTGTGCGATTTCTTGGCGCTCTCTGGCAACCATCAGCTCTATAGCTTGGCGTTCTTCACCCAACTGAGATAAACGCGCCTCCGTCCTTTGATCGATATCGTCAACCAAAGGTTGTAACTCCAGCGCCATTTGTTCTGCCAAATAACGCATGTACTCTGGGTTGTTATCGATAAAATCCCTCATCGAATCAGCGGTAACTTGCAAACTATTGAGCGCCGCATTGACTTTTTCGATACTGGCAGAGCTATTCAAGGCCAACAACTGCGCTTTCCACGTCATAATTTTTGGTGTCTGTTCTGATACCAGACTTAGACGATCAGAGACATCCCCAAGTGCTTCTGGCATCGTGCCTAGCGTTGTAACGGCTTCCTCTTCGCTAATTTGGTTTGCATCTAACCACCTACGGTAAGCCGGAGTCCTAATCATGCTTAAATCAGCGAAGGGATGCTGCTTGGCGAACTCTGCAACAAACGTTTGTGTCTTGATGTATGCTTCTTTCTTCAATAAAGATTGAGCCAGTTTATCTACCTCTTTCGCTAAATAAACGGAAACTAACTTGGCCTCATCAGACGCAAAGAGCTCATTACCAGAAGCGGTAGTAAAAAACTGTTCCATTTGTAACGTGAAAGTCCATGTATCAATCAGTGCAGCCATTGGGGACACTTGGTATGCAGAAGCTTGGATGCCTTCTTCAGCATTTATCTTCCAAAGTAAAATATAAGATTGATGCACTTTATCATGAGGCTCATATTGTTCGTGTAGTGCATCTGCTGCTTGCTCAACCTGAGCAAAAAACTGCTGCGCATACTCACGAGTCAAAAGACGCATATTGAGCTCTTGTTTGGTAAGAGGGACGGTTTGACTCTCGATCTTGACTTCGAGCAGGGAGCACCCTGAAAGTATCATAACCAGCCCTATCAACATTATTGAAGACATTCGGCGAACGGACATAAAAGCACCTTTAACAAATTGTATAGAACAGGAATAAAGCGAACTAAGTCATATAGTTCGGGCCTTTACTACCTCAATTCTCATGACATTAAGTCAGAGTAATATCAATCTGTTAGCTATTCTGTTATCTTTTCACTATTGAGAACGTTATTAGCAAAAAGTATGGTTTGTTTTAGGATATCATCTAAACATGCCAACTTCTCTTCCGGCACTTTTTGCCCTTGTTTAATCAACAATTCAATATCACCCGAAATACAGTGCAATGGCATTGCACCTAAACTCCCTGAGACCCCTTTAAGACTGTGTGCGGCTCTTTGCGCTTGCTCTTTATCCTCTTCTAACAGCTGATACATTTTAGTACCATCGCCAGAGTGGTCCTGAATAAAGACCTCCAGTAACATCCGCACAGCGCCCTCGTCACCAGACAGAGAATCTAACATTTTATTGATATCTATGTACGGCTCACGTTCCACCACTTCCACTTGTGATGAATTCACCTCATTACAACTTTCTTCGTTCATTTGGACGTTTTGAAAATTTTCTGACTGAGCTGAGGGAACAGCGTTAGCTCCATTTTCATCATCGCCAACTTGCTCTGACTTTTTATCATCGGTTCTGGGTAGTGGTATCGGTTGAATCATTTTTGGGGAGAAGGCTCCCCATGAAATGAGGAAAAGGAGCAAACCACTGATTACAGACAGCCAAACAATAAAAGTCATTAGCTTCTGTTCCAACTGATCATTTATCGAAGTTAACTGGTTCGGGAAATCTGGATTAAGCAGGTGGTTGGATAAATAACTGCCCTGTGCCTGAGCAGATAGTGCGCTTGAGGTTTGAGCAAGCTGGCGCTGAAGAGCGCTTCTCTCTTCGGGAGATAGCGTCTCTGATTCAATAAAAAGTCGGTCTAAGTCACGGTAAGTATCGCTATTCGTTGCAGAGTCACTAAAGACAGACTCAAAAACAAGCGCACCTAAGCGATAGTACATTGCCTGAATTTGATCAGAGTTTTCTGTTCGAGCACGGCTGCTTCGTAACTGTTCTGCTAACGAAACCAATTCACTGTCACTTCTTACAAAAGCTCGAGCACTTTCTAAAAATCGGTCGGTCGTGTAGAGCAATTGAGTGATGTCTGGTGTGATTTTCCCTTCAGAAAACTCACTTTCAAGCTGTAAGCGAACTGCATAAGCCAACTGAAGTTTCAGTGAAATTTGGTCGACGTGTTTAACACGGTAAGGCAGATCGAAGTTAAAAAAGTGCCTGACTTCTTCAACTTTACTTCCTAACTCATTTACAGTCGAAATCGTTTGAATCGTTTGTTTGGCTTGCAGCCAAATGCCAAGTGCTAAAACACACCACAAAACGAACCAGAACCAAACAAAACGCCGTATTCCTTCTTTTAGCTTCAGCAACACTTGCCCCTCGCATATCTCCATTAATTACAAGCATATACTATGGATGTTTCTTATTCACATAAAAAAAGAGAGCCGTTTTGCTCTCTTTATTTAACGATATGATTTTAATTGCGACTTAACTGATCTTTTAGATTTGGAGGCGTCCCTTTAATCGTTAAGGTATCCGTCTCTGGATCATAAAAAATACGCTCGCCAAGTAAGAGACTATCGAAGCTAATATTCAAACCACCACCAGCTCCAACAAATTTAGTCAGTTTGCGAACCGTCGCACGATCACCTGGGAAAGACTCTTCAAGTTCGTACCCTTGCTCTTTGGTGAAATCCATAAAGCTCGTGCCATCTTGGCTTTGAGGAAGCTCTCCGGAAAGCTCTGAGATTTGAACTTCATCACCGGATTTAATTTGCTCATTGCAGTAGTCGTAAACTTGTTTCTTGTACTCGTTCACTTCTTGCTTTTCTAGCTTCGAGTCAGCACAAAAATCATCCACCGCCTGCATCAACACTAAGTTTTGTTGTTTAGTATCTAAGCCAATATCCGCTTGCAGAAAATCTAGGAAGAAGTCCGCCACTTTACGGCCAACGCGTCCTTTAATGTATTGCAGATAACGATTGGATTCCTTGTCGGTCTCGTAGCTCGACAGGTCGATGCGTGCGGCAATATCCATTTTGGTGATATCTAAGTAATCTGTCGCACTGATGTCCAAACCTTCGGTCACTTTTAAACTCTGATTCATTGGTAAGATACCGATGAACAAGTAGTCCGTTGCTAAACTCTGATACTCAGCGAAAACCAAGATACCTTCATCCGCAAATGGGTACTTAATCAACTCTTCTTTCAAGCGATTTGCACTAATTTGTGAGAAGTCGTAAAAATCTCGCTCTCCTTTGCGCATTTCTTGAAGCCAAAATTGAAATTCGCTGTCTGACTGGAAAGCGCCAAAACCTTTACCAGCTTTAGAATGGAATACTCGGTGAAGCTCAGCGACTAAGTTTTCTGTAGATGCATCGTTCTCTAATGATGCTGGACGAAAGTTTACAACCAGCTCGTCCTGATCGTTTTTGCACAGTTGATGCAGAATAACGTTTGAAAGATGAAGACTCATAGTGATTTTATCTTGCTACAAGGTTTTAGTTGATGGGCATTGTAGGTTATCATAAGCCGCTTTTACTATCATTATTAGAGTCTTTATGCCGATTACATCTAAATATACTGACGAGCAAGTAGAAAAAATTCTTGCTGAAGTAGCAACAGTTCTTAAAAAACACGCTGCTTCTCCTGAGTTGACGCTAATGATTGCCGGAAATATCGCAACCAATGTCTTAAATCAACGTGTTGCTGCTTCACAACGCAAAGCGATTGCTGAAAAATTTGCTCAGGCGCTGATGTCTTCTTTAGAAACACCAAAAACACACTAATCACGGACAATAGAACACATACATGGTAGACAGCGGAAACTCATACGGCGAACGTGTATCTCGACTAGTTGGTTGGGGTCACTGGTTTGCATTCTTCAATATCGTTGCATCGATGTTGATAGGCACACGCTACATTGTTCAGTCTCCTTGGCCCGAGACGTTACTTGGTCAGTTTTATCTGGCGGTTTCTTGGGTTGGTCACTTTGGCTTTCTAGTTTTCGCACTTTACTTGCTTGTTCTATTCCCGTTGACGTTTATCCTGCCATCGCGGAAGTTGTTCCGTTTGGTGGCAGTGATTTTCGCAACCGTTGGGCAAACCATATTATTAATTGATACCCAAGCGTATCAGTCGATCAATTTGCACTTAACTCCCGTTGTCTGGGAGTTACTATTCAGCGAAGACAAAAGTGCGCTCAGCACTGACCTACAACATTTATTTGTTGTGATGCCGCTGATCTTCCTTATTCAACTCGCACTATCCGAATGGGTATGGCGAAAACAGCGCAAACTATCTCATAAGCACGTAGGACGCCCTCTCGCGGCCGTCTTTTTCCTCAGCTTTATGACCAGTCATTTGGTTTACATTTGGGCAGATGCGTATTTTTACAACCCAATTACTAGCCAGCGTTCAAACTTCCCTTTGTCTTACCCGATGACGGCGAAGAGCTTTATGGAAAAACATGGTCTACTTGACCGTGAGGAATACCTAAAACGCTTAGCGGAAAATGAAGGCAACGTAGAGTTAGTCAATTACCCTCTGGAAAAGCTAGAGTTTAACCGTCGAGTCAATAAGCTCAATGTGTTGATGATCAGCATAAACAATTTACGAGCGGATGCGCTTAACCAAGAAGAGATGCCTAACCTCTATGAGTTTGCTGAAAACAATCAGAACTTCCGTAATCATTACAGCTCAAGTAATGATACATACGGGGCCTTTGGTTTGTTCTATGGCTTACCGACTAGTTATGCATCAAGCATCAAGGCGCAAGGTGCGTCCCCAGTATTGCTCGATGTACTGAAAGATCAGGGCTACAACTTTGGTTTATTCAGTGGCAGTGGGTTTGAAGATGATCTCTACTCAGAAATTATTTTCCGCGACTTGAACTTAGCGGAAGACCTAGATGGCACGCAAGCTCATACCGATAAACAATCTATCGCAAACTGGAATACATGGTTAGCAGAGAAAGCAAGTCAGCCATGGTTTAGTTACATCGAAGTCACCACCGTTGATAATTTTGAATCGATTCCTTCAAATAATGACGAAGAAATGCCTGCAAGTGAGCGATTCAAAAAAGCTTATGAATATGCAGTGAAGTCGGCGGATAGAACTATCGCCGGTATTATTGATGAACTGGAAACGACGGGACAACTGACAAACACCATCGTAATCATCACTTCTAATCACGGTAGTGAATTTAACGAAACCAATACGAACAGCTGGGGAGCAAACAGCAACTACAGCCGTTATCAATTACAAGTTCCGATGGTGATCCATTGGCCTGGAATGCTAGCTGGCGAATTTAATCACAGCACAAGTCACTTGGACCTCTCGGTTACACTGTTGCAAGATATGCTCGGCGTATCTTCCAACCCATATGATTACAGTAGTGGTCGCAACCTATTCGATGAAAGTCGTCGTCGCTGGATCTTGGCGGGCGATACTCGCGAGCTTGCCTTAATTACTAGCTCACAAACCACAGTGATCGATAAGTTTGGCAACTACAAGCTGTATGACAAAAACTACAAACGACTTCGAGATGATGCACCGAAGTTGCCAGTTTTGATGCAAGGTTTAACTGAGTTACAGCGTTTTTATTCTAAAAACGATTAATACCTAGCAATCCATATACTATTCAAACTCCCCTTTTTGGGGAGTTTTGTTTATTTCAACAACACAAACCACAAATTTGCGCAGTAAACATCCAATCAGTTCAACTAGGGGTTTACAACATTTTCAAAGCCTTATATTATGCGCCTCAACAACGGAGAGATGGCTGAGTGGTTGAAAGCACCGGTCTTGAAAACCGGCATACGTTAATAGCGTATCTAGGGTTCAAATCCCTATCTCTCCGCCACTTTTAGAAAAAGCCCGCTAAGAAATTAGCGGGCTTTTTCGCATCTCCAGACTTAAAAAGATTTGTACAAATCACTTATCACCTCTCGAACGCAACTAAGCACTCCGCCACACTCAGAAAGAACCCACAAAAAATTAATGCCCTTTTCGTTCGTTCCAGTGTTGAATCAATTTGATATTTACGTCTAGTTGTATCTACTCATCAATAAAGACTTCTTTAGCGGCATTGATAAGCTGCAAATGGATTGGGACGAGGTCAGCATGATTCGTTCGATATCCACCTCCAACGACAGCTGCGACAGGGATACCTCGAGATTTCACTGTTTGCATTAAAAATCTATCACGTTCTAAAATCCCTTGCGTCGACACATCAAAATATCCAAGCTCATCGTCTTGATGTATATCGACACCAGCATCGTAGATAACTAAATCAGGGCGATGAAGATTAAGTGCCATATCGACCACTTCTTTAAACGCCATTAAAAAGTCCTCATCACCTGTTCCTCGCACCAAAGGCACATCGAGGTCAGACTGAGGCTTCCTCGCTGGGAAGTTTTTATCACAGTGGAAAGAAAGCGTGATGATATCTGGCTCATCGTCACATAAAGTTGCTGTTCCATCCCCATGGTGAACATCACTATCAATGATCAATACTTTATCGACATGCTCAACTTCGAGTGCTTGCCTAGCCGCGATCACTAAGTCATTAAATAAACAAAAACCACTGCCAAACTCTTTGTGTGCGTGATGATACCCACCACTCAAATGAATGGCCACTCCGTACTCAAGTGCCTTTTTTGCGGTCAGAGCCGTGCCCGCTGCTGAAGTTAGCGTTCTGGTAATGAGAGACTCACTCCAAGGAAAACCTATTCGGCGCATCTTCGCAGCTGGCATGTTTCCACTAACAAGTAACTCGACGTATTCCTCGTCATGAACACGTTTTACTTCCCCAACAGTTAATGCTTCGGGCTGGAAAAACTGCGTGTGCTCTTTCCAGTTATCTTTCTCCATATGCACCAATACCGATTCATAGAGGTACTGGTATTTCATAATTGGGTAACGATGCCCCTCTGGCAACTCAAGTTGAGAATAAATCGGGTGGTAGATAAATGGCAGCATGAGAAATTCTTAATAACAATGGTAACGAAATAATATCAACTTAAAGGGTTGAATAAAAAGCAATTTAATTGATAATGATTTTCAATATCAATTAAATTTAATATACATATGAATTCTACTTTCTTTGCTATTCTCGGCGCACTGTTTGGCTCTCTTTGTGCCCTGTCCCTATTTTCATCTCTTGTTGTTGGTGCGTGGTGGTTGGTTGATTTTATTGTGCTTAACTAACACAATGACTTTCAACTGAAATCAAAAAAGCATAGGTGTTTGTATGAGTCAAACCGTCTTTATTACCGGAGCAAATCGCGGCATTGGCCTTAGCTTAACTGAGCTGTACCTGAAGCAAGGCCACCAAGTACATGCTACTAGCCGTTCCTTAGAGAACAGTTCAGAACTACAAACTCTAGCCTCACAATTCAGTAATCTGGTTTTGCACGAACTGGATGTCACTCACTACGAACAAGTCGCTAAGCTTGCCGATAAACTCCCTGCCATCGACTTACTCATCAATAATGCAGGATATTACGGCCCCAAGGGATATGGCTTTGGAAACACTGACGTAGAAGAATGGCGTAAAGCCTTCGAAGTAAACACCATTGCACCGTTAAAACTGGTTGAGCACTGTTACCCTCGCTTACAACAAGGCAAGATAAAAAAGATTGCTTGTATCTCATCAAAAGTGGGGAGCATGACCGAAAATACGTCCGGTGGCGGTTATATTTATCGCTCATCGAAAGCGGCGCTTAACTCGGTTGTGAAAAGCTTAAGTAATGATTTAACACCTGAAGGATTTACCGTTTTAGCGCTTCACCCTGGTTGGGTAAAAACGGCGATGGGCGGGCCAAATGCTTTGATAGATACGCAAACCTCCGCGCAAGGCCTAGCGAACGTGATAGAGCTGAGCACACCGCAGCTTTCAGGTCGATTTATTAACTACGATGGTACTGAGTTACCTTGGTAGCAGCATTAAGACACAACCGTCACTAAACCAAATACCATCAAAGCCAGGCTTCATAATCGTGACTTGGTTGGCAAACATAATGTTCATCAGTGATCCACCAGCATAATTCGCGCAATCTAACTTGAATTTATCTACATCCAATCCAGACTTAGGAAAAAGTAGAACAAATAAGGAGAAAGCACGATGGCAGCAGATAGGGATTTGGTTAATTTTAGCGAAGAGCACGAACTAAATTACTGCTTGAGAAGTGCTGGTAAACGCCAAACTCAAGCGAATCGAGATACATTAGTTGACTTGGGCAACCAGGTGAAAGAGGTACTGGACAAACGCGTGTTAACTCAAGGTGAAGTAAGAGGCGCGATCCAAAACCACGGTGATCTGTTCGAGTAATCTATTTTCAAGCATGCGCGGAGTTTAATTACGCCGCGCTTGTCCTATGCCTGCTTACCTTTGGTTGCACGAGATTTAGTCGCGCCACCATTCTTTGAATAACTGCGCTTTTTACGTTTAAACGCAGGACGTTCCACCTTGGGTAGATGACGTAATGAATCAGGGATAGGGCCTGCTTTTACTTGTGCCATCAAGCTATCAATGCGTTGTTCCAGTGCTTGCATGAACGGCTGATATGCTTGATTTCTCTCTGCCATACCTTGTAACTGGTGCTCCCAATGAGCCGTCATATCAGGGTATGTTGAATCTTCTGGCAAGGCATGAATGAGACCTCTTCCCGCAGGAGAACTGAGAATTGACTTACCTTGACGCGTAAGCAGTTGGCGTTTGAACAGCGTGTCCAAAATACCAGCGCGAGTCGCTTCCGTGCCTAGCCCATCAGTGTCACGAAGGATTTTTTTCAGTTCTTTATCCGCAACATAACGGGCGATCCCGGTCATCGCTTGCAACAGCGATGCCTCGGTAAAATGCTTTGGTGGCTCGGTTTTTCGGTCTTTTATTTCCCCTTCACGACAAGTTAACACGGTGCCTTCGGGTAGCGGTGGCACGGCATCAATACCTTCATCTTCCTTGTCAGTTTTGCCCATTAGCGCTTTCCAACCCGGCGAAACTAACTGACGACCTTTCGCGACAAACGTACCACCAGCGATATCGAAAACCAATTTCGCTTCTGCGTAAACCGCCGCCGGATAGAACTGCATGAGGTACTGGCGCGCAATCAATTGATACACTTTCATCTCATTGCCGGAAAGCGCATTCACATTAGCTTGCTTCGGTGTAGGGATAATCGCATGGTGCGCATCCACCTTTTTATCGTTCCAGGCTTTGGACTTTAATGTTAAGTCAGCTCCCTGAACGGCAACTTGCAACTCTTTTGCGTTATTCGCAATAGCAGTTGTCACCGTCCCTGCTTGTGAGTAGTGTTCCATCGGCAAATAGCGACAATCTGAACGCGGGTAAGTGATCAACTTGTGCTTTTCATACAATGCCTGACAAGTATCTAGTACTTGTTGCGCACTCATACCATAGCGCTTCGCGGCATCGATCTGTAAAGCAGATAACGAATAAGGTAATAGTGCTGATTGCTTGGTTTGCTTTTGTTCCGACTCTGTCACTTTTGCGGGTTGATTTGCAATACGGTTTGCAACATTTTCTACCAACTTACGGTTTAATACTCGACCTTCTTCGTCCTGCCAAGGCTTGCATGCCTCACTTGGCTTCCAACGAGCACGAATATCAAAAGTACCATTGGCATCTTGATATGGGATCAGAGCATGTAGGGTAAAATAGTCCTTCGGGACAAAGTTTTCGATTTCTTCATCACGACGCACCACTAAGCCAAGAACTGGCGTTTGCACTCGCCCTACCGAGAGAACACCTTGATACCCTGCTTTTTGACCAAGCAAGGTATAAGCACGAGACATGTTCATACCATACAGCCAATCAGCCCGAGAGCGGGCCAATGCAGAAACTGAAAGTGGGATAAACTCGCGATTACTGCGCATAGAACTGAGTGCGCGTTTAACCGCAGGTAAGTTCAAGTCGGAAATCAGCAAACGCTGTGTGGATTCCTTCTTGGTTTTAGATAACTTGCAATAGTCCAGAACTTCATCAACTAACAGCTGACCCTCTCGATCTGGGTCTCCTGCATGAATGACTTCGTTAGCTTCTTTGAGCAATTTACGAATCACTGTTAATTGCTTACTTGCGCTTTTCCTCGGTCTGAGCTGCCATTGCTGCGGAACAATTGGTAAATCTGCCATATTCCACTTTTTATAACGCTCATCGTAAGCGTCAGGTTCGACTTGTTCGAGCAAATGGCCGATACACCAAGTAACGATATCCCCGTTCCCACAGCGGATGAATCCTTGATCTTTCTTTTGAGGGTTTGGCAGTGCAGCGGCAATCGCACGGCCTAAGCTTGGTTTTTCAGCAATAAACAGACGAGACATAACGTTTTGGAAATAAATATAATTAGGGCCACATTAACGAATGTAGCCCTAATAAATCAAGAAAAACTGTATAAATAAACAGTCAGTTTATTTAAGTTTTCAGTTATAGAAATTCAACAAACTGAGAAAGGTCACGCTCAGGAACTTTCATCGGTGTACAACCAGGCGTGCCTAAGTACAAGAAACCAACAATCTCATCGTCACCTTCTAAACCAAATGCTTGATGAACTTCTGGATGGAACATCCACTTACCTGAGCGCCAAAACCCTTGAAAGCCTTGCGCTACGGCTGCCATTTGCATCGCTTGTACAGCGCATCCCGCAGATAAGTGTTGCTCTAGTGCTGGTACTTTCTCATGTTCTGTTACTTTAGCAATCACCGTGATCACCATTGGTGCGCGAAATGGGGCATTCTTTACCTTTTCGACCACCGCTTCATCACTATTTTCAGCTTCTGCCGCTTTTACCAAGATATCTGACAGTTTTTTCAAACCATCGCCCTGTGCGATAACGAAACGCCAAGGGGTTAATCCCGCATGGTCAGGCGCACGAAGGCCAGCACGAATGATGTTCTCAAGAGCTTTACCTTCTGGTGCAGGCGCGGATAACTTCGCGATAGATCGGCGATTGAGCAAAAGATCGAGAGCGTCCATGAAAGAATCCTTATTGAAGATCGTTGTTATTTTGTTTACGCCACTTTAGCACAATCTGCTCCTGCGAATAACAACCGGTTTTCTGTGGGCTTGATAACGTGCTTCACTTAACATCAAACTGGGTTTAATGTTAATTTATTCGCGAAATGAATAAGTTGAACATAGGCAGGTTGATGAACAAGGACAAACAAAACAGCATTTACGAAAAGATCGTTAATGACGAAGATGCCCGTGCCTGTAAGGCGATTCCTGAATCAGCTTGTCATCAAGTTCCCGGCAACTTTCTTAAAATCATTCTCGCTCAGTTTTTAACGAAAGTCGGCGATGCGTTAATCAATCCTAAAGTCACGTTGCCGTGGATACTACAAAGTCTCGGGGCTCCGATTTACCTAATTGGTTGGCTGGTTCCTATTCGTGAGTCAGGATCCCTTATCCCACAACTTAGCATCGCGCACTACATCCGACGCATTCCAGTAAGAAAATGGGTCTGGGTAATTGGCAGCATCTTGCAGGCTCTTTCCATATTTGCAATCGGATTGGTCGCATTAACTCTAACAGGAGCAGCTGCGGGTTATGGTGTGATTGCATGTCTTGTGATCTTCAGCCTCTCACGCGGTTTAAATTCCGTCGCATCAAAAGATGTATTGGGCAAAACCATCCCTAAAAACCAACGAGGTCAAGTCAACGGCTGGTCTTCAAGCGCTGCTGGCCTGGTTACGCTGCTTTTCGCTAGCCTTCTGGCACTAGCCTGGTTATGGGACGTAGAGCCGACAGAGCGCTTTTACGGTCTGAGTTTAGGCTTAGCGGGCGTCATATGGCTCATCGCGGCATTAGTCTATGCGCGAATTAATGAGTATGCCGGTGAGGTAGACGGTGGTCGAAATGGCGTCCTCGAAGCATTTAAACAACTCGCGTTACTTAAGACAGACGTGACCTTTCGTCGATTCGTTATCACGCGGACACTATTTTTATGTTCTGCGCTGAGTGCACCGTACTACGTTGTGCTGGCACAGCAATCTCTGGGTGGACAGCTCTGGGTGCTAGCTCTCTTTATGTTTGCGAGTGGCTTAGCTTCCTTTGTGTCAGGTCCTTTCTGGGGAAGAATGTCCGATCGCTCTAGCCGCAGTGTGATGGTCATAGGCGCAATGATGAGCGCGCTACTTGGTGTTGTGTTATTTGTTTACGATACATGGGTCACCGCTAGCCAAAGCTTCCTATTCGTGATTCCTCTGCTTTACTTTTGTGTTTGTATTGCCCACGACGGAATACGAGTCGGACGAAAAACCTATTTAGTTGATATCGCAGAAGGTGACAAACGGACGAGCTATGTAGCCGTGAGTAACACAGTGGTTGGGATAATGCTGCTTCTAATGAGCTCTCTTGGTGTTATGTCGAACTTCTTGAGCCTTTCAGCTGTGGTGTTAGTGTTCTCTTTTATTACTTTTGCTGGCGTGGTAATGGCCAAACAACTGCCAGATATCAGTGACTAGTTCTATACAAAAAAGCTGCGCTCAAAGCGCAGCTTTTATGGTAAACACATTAAAAGGCTAGAGTTTTACCGCTAATTTAACACCTTGACGAATCGCACGCACAGCATCAAGTTCACCCGCATGGTCAGCTCCGCCAATGATATGAATCTTCTCTCCAAGTTCAGACCATTTATCTTCAAACGGACGTACAGACTCTTGCCCAGCACAAATGATAACTTTGTCTGCATTAAGTACCTGCGCGCTTCCGTCTACATGAATGTGCAAACCTTGATCATCAATTTTATCGTAAGACACGCCACCGACTAAATGTGCGCCCCGTTTTTCAAGGGTACGTTTATGGATCCAACCTGTCGTTTTACCCGGACCTTTACCTACACGACCTTTACGACGCTGAAGTACCCAGACTTCTTTATCGCTGACCGCATCAGGGTAAGGATATAAACCACCCGGCTGAGACATCTCCTTGTCGATTCCCCATTCATGCAACCAGTCATCCAACGTTTGTCCAACTGGCTCTGTGAGCATGGTCGCGACATCTACGCCAATGCCACCAGCACCAACGATAGCCACTTTCTCACCGACTGGCGTTTTGTCTCGAATGAGAGTTTGATAGTCGACGACTTTCTCTGGGTTATCAATTCCATCAATATTGACTTTACGTGGCTCAACACCCGATGCCATCACTATCTCATCGTATTCTGTGAGTAAGTCATAGTTCGCTTCCGTCGATAAGTGCAGATTCACGCCTGTTTCATCAATACGGTTAGCGAAATATCGTATCGTCTCTCGAAACTCTTCCTTACCAGGGATCTGCATCGCAAGACGGAACTGACCACCGATGCGGTCGTTCTTTTCGAACAAATCAACCTTATGGCCACGTTCAGCCAGTGTGGTCGCACAAGCCAAGCCCGCAGGTCCAGCACCAACAACTGCAATGTTTTTCTTTTTAAAGGCTGGTTCAACAACAATTTCGGTTTCATAGCACGCTAGAGGGTTCACTAAGCAACTGGCGCGCTTACCTTTAAACACGTTATCTAGACACGCCTGATTACAACCAATACACGTATTAATAAGCTGCGCTTTTTCCTGTTCGGCTTTAGCAACAAAGTAAGGATCGGCCAAGAATGGGCGCGCCATCGAAACCATGTCGGCATGACCTGAAGATAAAATACGTTCTGCTTCATCTGGCGTATTTATACGGTTGCAAGTGATAATAGGAACCGAAACGTGAGGTTTAACTTTTTCCGTAACCCATGTAAACGCACCACGTGGTACTTGAGTCGCAATGGTCGGAATTCGAGCCTCATGCCAACCGATACCCGTATTAATAATCGTGACGCCAGCCTCTTCAAGTGCTTTCGCCAATTCGATAACGTCTTCAAAAGTGCTGCCCTGCTCGACAAGATCCAGCATAGAAAGACGGAAGATGATGATGAACTTGTCACCCACCGCCTTGCGTACCGCTTTAACAATTTCTAGCGGAAAACGCATACGTTTTTTATAGCTGCCACCCCATTCGTCGTAACGCATATTAGTACGTTTACATAAGAATTGGTTTATCAAGTAACCTTCCGAGCCCATTAACTCGACGCCATCATAACCAGCAAGCTGTGCTAACTCCGCACTATTAGCAAACGCGTCGATGGTTTTCTTTATCTGGCGGTCGCTCATTTCACTCGGAGCAAACTTTGCAATCGGCGCTTTAATGCCAGATGCACTTTGCGAGAATGGATGCATTGCATAACGCCCAGCATGGAGAATTTGCAACGCAATTTTACCACCGTGCTTGTGCACCGCTTCTGTCACAACTTTATGGGCTTTAGCATGTTTTGGCTTGCTGAATTCAGCACTCAACGGGTGTAAACGACCGCGTAAGTTAGGAGAAAAACCTCCGGTTACAATCAGTCCGACACCGCCTTTCGCGCGTTCTTCATAAAAAGCCGCGAGCTTCTGTAATCCTTCTTTGTGCTCTTCTAAGCCCGTGTGCATTGATCCCATCAGAACTCGGTTTCGTAATTGTGTGAAACCGAGATCCAGTGGCTTTAATAGGTTTGGGTACATGGCAGACATCACTTAACATCCATTGTTATTATCATGGTCTGACCAGATTAAGCCTGCTCAACCAAAAAATCAAACAAGCGTTTACATTTTTGTAACACCGATCAATCTCGTGTGAAAATATGCCAATTGTTGAGTGGTCGTGATAAGCTAAAAAAATGTTATCTTTTGAGATCTTAGAGATAAGAACCCATACTTTGTTAGACTCGGCGTAACTATCTCGTTATGGAGACAAGATGAAAAAACTCTTCAAATTTATTGGTTTGATATTTAAAGGGATATGGAAAAGTATCACTTTCATCAGACTCGCACTGGCAAACCTAATTTTCTTGCTGATGATTGCCGTTTTCTACTTTGCCTTTACTTATACCGGAGACGGTCAACCTGTCGTCGAAAAAGAATCGGCATTGGTGATGAACCTTTCAGGCCCAATTGTCGAACAAAGACGTTATGTAAACCCAATGGACTCTTTTGCTGGTTCCCTTTTGGGTAATGAGTTACCGAAAGAAAACGTCCTTTTCGATATCGTTGATACTATTCGCTACGCGAAAGACGATCCTAAAGTGTCTGGATTAGTGCTAGCACTGCGAGACATGCCAGAAACAAATCTCACGAAACTACGTTACATCGCGAAAGCGTTGAACGAATTTAAAGCGTCAGGCAAACCCGTTTACGCCGTAGGTGATTTCTACAACCAAAGCCAATATTACTTGGCAAGTTACGCTGACAAAGTTTATCTGGCACCTGATGGTGGTGTATTGATTAAAGGTTACAGCGCTTACTCAATGTACTACAAAACGTTACTTGAAAAGCTTGACGTTTCCACTCATGTTTTTCGCGTAGGTACTTATAAATCCGCTATCGAACCGTTTATTCGTGATGACATGTCCGATGCGGCGAAAGAGTCAGCAACACGCTGGGTTACTCAATTGTGGAGTGCTTTTGTTGATGACGTAACAACAAACCGAAACATTGATGCGAAAGTGCTTAATCCAACCATGGATGAGCTGATTAACGAGATGAAGTCTGTAAATGGCGATATTGCTCAGCTCGCAGTCAAACTGGGGCTAGTGGATGAACTTGCGACACGCCAAGACATTCGCACTCTATTTGCAAAACAGTTTGGTAGTGACGGCAAAGACAGCTACAACGCGATTGGTTACTACGACTACCTTGCAACGATTCGTCCCGATTACACACTACCTCAGCACGACATCGCCGTTGTTCTAGCCAGTGGCGCGATTATGGACGGTCAACAACCTCGCGGAACTGTTGGTGGTGACACAGTCGCAAGCTTGCTGCGTCAAGCACGCAATGATGAAAAAGTGAAAGCGGTCGTGTTACGAGTAGATAGTCCAGGAGGCAGTGCCTTTGCTTCTGAAGTGATTCGTAACGAAGTAGAAGCTCTGAAGCAAGCAGGTAAGCCGGTTGTTGTATCCATGTCGAGTTTGGCCGCTTCTGGTGGTTATTGGATTTCAATGAGCGCAGACAAAATCGTTGCTCAGCCAACAACCCTGACGGGCTCCATTGGTATATTTAGTGTCATCACCACGTTTGAAAAAGGCTTTAGCAAGTTAGGTATTAACACTGATGGCGTTGGCACATCGCCGTTCTCAGGTGACGGTATTACCACTGGCCTTTCTGAGGGCGCGTCTCAAGTGTTCCAATTAGGTATCGAGCACGGTTACAAGCGCTTTATTTCTCTAGTTGGCGAGAATCGCGATATGTCTCTAGAGGAAGTTGACAAAGTTGCTCAAGGTCGAGTTTGGACTGGCCAAGATGCACTATCCTTTGGTCTTGTCGATCAAATGGGTGACTTTGATGATGCTGTAGAGCTAGCAGCGAAACTAGCGAACGTAACCGATTACGGCATTTACTGGGTAGAAGAGCCTCTTTCACCTACTGAACTATTTCTACAAGAGTTTATGAAACAGGTGAAAGTCTCTCTAGGTATTGATGCAACAAGCTTGCTACCAAAAAGTCTTCAACCCGTAGCTCAACAATTCGAACAAGACGCAAGCTTGCTCCAAAGCTTCAACGATCCTAAAGGTCAATACGCATTTTGTTTGAACTGCCAAGTGCAGTAGTTTTTCCATCAATATTACAAAGGGCACTTCTACTTGAAGTGCCCTTTTTATTAGGCTTTGCATCTCCTCAGATGACTTTCTGATGCTGTGCGTATAGCCTCGCATCTCAAGGTTATTTAGGTATATAATCCCCGCCTCTGTTCCCCTACACGAAAGAAAAAACGATGACTAGAAAACACATCTACATCGCTTACACCGGTGGTACCATCGGAATGCAAAAATCCGACCACGGCTATGTGCCTGTTGCTGGCTTTATGGAAAAGCAATTAGCAAGCATGCCCGAATTCCATCGTCCTGAAATGCCGGATTACACCATCCACGAATACGACCCTCTGATTGACTCATCAGATATGACACCTGCTGACTGGCAGCAGATTGCGAATGATATTCGTGACAACTATGACAAATACGATGGTTTCGTTATCCTACATGGTACTGACACCATGGCGTACACAGCGTCCGCATTGTCTTTCATGCTTGAAAACCTTGGTAAGCCAGTGATTGTAACGGGTTCACAAATCCCTCTCGCAGAGCTGCGTTCTGACGGCCAAGCAAACCTATTAAACGCGCTACATATTGCGGCAAACTACCCGATCAACGAAGTAACTTTGTTCTTCAATAATCAATTGATGCGTGGTAACCGCAGCACAAAATCTCATGCAGACGGTTTTAATGCCTTTACTTCACCAAACCTTCCTCCACTATTGGAAGCTGGGATCAATATTCAAGTTAGCAACAGCATAACCGTTGGTGCACAACCAGAAGGCGAGTTTAAGGTTCACAACATCACGCCACAACCAATCGGTGTGATCACCATGTACCCTGGTATTTCACACGAAGTTATCCGCAACACGCTTCGTCAGCCCGTGAATGCGATGATTCTTCTGACTTTTGGTGTCGGTAATGCTCCTCAGAACCCTGAGCTGCTTGGTCACCTGAAAGAAGCCTCTGAGCGCGGCGTTATTGTCGTAAACCTAACTCAGTGTTTGGCAGGTAAAGTGAATATGGGCGGATATGCCACAGGTTGTGCTCTCGCAGACTCTGGTGTTATCAGTGGCTTTGACATGACGCCCGAAGCGGCGCTGGCAAAACTACACTACCTTCTAAGCCAAAACCTTTCTTACGAAGAAGTAAAAGAGAGAATGCAACAAGTACTGCGTGGTGAAATGAGCCTGTAAGTTCAAGCTTTCTACGATCTAAAAAGCCCAATACAATTTGGGCTTTTTTCTTTCAAAATCAAAATAATAAAATTTTGAGAAATAAGGCGTAAGGATTAATCAATGTTCGGATTGACACGAACAATATCGCTCTCTTCTCCGCTGAATTGTTTTTTAAGCTCTTGTTTTGATTTAAAACTGATTTCACCACCGGCTGCAACCGTCATATGCTGCGCATCAGTATTATGTTTTGATTGATACAACATCACAGCTTGCATACACGAATCTCGCTGCTCTTTAGAAAGTGTTGTACCCTCAGGCCATCTTCCCGTTTCTACTGCATAGACTAAGCGATCATAAACTTCTGGAGTCATCGCTTGTAATAGTTGTTCTGCGTCCATAGTGTACCTTCTTATTACATTCTATTTACAGAACATAACGGGTTAAGAAACTGAGTCAAGAATACAAAAATGAATTGGTGTAACGGATCACAAGCAAAGCCATGAAAAGAACAAACTGGTTACTTCTCAGCCTCGCATGTTTTGCGCTATCGGGCTGTTTTGAAGGTAACGTGACAACCGAAGAGTTGTGCCAAAAAACACCAGAGCTACGTTGCGAGCAGCTCAATATGGATGACGGCCAATGTCGAATTCCAAGAACAAATTTGGTTTGGCATCGGTTTGAGCAATTGAAAAACCCATCAGAGGCCAACCAAATCATCGAATACGGTCTGGTCGCTGAATATAGGAAATGCTTAGAACTCGCCTCCCAGATCACCCCTATTGATCAAAGTGCTCTCAAAAGACAACGCTTTAATGCATTGGTACACAGTATTGATGAGCTAGAGCGCATTGTAAACGAGTTAAAAGGCTCAGAAGACCCGGCTACTTTGTATTTCTTATGGTCTCAAACGGGAGATACTCAAGCTCGGCGCGCATTTTTACAAATGGAAGGGTCTCCCCAATTAAATAATGCTGAGATGCAATATGCATTAGCCACTTTTTATACTAACCGAGATACCAAGAAAACCCTGGAGCTTCTTAATAACGCGTTGTCTTTATCTGATGAAGACAACATCAATCCGGTCATTCTCAAGTCAATGGCAAGTATTCATCAAGGGCTTGGAGACAAAGAGCAAGCGTATCTATGGGCAATGGTCGCGAAGAGATTCGACGTACCGCTTGCTGATGAAAAGCAGCTCCAACGTATGTTCAATTTCAGTCATCCAGAGCGATATAAGCAGTTGGATGAATTAGCCGAATCGGTGGCGAAAGCCATAGAGAAAGGTATCTATTCCCCAGCAATGATACCCAGTGAGATATAAACGAAAAACTCCCGCAATGAGCGGGAGTTTTTATTTAAGTCGAGCGACACTCAGATCACCGTTGAGCATGAATCATCCTGAAAGGATAAAACAATCTCGAGCACAATTTTGTCGTTATTATTCTGATTTGTTGAAAATTAACGACACAGAATTAACACAAAAACGCTCTCCTGTGGTCTGTGGGCCATCTTCAAAAACGTGCCCTAGATGGCTATCACACGTTGCACAACGAATCTCTGTACGTACCATTCCGTGACTTAGATCTTCTAAATAGCGCACCGCTTGATCGTTGATAGGCGCATCAAAACTTGGCCATCCGCAGCCAGAGTCATACTTGTTATCAGAGACAAAGAGAGGGGCATTACAACAAGTACAAGCATAAACACCAGTTTCCTTATTATGCAGTAGCTTACCGCTGAAAGGAGGCTCTGTACCTTGCTCTCGGCAAACACGGAACTCTTCATCAGACAGTTGCTCACGCCACTGTTCATCTGACTTCGTCACTTTTTTCCCGCTTTGTTCCACGACTTTCGGCTCCTTATTTACTGTTCTTGGTATTGACTTTTTTAGCAAAAAACTTGCTTCTCTTAACAGTTGTAGCACATACTTTCTCACCAGGACACCATGCGTAATTAATTTGATAAGAGCACTTATCTCACCAGTTATATTACGCCAACTGGGCTACAGAAGAATCAGTGAAAAGTTTAAAAAACGTACATTTGCAAAGAATTGTTAAAAAAAGCGTCGCTTTTTTTTGACTTTAAACAAGTTAAGTCCGATTATCACTTGCAGATGTTTACTGGATTCTGTAATTTTACTACCAGTTATCTTTAATCAGAAATTAAGTTGTGGAGCAACTATAATGACTATCAAAGTAGGTATTAACGGTTTTGGCCGTATCGGTCGTTTCGTATTCCGTGCAGCGCAAGAGCGCAACGACATCGAAGTAGTAGGTATTAACGACCTTATCGATGTAGATTACATGGCATACATGCTTAAGTATGACTCAACTCACGGCCGTTTCAACGGTACTGTTGAAGTTGAAGGCGGTAACCTAATCGTTAACGGTAAAACTGTACGTGTTACTGCAGAGCGCAACCCTGAAGACCTAAAATGGGACGAAATCGGTGTTGACGTTGTAGCTGAAGCAACTGGTCTTTTCCTAACTGACGAGACTGCACGTAAGCACATCACTGCTGGCGCGAAAAAAGTTGTACTAACTGGTCCTTCTAAAGACGCTACTCCAATGTTCGTTAACGGCGTAAACTTCGACACTTACGCTGGTCAAGACATCGTTTCTAACGCTTCTTGTACTACTAACTGTCTAGCGCCTATCGCTAAAGTTCTTAACGACAAGTTCGGTATCGAATCTGGTCTTATGACTACAGTTCACGCAACTACAGCAACTCAAAAAACTGTAGATGGTCCTTCTGCTAAAGACTGGCGCGGTGGTCGTGGTGCTTCTCAAAACATCATCCCATCTTCAACTGGTGCTGCTAAAGCTGTAGGCGTTGTACTTCCAGAAGTAAACGGCAAACTAACTGGTATGGCTTTCCGCGTACCAACTGCTAACGTTTCTGTAGTTGACCTAACTGTTAACCTAGTTAACGGTGCTTCTTACGAAGACATCTGTAAAGCGATGAAAGAAGCTTCTGAAGGCGAACTAAAAGGCGTTCTAGGCTACACTGAAGATGCAGTTGTATCTCAAGACTTCATCGGCGAAGTTTGCACTTCAGTATTCGATGCTAAAGCTGGTATCGCGCTAACTGACAAATTCGTTAAAGTTGTATCTTGGTACGACAACGAAATCGGTTACTCAAACAAAGTTCTAGACCTAATCGCTCACATCTCTAAGTAATTAGAAAGTTAGCAATTAGCGAATAACTTCGTTAAAGAAAAGGCGGCTCTAGAGTCGCCTTTTTTGTATCTGGAATTTGAGAGAATGCAGGCTCGATGTTGCATTTAATGTGCGAAGCGCGTCTAAAAGCTCTCCCCAGCGATAGGAAACTATACATGGATTTAAAAACTCTCCCAGCCCTAACGGTGCTATCTGATAACGTCACTATCGTTGAAGTTGATCAGATAAAAATCGTCCGCGTGATTCATGACAAAGCAACGGCAGGCATCTCGCTACACGGTGGTCATGTCGTGTCGTTCACGCCTGAAGGTCAAGAAGATCTGATCTGGATGAGCGAAAAAGCTGTCTTCGATGGTAAAGCTGCTCTTCGCGGTGGTATTCCGATTTGTTGGCCTTGGTTTGGGCGTATTGCTGCTCCAGCTCACGGCTTTGCCCGCACCGCAGAATGGGAGTTGGTTGAACATCGTGAGAACCATAACGGTGTGATTGTTGAACTTGCTCTGTTCCCGACAGAAGAAATCCACGATATTTGGCCCCATATGTTTGACGCTCGTTTGGTGATTGAAGTGGGCGATGAGCTAAAAGTGACGCTCAAAGTCATGAACATCGATGACGAGGCTTGGACCTTCTCTGGCGCATTACATACTTACCTAAACGTTGGAGACATTAAGCAAGCACAAACGACAGGCATGGGTGCCGAGTACATTGATAGCTTGAAAGCTGATGCGGTATGCCAAGGTGGTAATGTTCTACAACTAACTGACACCATTGATCGCGTTTACACGCAACCAGAAGCGAAAATTTTGGTAAAAGACCCGGTATTGGATCGTACGCTAAACGTACACAACCAAGGCCACAACTCTGCAGT
The DNA here is from genome assembly GCF_021728075.1 of Vibrio sp. D54. NCBI lineage: Bacteria > Pseudomonadati > Pseudomonadota > Gammaproteobacteria > Vibrionales > Vibrionaceae > Vibrio > Vibrio sp. D54. The sequence continues at coordinate 99,667 of NZ_JAKKCS010000009.1, read as the reverse complement.
ATTATGGAACCCTTGGGCAGAAGGTGCGCAAAGCATGGGTGACATGGCTGACGATGGTTATCAAACCATGTTGTGTGTGGAGTCTGCTGTTCATGCACCAAGTATTGAGCAAGGTCAAACGCTCCAACCAGGTGAGACACATGAACTTGTCACTGTCATTTCAGCGCAGTAAGAATCACCATATAAAGGCCGGGGATACCCGGCCTTTTTTTTGTAATAAAAGCTCTGCTTAGATGGTTCTATCTTTACTAACTTATTGGTTACTGGTCACTTTTGACGGTTTCATTAATAAATATCAAAAAAATTGATCATATAAACCGATAGCATACCGATACAAAACTCATAAATAATAAAAATATCAGGAATTAGTCTATGTTAGAGAGATACCGAAATCAAAGTGTCGGATTCCAGTTGAAACTGGTGATCACTTTGTGTCTATTCATTGCTTTCAGCAGTATTGCAGCGCTTGTTTACCGCAACGCTTCCGATGTTCTATTGGAAAGCACACTGAAAGAACACCAATCTAAAGTAGAATCAATGGCAAAAACCATTGCTGGCCAATTCGATGCTTACCTGCACACCGCTAAAGTCCTCGAATCTACTTTTCGCAATGGCTACCTTGCCGGTGTCTATGTCGAAAATTACACGGTTGACTTCATGGGACATGAAGTACCAAACATCACTCAATACAGTGAAAGCTTAATTAATGACACCAAGTTGGTCGACAGTTTCACTCGTGATACCGGCGCTATAGCAACGCTATTCGCACCATTGGGTGACGACTTTATTCGGGTGTCCACCTCCCTAAAAGATCCACAAGGTCAACGAGCGGTCGGAACCACGCTAGGCATCAACCATCCTGGTTATCAGCAACTTAAAGCAGGACAACCGTATTACGCTCAAATTAAATTGTATGGCGAGCGCTACATTACCTACTATGCCCCAATCAAAGATGCGACAGGAAAGGTAGCAGGCCTATCGTTTATTGGCTTACCAGTAGACCAAGCGACACAAACCTTGTTCGATGCACTCGAAGAGATAAAATGGGGCGACACTGGTTACACCATTATCGTTGATAACGACGACAACAATCTTGGTAAATACCTACTTCATCCAGCAAAAAGCGGCTCAGATTCGTCAATACTAGAAGTCGCCGACTACAATGGTCACAAGCCTTTTGGTCAGATTTTCGAACAATCTAGTGGATTAATTCGCTACCCTTTCGAGTACCAAGGTAACGTAGGCGAAAAGTATCTTGTCTACACAGAGGTTCCAGGTTGGAATTGGAAACTGCTAGGCGGTACGTTTATCAAAGAAGTTACAAAAGGTAGCGACACGCTTCTCACACTCATTGCCATCATTTCTTCGGTAGCGGCAATCATTACTTTTGTTGTACTGACGCTTTTCTTGAATCGCAGCTTACAACCTCTCACGACTCTAAACTCATACATGACTCGCTTAGCGGGCGGCGAAGTCAGCTTGAGCATCCCAGCGTCTCGTAAAGCATCAAAGAATGAAATTACGAACCTGAGCTCGGGTGTCGCCAGTATGGCAAGTCAGCTCAATGAACTCGTTGGTAAGATCCGTTCAACAAGCGACTTAGTGGAGAGCAACTCCACCAGCGTTGCCAACGATGCCCATAGCAATTTGACCCAAGCCGACCGACAACAACAAGAAGTCGAGCAAGTTGTGACAGCGATTGAAGAAATGGCCTCTTCCGCTCAATCTGTCGCACAACAAGTCGAAAGCATTGCGGAAAACGTACGCTCAGCAAATACTGATAGTCAATCTGGTCTCGCGATTGTTGAAGGCGTATGTATCGACGTTGCTCAACTTAACGATCAATTGGATCAATCAGCAACGGCTATCGAGCAAGTAAATCGCGATAGCGAGAGTATTCAAACCGTCACTAAAATGATTGATGAAATTGCTGAGCAAACCAATTTACTTGCCTTGAATGCCGCCATTGAAGCAGCACGAGCAGGTGAGCAAGGCCGTGGCTTCGCAGTTGTAGCAGATGAAGTGCGCACACTTGCGCACCGAACCCAAAGCTCAGTTCAGGATGTCGTGGAAATTATCGAGAAACTAAAAGGGTCGACTCATAATGCAGTTAATATGATGACAGACAGCCAACGCAGTGCAAACCAGGTCTTGGACAAAGCACAAGACGCGGGCACAGCATTAGAAGCCATCGCAGTACAAGTGCAGTCGATAGCCTCTCAAGCCGACGCCATTGCAGCGACTTCAGAAGAACAAGCTCAAGTTTCACAAGAAATTGCAGCAAATGCCCATTCTATCAGTGAACTTAACCGAGAAAGCCGCAACACGAGCGCAAAAACCTCGCAAAGTGCCATTGAACTTCAACAACAAGCACGAAACTTGAAAGAGCAAGTCGACTTCTTCCACTAATACTTAATAAGAGCCGACCCAGTCGGCTCTTTTTGTTTCACTTGAGACCATGCTTTTTGATAGAATTTGCCGCCCTACTTTCTGTTCGAGATCGTCATGAACTATCAATGCCCTCTATGCCACCAAGCTCTAGCGTTAAATGAAAAAACGTTTAAGTGCGAAAACAATCATCAGTTTGACTTAGCAAAAGAAGGCTATGTTAACTTGATGCCAGCGCACCACAAACGTTCTAAAGATCCTGGTGACAACAAAGAGATGATGCAAGCTCGTCGTCGATTCCTTGAAGGAGATTACTACAACCCAATGCGCCAAGAAGTGGCGCAGCTGTGTGCAACATACACTGAGGGGAGCACCCATCAATTATTAGATATTGGTTGTGGTGAAGGTTACTACACAGATCAAGTACAAAAGACGATAGAAACACAAGCGAACCATGCCACGATTTATGGCTTAGACATTTCCAAAGTTGCCATTCGTTACGCGGCGAAGCGTTACACGCACTGCAACTTTAGTGTGGCTTCTAGTCACCGACTTCCCTTCGCAAATGAATCCTTAGATGCCATTTTGCGCATTTATGCCCCGTGTAAAGCTGAGGAGCTGCAGCGCGTTGTAAAAAACGACGGCGTTGTTGTCACGGTTACTCCTGCTAGCCGCCACTTATACCAACTGCGTGAGCGCATTTATCAAGAAGTTCGTCTTCACAATGAAGAACCAGAACATATTGAAGGGTTTGAATTAGAGCACCAGCAGCATCTTAACTATGTTATGGACTTGAAAAACGGAGCCGCAATCGATTTATTGCAAATGACGCCATTCGCATGGAAAGCAACCGATGCTCTTCGTGAAGAGTTGAAATCCGCTACACTTTTCCAATGTGAGGCTGATTTTATGTTGCGTGTATATCGCAAAAAAACACTCAATTAATACGTCAAAAAAACAACAAACGCAAATAGTTATCATTTATATTGATTCATTGCTCAGCCTCCATTAATATCATCCGGACATTTTTGGAGGCTTTTCAATGCGCTTTTCTACTTTGAGCTTGCTCTTTGCAGGCTTACTTACTGGTTGCTCTTCATATACGCACACCAACTCTCACGCAACCTCAGCGGAAGTCACTAGTTTTTACGACTACCAACTATACACCCCTTCTGGCGAGCACATCGCTCTAAGCAAACTGCCAATTGAGCTGCAACAAGCAGATGTCATTCTTATTGGTGAATGGCACACACACGCCGGCATTCATCGCTTTCAAACCGATATGCTCAAACAACTTACGTCCTACGACCGCTCACTCGCGTTATCTATGGAACAATTTACCCGTGACAAACAACCTGTTGTTGACGCTTACCTACGTGGGGAGATCGGCGAACAGTACTTAATGAAACAAGCCAACGCTTGGCCCAATTATCAAAGCGACTATCGCCCTCTCGTGGAGTTTGCTAAGCAGAAAAATCTCCCGGTCATTGCAGCAAATGCACCAAAGAGCATTGTTCGATGCATTGGTCGACAAGGGCTAGATTACATTAACAAGCTCGATGATGATCAGCGGATGTTCATTGCACAAGCCATCAACACTGGTAGTAGTCCGTACAAAGAAAAGTTCATGGCATCCATGCATCACGGTAAGCCAGAGCAGACGGAAAAACAGTTTGCAGCTCAAGTTACTTGGGATGAAACTATGGCGGAATCTATCGTTAGCTATCTAGACGACAACCCAGGCGCTCAGATTGTCCATGTTGCGGGCAAGTTTCACACCGAGCAAGGGTTGGGTACGGCAGCATCAATCTTAAGCCGCAACCCGAGCTTAAAAGTGGTTGTAATTAGCCCAACAGATAACGTGCTTTCTGATAATACAGACTATCAGTTAGAGGTTCTCGCACCACCAGTACGGTATGTACAAGATGCTCACCGCATGGCGGCATATCAACATCTAACTAAACGCAATAACGATCTTCAATGTAAGTAGCTGGTCTTCAATTTAAGTTACTACCTTGCGTTGCGTTGCATCATCACACCGCTCCGAGTTCATAGAGTGACAACGGTCTGCTTCCTGCTGGTCTATTTTTTGCTAATGATCACCAATAGAAACTAGAAGCGGCAAAAGCAGACCTGTTTTTATCCAAATAGCTTCAGAAATAAACTTTGCCGCCGATAAAAATATAACTGCTTTTTACCCGCACTCAGTGACCGAGTGTCGATGTTCCAAGGAGTATTCGATGAATCCAGTAGGAAGCACTTCTGTTAATAGCTATGCCAAACAATCTGTCGCCTCTAAACAAGCAAGTATTGCACAAGAAGAAACTAGTGCTTCGCCGCTGAAAGTCGAACACAATAAGGTGACGCTTTCGACCGAAGGCAAAGCGCTACTTGCCGCTCTGCAGCAAATCGAGCACGACAGCAAGAAAATAGAAGCAGAAGATAAATCTGTTGGTGAAAAGGTCGAATCTTTCACGCATGGTGCGCTTGGCATGGATCACCCCGATAAAATCGAGAAAGAAGAGGATGGCTCATATTCTGCGGGTCAATACCTTTCTGCGGCACTTACCGTTGGTGGCATCATACTGGCATTAGTCTGATAACCAGTCTGATAATCGTCACGACAACAAATCCTATTTGAACCAAACACTTACTGCAGCCCATAATTTAATAAGCCAAAGAACGATATGATGCAAACGTAAGTGAATTCGACCGCTCTTGTGGCCCGATAATACATGCTCGTTTATTGCTCCCTAAACTAGGTTTCTTGTGAAGGCACTGAATGGATAACTTTAGTCCATGCTTTCAACTCCTAAGCGTAATCCAAGCCCACGTTTGTGGGCTTTCTTCTTTCCAAACTAACGAACGTTAGAGAGCGACTCATTTTTTCTGCAAAACCAAACAAAAACGACAATTTGGTTAAACTTTTATTACCGACACAAAACCTTCATAAATCATTGCTTTAATGCCTGCGCTTTCAATAAACAAGGAAAATATAATGAAGCGCTTAGTATCTCCAATCGTTACGGCAGTGGCAGCATATACCCTCTCTTTCAACGCACTCTCAGCTGAAATCAAAAACGTCATTTTGATGATCGGCGACGGCATGGGTCCTCAACAAGTTGGTTTACTCGAGACCTACGCAAAACACGCACCTAACTCGGTTTACAAAGGCGAAAGCACAGCGTTATACAAACTCGCTCAAGAAGGTGTGATTGGATCATCACTGACCAATCCAGAAGACGCAATTGTCGTCGACTCTGCGTGCTCAGCTACGATGCTAGCGACAGGAATCCCTACCGCTTCTGAAGTCATTGGCATTGATAGCCAAGGCAACCATGTCGAAACTATTTTGGAAAAAGCCAAAAGTAAAGGTAAAGCAACAGGGCTCGTCTCTGATACGCGTATGACCCACGCAACGCCAGCAGCATTTGCCGCTCATCAACCACATCGTTCACTAGAAAACAGTATTGCGGCGGATATGCTCGAAACTGGCGTAGACGTGATGATGTCTGGGGGACTTCGTCATTGGATTCCAAAGTCGACAAACGACAAGGGAGAGACATACGAGCAACTTGAAAAGCTCACTCAAGGTAATGTCTACCTAAAATCGAAACGCAAAGACGAACGCAACTTGCTTGCCGAAGCGCAAGACCAAGGCTATAGCTTAGCTTTCAGCCGCGATATGCTCACACAAGCTAAAGGTGACAAATTACTTGGACTTTTTGCTTACTCGGGCATGAACGATGGTATTGCCTACAGTCAAAGCAAAAACGATCCAAAACGCACGCAGCCATCGCTGAAAGAAATGACCACCAAAGCAATCGACATTCTTTCAAAAGACAAAGACGGTTTTTTCTTGATGGTTGAAGGCGGCCAAATTGACTGGGCTGGCCACAGTAACGATGCAGGTACGATGCTGCATGAAATGCTTAAATTCGATGAAGCGGTAAACTCAGTTTATGAGTGGGCAAAAGGCCGTGATGACACCCTGATCATTGTTACTGCTGACCACGAAACCGGCTCTTTTGGCTTTAGCTACTCATCAGCAAACTTGCCTAAACCACAAAAACGCGACGGCGAAGCATTCAAAAATCAGGATTACGCGCCAAACTTCAACTTTGGTCAGTTCGCGATCCTCGATGGTTTATACAACCAAAAGAAAAGTTACTACGGCATGATCAGTGAATTCCAAGCGCTTGATAAGAAAGAGCAAACTCCAGAGAAGTTTGCGGAAGTCGTGAACGCAAATAGCGATTTTTCGATTACGCCTGAGCAAGCAGAACGCGTATTAGCAAGTAAACCAAATCCATACCGACTCGCTGGACACAAATACTTAAGCGAAGAGAACGTACCGACAATCAATGACTTTGATGCTTTCTTTCCTTACAACGACCGTGGCAACTTGCTAGCGCGTGAGCATGCAACAAAGCAAAACACAGTATGGGGGACGGGTACTCATACGCATACTCCTGTCAACGTATTTGCTTGGGGACCTGCAGAAACTATCCTTCCGGTATCAAAAATCATGCACCACTCGCAACTAGGCGAGTACTTGAAGCAACAAATTAAATAATCAACTTGCACTTACTTCACAACTCGTAATGTTTCAACGCTCTCGCAAGGGAGCGTTTTTTTATGCATGAAAACAGTTGACGTTTTAAATCGTACACCACAATAATTATCGGTCTTTAATTATATGAATAAAGAAAATGTGCGAAATCTTTGTTAAGCAACCCCAAGACAACTATCAGTTCATCACCCGCTCTATCCGTATTGATGGTCACGCGACCAGTGTAAAACTTGAAGCGAGCTTTTGGACAATTCTTGAGGAAATCGCTAGTGCTCAAAACATGACGGTTCCTAAATTCATAAGCACTGTTTATCAAGAAGCACTCGAATACAATGGTGAAGTGAACAACTTTGCCTCCTTACTTCGATGCGCTTGCCTCACTTACGCCCGCCAACCTCAAGAGACCACTCGTCAAGCACTTGCGCAACTTAACAGTTAATAGCAACCAACCGACCAATAACCATCCTAGGCTATGCATCCGTATTATAAACCCTTGAACATCTTCTAATTTGTCGTACTAGAGTACTACCCAGACTCCTTTTGAAATCGCTAACCTATGCGGACTATCAAGGAGTACCCATGACAAAAATGATTCACACCATGATCCGAGTAAGTGATCTGGACCGCTCTCTACAATTTTACTGTGACGTACTTGAACTAGAAGTCGCTGATCAATACATCTTTGATGGCTTTTCTCTAACCTATCTAGCCAACCAAAAAACTGGCTTTGAATTGGAACTGACGCACAATCACGATCAAAGTGAGCCCTACACTCACGGCTCAGGCTACGGCCACCTTGCCGTCAGCGTGGAGGACATTGAACAAGCCCACAAACGCATTAAATCTCTCGGCATTGAAACTGGTGACATCAAAGCCTTTGACCATCAACAAAAGCATTTAGCAACGTTCTTTTTTGTAACCGACCCTGATGGTTACAAAATTGAGTTCCTGCAACGCCAAGGGCGTTACCTATAACAAAAAGAGTAAACATTATGATTCACTTGACGGCTACCTTTCATGCACAACCGGGAAAAGAACAAGAGTTGAAAGAGGTACTTACCCAAGCGCTTGAACCTACTCGCAATGAAGAAGGTTGCGTTCGTTATCAATTGTTCAAAGATAAAGACAATGCATGCCACTTCGTTTTTCAGGAGCAATTTAAAGACCAACAAGCATTTGAGTTTCACGGTAAAACAGAACACTTTGCTCTTTTGATTAGCCAGATCGACAACTTGTTAGAATGCGAGCCGAAACTGGTGTTCTTCGACGAACTGTAACAATAACGCTAACCGAAGATCAAAAAAGGCACTCTACCTAGAGTGCCTTTCACTTGTTAGGACCTGTGATTAAGCGTCTTGCTTCTCCACCATATGCAAATGCACATCTTGTTGTGGGAAAGGAATCGAAATACCTTCTCGGTCGAAGCGTAGTTTCACTTCTTTTGTCACATCCCAGTATACATCCCAGTAATCATCCGTTTTTACCCAAGGACGCACAATAAAATCTACAGAAGACGTATTTAATGTATGAACTTTGATCATTGGCTCTGGAGTGCGAAGTACCGAAGGGTGAGAGGTAATGATATCAGACAATACTGACTCCGCTTTTAAGAGGTCATCCGCATAGCCAATGCCAAACACCATATCCACGCGGCGAATGCGTTCATGCGTGACGTTCTTAATAACATCTCCCCAGATTTTGCTGTTAGGCACAATAATAATTTGGTTATCAAACGTACGGATTGTGGTGTTCACCAAACTCATATGGCTTACCTTGCCATCCACACCGCCAGCATACACAAAATCACCAACATCAAATGGTCGATAAATAAGCAGCATCATACCCGCCGCGAAGTTGGATAACGTGTCTTGCAACGCGAAACCAATAATCACACCAGCAATACCGAAACCGGTTAGGATTGGCGCTAGGTTCAAGCCAAGCTGAGATAAGCCCACCATGATACCGATCACCCACACGAATTTGCCGGACATCGAGATAAAGAAGTCCTGCATCAAGTGGGAAAGTTTTAAGTTTTTCGATGCAACTGCCTTACGGACGACTTTGCGCGTTAACTTAGCCAGTCCGCGAGCGATCAATAAAATCAGCGCAAAAACAAACAACTGGAAGATATGCTGCGGTGCATTCTCGGCAAACCAATCCAGTGCCGAGTTGGACCAGTGACTCAGTATTGACCACACAACTTTGGTATTCAGTAAATCATGGGTGATATTACCCGTCACTTCAAAAATTTGGCGTTTGTATTCAGACGTTTCTAAACCGACTTTATCACCAATTGAAATCAGGTTGCGTAAGCTTTCTGTCGCAATATTTAGCCTTTGTTTAGTAATGAGCTGACTAAGTTGCAACGACGCTTTTTCCGACTCTGGGCTAGACGAAAGTTGGGAGCCAATGATCTCACTTTGCTGACTCAAGTACTCAATTGAAGCAGACAGTAAGCGCATACGTTTATCAATTTTATCTTTTAGTTCCGCTTCTGCGCGCTCGTTTTGGGCCCCTAGCTCCTTCAACCAAGAGAGATTTTGCCAGCTCGAATCGAAGCTAACATCAAGATAACGCTGTAGCTCTCGATAATCATTAACAAGAGCAAGCTTCTCTTCATCCTTAGCCTTATTTAAATCCTCGACGACTTTCTTTATTTTTTCCGATAGATAGTTCGTCGCATCCTCAGAGTATTGTTCTTGTTTTTTAACTAGCAAGATCAGCTTGTCGCGAGAGATAGTTTCACGTTCAATCGCTGACGCTAACTGGCTTCTTAATTCTTCATTCTTTTGGAATAGTTGCAGTTGAAGGGCATCACGCTCGTCGCCACTCGCTTGCGAGAGGCTTTGGGATAAATCCACAATCTCTCGGTTCAAGTTGTCAATCGAGATTTCGGCAGCAGAAGGCTCTTGGATATCGTCAGTAGCAGTCGCATGAACAGCCATTGGGGAGAACATAATGACGGCAAGTGCGAATAATGTCACCCAAGATGTCAGGCGCAGTTTCTGGGGGAAATGAAACGTCATGTTTACCTCATAGGGAACAATCCTGATCAAAACAATCAGGAATAGAAGTGTAAAGCGTTGAAATCATACTCCTAAGTTTACAACACTAAATAATAAACTGAGCAGCATTTCGTTAGCGAGACGTCAAAGTTGGGAGCCCCAATAGCAAACAAGCCTTTCATTTAATCAATGAAAGGCTTGTTTGTATTCGACTAAGGCCGGTTGGGATGATTTAAAATATGGTCTTCCCAATCCACCACATCAATCTCGTAAACAACTTTGTTACGGACACTTTCCCCTGCCGCATGCATTGCGGACTTAGAGCCTGTAATCAACGGATGCCATTCTGGTAAAGGCTGCTTTTCAGCCAACAGACGGTAAGCGCACGTGTGTGGCAGCCAAGTAAAATCGTCGATGTCTTCTCGGGTCAGCTTGGTGCACTCTTCACCCGAAGTGAAACGGTTTGGGTAATCCTTACATGAACACGTTTTACTGTTCAGCCAGCTACAAGCCACATTGGTATAGTAGATTTCATCGGTATCTTCATCCATCAGCTTATGCAAACAACATTTGCCACAACCATCACAGAGAGATTCCCATTCCTCTTCTGTCATCTGCTCTAACGATTTACTTTGCCAAAATGGAGTGCTCATACTTCAGGTCTCACCAAGGGAATTTAGGGGGCGATTTATACTCTTCTCAACGCAAAAGTTCAAGTTTTGAGAAGATCTTGCATCCTTCCCACATAACGGTGGAGATATTCAACTACTTTCGTTTTACTGTTCTATCCTTAAACAAGTTTCCATTACTCAATTGATCAAGAAGGCATTAAGGAGTTTTCATGGGTATTATTTCTTGGATTATTTTGGGCTTAATCGCCGGCGCACTTGCTAAATGGCTCATGCCAGGAAAAGATGGGGGCGGTTGGATTGCAACAATGTTACTTGGTATTGCAGGGGCATTTGTAGGTGGCTTCCTTGGCGGCATTCTCGGTTTCGGCGGAGCAACTGGCGTCAACATTGGTAGTATCATTACCGCAACACTAGGCGCATTTATTCTGTTGTTTGTTTATAACCGTTTCTTAAAATAATCACGATGATTTAAAAGCAAAAAACCAAAAAGGGAGCGTAATGTTAAGCGCGCCCTTTTGTTTTTTTCTTTCTTCACTCTTCCAATCCACGTCAAAATGACCATAATTGCCCCCTTAATTTTTTAAGAGGTTTACATTATGGATTGTCGATTAGGATGTGGAGCGTGCTGTATTGCGCCAAGTATCTCTTCACCAATACCTGGAATGCCTAAGGGCAAACCTGCAGGTGTTCGTTGTGTGCAACTCAACGACGACAATTTGTGCAAGCTATTTGGTAAGCCTGAACGCCCTAAAGTCTGTCACGATTTTAAACCGTGTCCGATTGTATGCGGCAACACCAATCAAGAAGCACTCGACAACATCACTGAATTAGAACAATTGACGTAATGCGACTCTAGACCACACGTTTAAAGTTAGTACCTCGGTTGTTTCTCTCCGAAGCAGTAATCAAAGCAAACTCAAGATTTAGCGCTTCCCCCCCTCTGCTTTTTATCTCACCCTTGAGAACTCTTGCCACATAGCGTTCCATTTGCGGTTTTTGCGCGATCTCCCTCACAATTTATTGACAATTCTCGACTATGTTCAGCGGGTCATTTAATTAAAGATCAGGAAAGAACATGAATAAGTATTTGGCTGAGGCTTTTGGCACGTTCTGGCTAGTGTTAGGCGGCTGTGGTAGCGCGGTGTTGGCTGCGGGTATCCCTGAAGTGGGTATTGGTCTGTTGGGCGTTTCTTTGGCATTCGGTTTAACCGTTCTGACGATGGCATTTGCTATCGGTCATATTTCAGGTTGTCACTTGAACCCTGCAGTGACAGTAGGCCTTTGGGCTGGCGGTCGTTTTGAGACAAAAGACGTTACGCCTTACATCATCTCACAAGTGATCGGCGGGCTTATCGCAGGTGGCGTGCTGTACGTTATTGCATCTGGACAAGCAGGATTCGATGTTGTGGGTTCTGGCTTTGCCGCCAATGGTTATGGTGAACACTCTCCAGGCCAATACTCGATGATCGCTGCACTTGTGACTGAAGTTGTCATGACGATGATGTTCCTGATTGTCATTATGGGTGCAACAGACAAACGTGCGCCACAAGGCTTTGCACCTATCGCAATTGGCCTGTGTTTGACTCTCATTCACCTGATCAGCATTCCTGTCACCAATACGTCAGTAAACCCTGCTCGTAGCACGGCAGTCGCAGTATATGTGGGTGACTGGGCGGTTTCTCAGCTATGGCTGTTCTGGATTGCGCCTATTGTGGGTGGCGTGCTTGGTGCGGTTATCTACAAAAACCTTCTTGGTAAAAAATCGAACGATTAATCGTTCCTAACTCCCAAAATCAAAAAAGCCGCTGAATTCAGCGGCTTTTTATTAAATTCTGTGTCGACCTAATAGCGAATGTGACAACGTCGTGCCATCAACAAGCTCTAGCTCCCCACCGACAGGCACACCATGCGCGATGCGGCTGGCATCAACTTGGTGCTCTTTACATAGCTCTGCGATGTAGTGGGCAGTGGCTTCACCTTCAACTGTTGGGTTTGTCGCCAAAATCACTTCGGTAATATCACCGCGACGTAAGCGGTAATCAAGGATATCCAATCCAATATCACTTGGACCAATACCATCTAATGGCGACAAATGCCCCATAAGAACAAAATACCGACCAGAATATTGGCCTGTTGCTTCAACGGCTGCGATGTCTGCCGGGCTTTCTACCACACAAATTTGACCATTTTCTTGGCGTTTTGGGTTGGTACAAATGTGACAGACTTCTTCTTCGGTGAAGGTTCGACACTCAGTACAATGACCTATTTCTGTCATTGCCTGACTAAGCGCATCTGCAAGCTGCAAACCGCCTTTTCTATCGCGCTGTAACAAATGAAAGGCCATACGCTGCGCTGACTTGGGGCCAACCCCAGGTAGACAACGTAAGGCCTCCATCAATTGCTCCAGCATATGACTGGTACGCATTAAAAGTCCGCTTAATTAAATATCAGCAGATTAGAATGGCATTTTCATACCTGGTGGTAGTTGCATACCGCCAGTTACAGAAGCCATTTTCTCTTTTTGAGTTTCTTCAACACGACGGGCTGCATCGTTGAACGCCGCAGCGATCAGATCTTCAAGCATTTCTTTGTCGTCTTCCATCAAACTTTCATCGATGTCAACACGACGTACGCTGTGACTACCAGTGATAGTAACTTTAACTAGGCCAGCACCAGACTCGCCAGTTACTTCCATATTCGCGATTTCTTCTTGAAGCTTTTGCATGCGATCTTGCATTTGCTGGGCTTGCTTCATTAGGTTGCCCATACCGCCTTTACCAAACATGTTTATCTCTCTGGTTTAATGAGGTGTTGCATCAATTAATGGGGTTATACCTTTGGGTTTTCAACCCCATTCCATTCGATTATTAGATAGGGCGCACACTATCTTTATCAAGCTCTGCAGCAAAACGACGTTCAATAAATTGAACATTTGGATCGTTTTCTAAACTGTTCAGCGCTTGCTGTAATTTCTCTTGGTAGAGCCTATCTCTCAGTTCAAGTGGTGTTTCTCCACTCTCCCCTATTTCGATGCTCATGTGGCACTCTTCACCTAACACGGTATTAAGTGCTTTGAGCAATTCGGCTTGAGCTCTATCAGTATTCAAATGAGCTTGGCTGCTTCTCAATAGTAACGAAACGGTTGCTCCTTCCTTACTATAATGAGAGTTTAGCGCAAGTTGCTCTACCAGCTTAGGGATCTCCATTAAGCTGATGAGCTTCGCCCATTCATTATGTTCTAATGACTCATCGATGAGCTTTTGTGCCATTTCAGGCGTTTTCTCATGCTCAAGTGCCTGCTTGAGCTGCGTAGGTGTCAGTTTTGTATTTACTTTTGTCTCAACAGGCTTGCTTGGACGCCAGCGATACGCTTCCTCAACTTGTGGCTCCGTCGACTTCGGAGCTGAGTTTGGCGACACCTGCGCGGAATTGCCATGCAATTGCGCTACTCGGTCGATAACCGATTCTGGTTGTGCAGATGCCGCTTTAGGCTTTTTTGAGCCACCACTTTGAGGAGTGCTCTGTTGTAGGCCTTGACGCTGAGAACGTAATTGGTGACGCAAACCGCTTAGACCGCCGCGCGCTGGTGTTGAAACGCTCTCTTGCACTTGTTGAGGTGGCGTTTCATGTTGCGGCGCTGGGTTTTCGCTCATCGGCGGCGCCATATCATACTGTGGTGGAACCGTCTCATATCCACTCGCTTGATACTCAGGTTGCGAACTGGATGAAGGTTGAGGCGCCGCTTGTGGTGTGCTTTGTGCTGGACTCGGCTGCTGAGCTCGAGGAGCCGCGGCTGTCTGAGCTGGCGCAGCCTTTGGTTGACTGGTACTTTGAGCCGGAGATGACGCTGGCTCGCAGTTACTAGAAACAACATTTGCCCCACTGTTACTTGATGGGCGGAACGCCAACATACGCAGCACAATCATTTCCAAACCGACTCGCCCATTTGGCGAGAGGGTCAAATCTTCACGACCTTTTAATGCAATTTGATAGTAAAGCTGAACGTCTTGCGGACTTAGTGCTTTACTCAACAACTCGATTTTTTCTGCATCTGGCTGCGCTCGGTCTAGCGACGCTGGCAGCGCTTGATACATCGCAATTCGATGAAGCTGTGTTGCGACTTGCTGCAACAAACCATCCCACTCAACACCATTTGCTGCTAATTGCTGGATTTTATCCATGGCTTGTTGAGGTTGCTTGCTGCTGATTGACTCTAGTAAGTGAATCGCTTGGTCGGTATCAATCGTCCCCAACATGTGGCTGACAATATCGGTTTGCACCGCACCGTTACCTAAAGCAATTGCTTGATCGGTCAAGCTAAGAGCATCACGCATACTGCCATCTGCAGCATGTGAAATCATACCCAGTGCTTTTGGTTCTGCCGATACTTGCTCTTGACCCAAAATGTAGTCAAGTTGCTGATGAATATCATCAACGCTGATTGGTTTCAGATGGAACTGTAGACAACGCGACAATATAGTGACAGGCAGCTTTTGTGGATCAGTTGTTGCGAGTAAGAACTTCACATACTCTGGCGGCTCTTCCAGGGTTTTCAACAACGCATTGAAAGAGTGACGCGATAGCATGTGCACCTCATCGATGAGGTACACTTTAAAACGTCCACGAGCAGGTTTGTATTGAACGTTGTCTAACAGTTCACGAGTGTCTTCAACTTTAGTACGTGATGCTGCGTCGATTTCAAGAAGATCGACAAAGCGACCTTCATCAATTTCACGACAAGTATCACACTTACCACAAGGTGTCGCGGTAATGCCGGTTTCGCAGTTCAAGCCTTTGGCAAACAGCCTACCGATACTCGTTTTACCCACACCACGAGTCCCGCTGAACAGATAAGCATGGTGTAAACGGTTTTGCGCCAGTGCGTTTTCCAACGCCGTCAGGACATGTTTTTGTCCGACAACTTGGTCAAACTGATTAGGACGCCATTTTCGCGCTAAAGCTAAATAACTCATTGAATGTATTAATGTCCTTCAAAATCGCAGATGCTGTACACGTTTAGACCTAGTGCTTCTAAACGTTTATCGCCACCGATTTCTGGTAGGTTGATAACGAACGCAGCGTGCTCAACTTCACCACCCAGTTGGCGAATCAGCTTAGTCGTCGCTTCAATAGTACCGCCCGTTGCCAATAAATCGTCGACAACCAGTACTTTGTCGCCTTCAACGATGGCATCTGTATGGATTTCTAGTGTATCAACGCCGTATTCAAGCTCATAAGATTGAGCAACAGTAGGGCGTGGTAGCTTGCCTGGTTTACGCACTGGTACAAAACCAACACCTAGCTCAAGCGCTAAAGGCGCGCCAAATAGAAAGCCACGAGCTTCCGTACCCACAACCTTGGTAAAGCCCATATCTTTGTAACGTTCAACAAGTAAGTTGATCGTCGCTTGGTATGCTTTCGCGTCTTCAAGAAGGCTCGTCACATCACGAAATAGAATGCCTGGCTTTGGGTAGTCTTGGATGCTTTTGATGCTAGATTTGATCAGTGAAATTGTTTCTGTAGTCATAATACCGATTTACTTAGATTGGCTCATCGCCCTCTCTAATCGCAGTATCACGAGGGCAACGAACAATAGGTTTTCACCGCTATGTGCTTATTTTCTTAAAAGTCACAGGCGCTGAAAATACAAACGCCCACTCGAAGAGCGGGCACACTATTCTCTACAATCTTAGTGATTTTCTTCTCGGTCAGCAACCAACTCAATCACAGGCAGACGCATAAACCAGCTGAGTAAAACGATTAGCATCACTAAAAGACCAATTTTTACCCAAACGAGGGGGACAACAACGATTGAAACCATGAAACTAAGCGCAATAAAAATCGCACCACGCTTTTTTACTTTTGAAGTAACAGCCCGATGCTTATGCCAATTGTCGAGAATGGGTCCAAACGTTTTGTGGTTATGTAACCATTGATGAAATGCGGGGCTACCACGCATAAAACATGCGCTAGCAAGCAAAATAAAAGGTGTGGTGGGTAAAAGTGGAAGGGCTATGCCGGCTATGCCGAGCACAATACAGAGTCCACCAACAGTATTGAAAAAGTAACGCTTAATACGAATGGTGAACTCCGGTACAAAATAGCTAGATTAAAAGCCTGCGTAACCATTCATTACACGAAGCCAGGTTAGCGTTGCAGGAAGTGTTGGGATCAAAAGAACTGCAATAAAACCTAAAAAGTAAAAAATATTATAAGGCTCTTTAAAATCTTTGTCTGCCATGATGTGTCTTCTCACTAGTTGACTTTGCTTCTCCCAAGGCACAGCGTTAAATTATCGTTGCACAAATGGGTCATTATTGTTTTAAGCGCTGACTATACATTAAACAGCCAAATCTAAACACCAGTAAAAAGTAAGGTTATTGAGCTAAACGTATGTTGTTTTGGTGGTTCTAAAAAGATAATAAGCAGCGTCAGGACGCTGCTTATTGGTTTGCAAGTCATAATTATACTAGTCGGGATTTCCGGGTAATACTTAAACTAAAACTTGAAGAACCTAAACACCCGATAGATAACTGTCCTGCAACACTAAGCGGTAAATCGCGGGTGATGAAGTTTTTCATACTTCCTCCCCCTAAACGGTTACCTGCTGCGATGTGTTGATTCGTATTTCCGTCAGACCAATGGCTATCTAAACCCGCAGGCAATATAGAGACCGAGGATGAAGCGAGGTCGGCGACACCAAACACAGCATTGACTGCACCCGCACACTCCGAACACTCAATTCCTTTTTCAATGATCCCTACCATGTCCTTGAGATCAGCACTGAAACTTTTCAAGTTACGGAGATAATCGTCAAACAATGCCCTAACGAGCAATGTCGTCGCAACTCCATCATTAGCTTGGGAAGCAGAATCAACGAGATAAAACGCAAATTGACCATTCATTAACCAACGATAATCGAAAACCAAGGGCATCACATCCGTCGATTGCAATAAACGGTACGAGCAGCGCCAATCTCCCTGAGCAGCATCCTTCTCTGGCAATAGCGCTTGCAGTAAATCTCTTGCCGCACTCGGATTCTGTTGTAAATATTCCAGATGCCAATACAGCTCTTGTTCATCTGGGATTTCACCACCATCATCAACTCTAAACCACTGACTTGAAAAGTCACGTTGTTCTGAGAAGTGACTATCGGTATCTTCTAGCGTATTCTCTATCGCCTGAGATAGGTGCTCATAATTACCTATCGGTTTAGGAAGAAAATCTTTAATACCAAATCGCAACGCTTTCGCGACATCGGACATTTCATCCGTGCCTGATACCACGATAAGCGGCATATATGGGTATTCGAGACTAACTTCTTCGACGAACTCGATACCATCTAAGACCGGCATCGATAAATCACATAAGATAAGATCGGGTTGGCATTCCCTGAGTTGTTGAAGCGCTTCTAGGCCGTTTTCTGCTTCTACTACTTTAAAACCCTGACTTTCTAAATAGGCATTGGTTACTTTACGAAATATTGGATCATCGTCCACCAACATTATTAGTTTTTGATTAATCACTTCCTGTGCCGAGACCATTGCCGTTTGACTGTGAGTCTTAAACATACCTTTATCCCTCACAAAGCTCAGTCAAAAAAACAGATTTATTATTAAGTCATTATTTTTGTTGTGTTTACTTCCAGCAAAACGTGTCACAGCAAGACCTGAGGCCGCTTCGCCTTGTTATAAAACTTAGCTCGGAAACTGCATTAATACAAATATTACGGCGTATAACAGTATTTACTCAAACAGGGTTGCTGTGTTCAAATGATGCAACATGTTGACTTAAAGCAAGCTTTGATCACAAAGTTAATTATAAATTAACCGTAATCGGTAATTTAATGTGTCTGGAAATATGAAATTAGATGACTTAAACCTGTTTCGACTGGTTGTCGAAAATGGGAGCTACACCGCAACTTCGCGAAAAACCATGATCCCGGTTGCGACCATCACCCGACGCATTCAAGCGCTAGAAGACTCTGTCAATCTTCGACTATTGAACCGTCATGCTCGCAAACTCTCGCTCACTGAAGCAGGGGAACGTTTTTACCATGAGTGCTCTCCTTTACTACAAAGGCTAACAACCGCAGCAGAGGAAATCACTGACGACTGCCGAGGAGCATCCGGCAAGATTAAGATATCCGCGCCTTACAACTTAACTAAACGAATGATGATGCCGATGTTCAACAGCTTTATGAAGCAGTACCCGGACATCAACATTGAGCTAACGACAGAGAATAATGCGGACAAGCTTGACCCTACTGAATGGGATGTAATTTTTCGAGTGGGACCTCAACGCGACTCTAGCCTCATCGCGCGTAAGATTGGCGAAGTGAAGGATATTCTCGTTGCAAGCCCTGACTATCTAACCTCGAATCCTGCGCCACATCATGCAGAAGAGCTCTCTAACCATTCATTGCTAAAAGGGTACCCGCTTATTAAGTGGACCTTGATTAATAGCAAAGGCGAGTCTGTGGTGAATGTTGACCGTGGTCGTTTTCAAGCAAACGCGCTCAATGTGGTGCGCAGCGCTTGTTCCGAAGGTTTAGGCATCACACTAATGCCAGATGTCATGATCAAAGAGTACATCGAGAGCGGCGATTTGGTACGCGTACTGCCAGATTGGAGTGCAAACCCGCGCGACATTTATATGCTTTACAACCACAAAGATCACCTGCCAGAGAAAGTTCGCCTCTTTATTGACTTTGTGATCGCTTATAACATTCACTAATTAGATAGCGAAAACAAAAACCAGAGCCGAAGCTCTGGTTTTTTTACGACTTAAGAAAGCGCATCCTATGCGCCTTCGTTATGAAGCTCTAGGTTTGCTAAGTCCTGTTGGATTTCAAGTTGTGTTTTCGCATCATCGTTACGAAGACCATCTAAAAAATCTAGGTATTGTTGGTCGATATCACCCGTTACGTATTCACCGTTAAACACGGAAGTATCGAACTGAGTAATGTCTTGATTTCCAAGACCTACAGCTTCTACCAAATCTTCTAGACGTTGATAAATAAGCGCATCGGCACCAATCTGCTTACAAATTGTATCGTTGTCACGGCCATGGGCAATAAGCTCTGTAGCACTTGGCATATCAATGCCGTATACGTTCGGGAAACGAACTTCAGGAGCCGCTGAGACCATGTACACTTTCTTGGCACCAGAATCACGAGCCATCTCAATAATCTGCTCTGACGTTGTACCTCGAACAATAGAGTCATCCACCAGCAACACATTCTTACCTTTGAATTCCGAACGAATAGCATTCAACTTGCGACGTACTGATTTCTTACGTTGTTGCTGGCCAGGCATGATAAACGTACGTCCAACATAACGGTTTTTCACGAAACCCTGGCGATAAGGGATATCGATCGCTTGAGCGATTTGCAGTGCAATGTCGCAAGACGTTTCAGGGATAGGAATGACAACATCGATATCAAGGTTTGCGTAATCTTCACGAATACGTTCGCCCAGCTTTTTACCCATTTCAACGCGAGCACTGTATACCGAAATTTTATCGATGAACGAATCTGGACGAGCAAAGTACACGAACTCGAAAATACAAGGGCTCAGCTTAGGATTATCTGCACACTGCTTCGTGTAAAGCTCACCGTCAAACGTTGCGTAAATCGCTTCACCAGGTGCAACATCACGGACGAAATCAAAACCGACCGCATCCAATGCCACCGATTCAGACGCAACCATGTACTCTGCTCTGCCGTTAACTTCACGCTTACCTAAACAGAGCGGGCGAATACCGTGTGGGTCACGAAATGCAATCATACCATGACCAATGATCATGGCGGTCACAGCATAAGCACCGCGAATTGTGCGATGAACATTGGTGACTGCGCGGAATACGTCTTCGGTCGTGACATTTCCTTTTACTGAGTCAATTTCGTGCGCCAGTACATTTAGTAATACTTCAGAGTCTGAAGTGGTATTGATATGACGGCGATCTTTTTCAAACAGCTTCTGACGAACTTCGTTGGCGTTAGTCAAGTTACCGTTGTGGGCAAGTGTAATACCGAAAGGAGAGTTTACGTAGAAAGGTTGAGCTTCTGAAGCGCTTGAACTGCCTGCTGTAGGGTAACGAACATGACCAATTCCGACCTCGCCTTGCAGGCGTTGCATGTGTCTTGCTTCAAATACATCCTTGACTAAACCGTTCGCCTTACGCAGACGAAAACGATTGCTTTCTATGGTACAAATACCAGCGGCATCTTGGCCACGATGCTGTAACACCGTTAACGCGTCATAAATAGACTGGTTTACAGGCGTTGTGCCCACGATTCCAACAATACCACACATGTCCTAATCCTCGATTTGCGACAGTAGCTGGCACTACTAGATAGTGCCAGACAGAAAACTTGATGTTGCTTGTAAATGCTCGAAGAATGGGGCGATGATACGGCTGAACTCAGGGATCAACTGTGAATCTTTCCACCAATCCGAGCTTGGGAATGCAGTAAACGCATCCATAAAAAACAGCACCGCAGAAACAATTAAGACTCCGCGTAGACCACCAAATACAATCCCGAGAATTCGGTCCGTACCTGATAGCCCTGTTTTTTGTACCAGTTGACCAATGACGTAATTCACCACTGCACCAACTACCAAGGTTGCGACAAATAACGCCGCGATCGCCGCTCCGTTACGAAACATATCATCTTCGATGTTGGTGAAGTACACCGCCAATTTGGCGTAGTAATTACTGGAGATAAAAAACGCTCCGAACCAAATCACCAAAGACAAAGCTTCTTTAGCAAAACCGCGAACTAAACTGATCAGAGCTGAAAATCCGATCACACCTAAAATGATAAAATCTATCCAATTCATCTTTTCTTCATCTTAAGTTGGCGCGCATTTTAACAGAAAAAATGCTGACGCAAACGTTTTCTTATGGATTTAATGGCTTAAATTTAAGCAATTGACCTTTTGAACCTGTAATTTTTTGTAATTCTTGAACTTGTCGTTCAAGTTTACTTTTTGACACATCAGGGCCAACAATCACTCTCGTAAACTCGTTTTCTTTCTTTGTGTGAGCTTGATAACCACGCTTTTGCAAATCCGCGACAAGCGCGACAGCATTTTCGTGATTCTTAAGTGCCATCAACTGAATGATCCAAGCTGAATCTTCATATTGATTTTTCTCTTGAACCGGACGAGTGACGACCTCAACTTGCTCTGGTTGTTTGATGACCTCAGGTTTAGATGTTGGCACTGGCTCGGGCTCAGAAACGGCTACTTGAGCATCCTCACGTTCTTGCACTACAGCTTCAACCGGAGAATCCGGTAACGTAATGTCGTCTTCCACTGGCTCTAATATTTCGAAGTTTTCCACATCACTATCAAGTTCTGGTTTGATAGGAATACTGGCAAATTCTTCTTTGTAGTGCAGTTTCTTACCATCTAGCACATCGGGAAGAACAATGACTCCGACTGCGACTAGAATGATGGTGCCGACTAAACGACTTTGGAATTTACTTGCCATCAAAATACCTTTACTTATTTATTATTTGATTGCCAATGTTCCAATACCTCTCCGACGGTATGGAATGAGCCAACCACCAGAATAACGTCTCCTGCCTTTGCGTGGCTTCTCGCACTCTCGAAGGCGTCAACAGGGTTTTCAAAATGAACTTGCCCATCAGGTAAGTATTGGCACAATTCATCAGCGGTCGCCGCTCTCGGTCCAGTAAGCGACGCTGGATACCATTGTGTTGCAACTGGAGTTAGCGCTTCAATGGTTGCTTTAATGTCCTTGTCATGCAGCATTGCAACCACAATATGGATATTCTTACCCAGATATTGTTGCTTCACTCTTTCTACCAAATACTCAGCAGAGTGCGGGTTATGAGCGACATCAAGGACTATTTCAGGTTCGTGATGCAGTACTTGCATACGCCCCGCCAAACGCGCATTATTCAAGCCATTGACAATATTTATGTCAGTGATTTGCAATTCCGAAGCCCCTAGTGCCATCAGTGCAGTGGCTGCATTTTGTAATGGTAGCGATGGGATTGGTAAATCCTCTAACTCAAATGCCCCACTGCTCCATTTCCAACCATTATCAGTTAGTTGGTAATCGTACTGAATACCTACTTGGAAGAACTCAGAACCAATATCGTCAGCATGAGCCGCCACGGTCGCTGGTGGCGTTGGTTGACCACAAATTGCTGGCTTCCCTGAACGGTAAATGCCCGCTTTTTCAAAGCCAATAACATTGATGTCATCACCAAGCCAATCCACATGATCGATCGCTAAGCTCGTAATAACAGAAACATCATGGTCAACAACGTTAGTGGCGTCTAGACGACCGCCAAGTCCTACTTCAAGTAAGACAACGTCAACTTTCTCTACTTGGAAAATACGTAGCGCAGCAAGTGTACCGAATTCAAAGAGGCTAAGGCTAATATCACCACGCTGCTTTTCTACATAATCGAATGCTTCACAGTGCTTTGCATCTACAACATCGACGCCATTAATGCGTACACGCTCGTTGTAACGAATCAGGTGCGGAGAACTGTAAACACCGACTGAATAGCCAGCATCAAGTAAAATGGCTTCCATTAACGCACACGTTGAGCCTTTGCCATTGGTTCCGGCAACGGTGATTACGGTTGGAGCTGGTTTGGTAAGATTGGCTTTGTTTGCTACCGCTTGGACACGGTCTAAGCCTAGATCAATTGCTGAGGAATGAATATTTGCTAAATAATCAAGCCACATCTCTAATGAAGATGTGGCTTGAGGAGTTGGGTTTTGGGTCATCTAACTTTAACCATTAAATTCTTTGGTTTTTATGTTAGTTGATACTTTACCCTTTTTCGTCCGCTTCTGGTACAGAATATGGCTCTTCATTTGGAGATTCGTTAACCGAAACCACCAAAGGAGACTTGTGGTTAGTCATCTTAGCGATAAGACCACCCACACGCTGACGCATTTCACGACGGTCAACGATCATATCAATAGCACCGTGATCAAGTAGGAACTCACTACGCTGGAAACCTTCAGGAAGATCTTCACGTACAGTTTGCTCGATTACACGACGACCAGCAAAGCCAATGAGGGCCTTAGGTTCACCGATGTTGATATCACCCAACATAGCCAAACTTGCTGATACACCACCCATTGTAGGGTCAGTTAGAACAGAAATAAACGGCAGACCTTTTTCTGATAAACGCTCAAGCGCAGCACTGGTTTTTGCCATTTGCATAAGAGACATTAAAGCCTCTTGCATACGAGCACCACCACTTGCTGAGAAACAAACAAGCGCACAGTTATTTTCAATGGCTGCATCCACTGCTTTCACAAAGCGAGCACCAACGACTGAACCCATTGAACCACCCATAAAGGAGAATTCAAACGCACACGCCACAAGCGGCAGACCAAGCAATTCACCCTGCATCACAACTAGCGCATCTTTCTCACCGCTATTTTTTTGTGCAGCAGAGATACGCTCTTTGTATCGTTTAGAATCTTTAAATTTCAGTTTATCCTGTGGCTCAAGTTCAGAACCTAATTCAACTCGATTACCTTCATCTAAAAATGTTTCCAAACGACGACGCGCTTTCATACGCATGTGATGGTTACACTTTGGACAAACTTCTAAGTTACGCTCTAGTTCAGCATGGTATAAAACCTGTTCACAAGAGGTACATTTAGTCCACACACCTTCTGGGATAGAAGCTTTGCGTGAACTTACTAGATTGCTTTTCTCTAAAATCTTTTCAAGCCAACTCATGGAAGACCTTTTCTCTCAACTCTTCCGCTTCATTGCGAAAGATATAAATTCGACATAATACCGACGGATTAAACCATATCTTGCAGCTACTGTAGATAAAAAACTGGTTGTACCTATTTTTGATATCGTAAATAGCGTATGTTTTCCGTTCACATTCAATGTAAACACTACCGATATTTTGAAATAAGTTTGTAAAATTAGTTCAAATTATCTGGTAAAAACAGTGGACCGATCGGCACTTCAGGTAACCCAAACTCTTCTGGGTAGTCTACATCTACCAGGTACAGACCTTCCGCTTTCGCTGTCGCACCCGCTAGTTTGCGATCTTTGGCTTCTAATAACCACTTGATCCATTCAGGACTCTCTTCGCCACGTCCAACTTTTATCAAGCTACCCGTGATATTACGAACCATATGATGCACGAACGCATTAGCTTTAATATCAATAACCACATAGTTCCCATGGCGCGTAACGTTCAGATGCATCAAGTTTCGAAATGGGCTGCGAGACTGACAATGCGCCGCGCGAAACGACGTAAAATCATTTTCGCCAAGTAGGAACTGCCCTGCTTCATGCATTTTTTTCTCGTCGAGCTCACCATGATAGTGACTAACCCCCGAGTTTAGGATGCCTGGACGTAAAGCATGATTGAAAATAATGTAACGATAACGGCGCGCTGTCGCTGAGAATCTTGCATGGAAATCATCTGAAACTTCTTGAGCCCAACGAACCGCTATATCGCTCGGCATGTTCGCGTTTGCGCCCATGGTCCAAGCTACCATTTTTCGAGTAACGTTGGTATCAAAGTGCACAACTTGTCCCGTGCCATGCACGCCTGCGTCTGTCCGACCAGCACACTGAACTTCAACTGGGTGATTAGCGACGACGGACAATGCTTTCTCTAGCTCTTCTTGGACACTTTTCACTTCTCTTTGGCGCTGCCAACCAAAGTAGTTTGTACCGTTGTACTCGATACCTAATGCGATTCTCATCTTAACCTTCGAACTCTAAAATGGGGCGGGAAGTATATACTCAAGTCACCTCAAGTTGCCAGTTTCACCAAGGGTGACATAAAGGTAGCATCCTACTAACGGGACACAAAAAGGGTAGCAAACGCTACCCTTTTGTTTCGGTTTATCGGCCATTAATGGCGTCAATCAGGCTTTTTGCTTCGCGGCGAATATCATCCTCACCGTAAACAATCGCCTCTTCTAGTAGTTTAATCGCCCCTTGAGAATCGTTCATCTCGAGATAGATTTTAGCCAAATCCAGTTTCCCAGCTGCTTCAGCATTGTTATCTACGTCAATATCGCCGATCTCACCGATAACATCTGGAAACTCGTTCAATCCGACATCGAGCTTAAGGTCTTCTTCTTCGAACTCACCACCTTCTCTGTCGACCTGAGCCATCAATTCATCAATCGTCATAAATTGATTTTTCTTCGGGTCGAAGTCATCCAAGTCGCTTTGCTCTGCCCAGTTTTCTTGCGCGATCTCTGGCTGACTTAGTGCATCACTCGAATTCCAAACATCACGCTGGTCCTCAGGCACTTCTTCAGTAGAACTTACGTTATCAGCAGCGGGTTTAAAACCATCCCAATCATCTCCAACATCAAGCATGGTTTCAAAATCCATACCTGCACTTGCGATGGTGTCACTGTCTAGTTTGCCTTCAAATACTTCTGAGTTTGCGTCTTCCGCAAGAAGGTTAGCCATTGATGATTCATCATCCAAATTACTGAGCGGCTCACCCTCTGTCGCTGTTGGCTGCACTTCTGGGTCAGTATCAAAGCCGTTTTGCTGCGCAAAGACTTCAAACAAAGCATCATGATCGTTATCGGCTTGAATAGCTGGTCTCGATGTCTCTGCTTCAACCTTAGGACTCTCTGGCGCACCCTCGTTCATTGACGCGAGAACATCTTCCTCATTGAACTCTGGAAGATCTTGGTCGTCAAAACTTAACTCCTCATCCTCACCGGAGATTGGTTCTATATCTGCAGTCTCAGAGCTCGGTAATTCTGGCTCTTCTTCCATCGACGCCAAGGCATCTTCTTCGCTGAACTCTGGCAAATCGAGCTCATCAAAATTGAACTCTTCTTCGGACTCAGCTGGCAAGTCGGCTTCAACCTGTTCTGGCTCAACGGACTCGGACGTTTCTAACGCAGGTTCGCCAGCCATAGACGCCAGTGCATCTTCTTCACTGAACTCAGGAAGATCCAGCTCGTCAAAATTGAACTCTTCTTCGGACTCGGTTGGTAAGTCAGCTTCGACTTGCTCTGGTTTAACGGACTCGGACGTTTCTAACTTCGGCTCATCCGCCATAGACGCCAATGCGTCTTCTTCACTAAACTCAGGAAGATCCAGCTCGTCAAAATTGAACTCTTCTTCGGACTCAGCTGACAAGTCGGCTTCAACTTGTTCTGGTTTAACGGACTCGGACGTTTCTAACTTCGGCTCATCCGCCATAGACGCCAATGCGTCTTCTTCACTAAACTCTGGCAAATCGAGCTCATCAAAATTGAACTCTTCTTCGGACTCAGTTGGTAAGTCAGCTTCGACTTGCTCTGGCTCAACGGACTCGGACGTTTCTAACTCCGGCTCATCCGTCATAGACGCCAATGCGTCTTCTTCACTAAACTCAGGAAGATCCAGCTCATCAAAATTGAACTCTTTTTCGGACTCGGTTGGTAAGTCAGCTTCGACTTGCTCTGGTTTAACGGACTCGGACGTTTCTAACTCCGGCTCATCCGCCATAGACGCCAATGCGTCTTCTTCACTAAACTCAGGAAGATCCAGCTCGTCAAAATTGAATTCTTCTTCTGAATCGTTGGTCGACTCAGTTTCCGGCTCCAATTCAGGCTCATCCAGTAGCCAATCTTCTTCTTGTGGAACACCGAATTCATTTTCTATTGTATTTGGTGTCGGCGTGAAGGCTGGAATGTCTTCCTCTTGCTCAACGTGAGGCTGTACCTCAGCATCGGACTCCACGGATGGTTCTTGTGTTGAATCAGTATCGGTAGCCTCTTGTTGTAGTGATGAAACTTCCTCTATCTCCGCTTGTGTTTTTTCAACTTGCTGCGGTAAATCGTCTTCACTATCAAATAGAGCGTCAAGTTCAGCAGAAAAATCCGCTTTTTCTTGTTCTGTTGGCAGAAGCTCTTCACTGTCTGACTCAAATAGGTCGTCTAGCTCGCTCATTAAAGGATCATTCTCTGGTGAGAGGTCCTCTAAATCACCAAGAAATTCATCGCTGCTAAATGGCTCTGAAGTAGCTTCTGGCTCGGTTAATGGTTGATCTTCTACAGCTTGTTGCGTGTCTGGCTGGCTTTCACTTAATAAAGCGTCGATGTCCAACCCAGACTCAATGTCCTGATCTTCATGAGTTTGTTCTGACTCAACTACGGAAGATGGCTTTTCGTCGGCGTCTGGCTCACCAAAACCAAGTGATTTCAGTAATTCTTCCTCTTCCGATTTATTCTGCTCTGGGCTCTCGTCCTCTCGAATCAGATCATCAAACGGATCTAAATCAGCTTCAGTCTCTTCATCAAGTTCAGCGGTAACATCATCAATGAGTTCATCCAGTAAGTCTGTGCTATCTGCGTCTAACTCTTCGATCGAGTCATCACCTTCAAAACCAGAGATTGCTTCTAGCTCGTTTAGTGGATCAAACTCGTCTGTGTCATCTTCATCAAAATCAATGAGTTCATCGAGTAGCTCTGTACTGTTTTCATCTAGAACAGGACCTTCATTGGCGTCAGCTTCTCGAACTTCCGATTCGCTAGCCGGTTGTTCATACTGGGCCAATAGCTTATCGATATCGTCGTCAGATGCCTCTCCTACACTAAAGTCATCATCCGAAACGGGCTGTTTTAACTCAGGCTCATCAGTATCTAAATCGAAGTCATCGTTGCCAAGTTCAGCAAACAAGTCATCAAGCATATCCTGGTCGACAGTGTCACTTGGTAACTCTTCTGACGGCTCATCGGCTGCAAGTAACTCGGCAAATGCGTCGTCTGAAAGCGAGTCTGATTTCTCATTCGCATCATCCGAAAGATCGAAGCCAGACTCATCGTCATCGAGCACTTCTAGTTCTGGAGCAACCTCATCTAAGGCTCGCTCCATTTCTTCTAAACCAAGCGCTTTTTCTTCGCCGTTGACTTGGATACCATTGTTCGATGATTCAAACTCATCCAGACCAACATCTAGGTCGCCGTCATCGCCAATATCTGCAAATGGGTCATCGTCCCCTTCCAGATTGAAATCAAGTTCTTCATCGTCGAGGTTAGCAAAGACGTCTTCTTCTAAATCTGGCTTCTCTTCTTGTAAAGACTGTGCGTTGATATCTTCATCTGCAAACAATTCATCATCAAGCGTGAGCTCTTCATCCAGCTCATCCGCCGCCGCTAAACCGATTGGCGCCGCAAGAGGATCAACGTTTTGCTGTTCCTGCGCAGCCGCTTCTTCCTCTTTCGCTTTAGAGCGTCGACCAAGCAGCATAACAACTAGCAACGCAATCAAAGCACCAGGAATTAATGCCGCAAGACCAACAAGCCAACCATTAGACAAAATTTTGTCCATGGTGCTTGGTTGCATGCGCTGTTGTTCAGCAAGGCGCTGGCGCTCTTCAGCAAGCAGTTTCTCGACTTCTGAGCGAATGCGTTCTTCGTCATTCAGCTCGCTTTTCAAAGTTTCGACTTCGCTTTGCACTTCTGACAGCATCAATCGAAGACGATGGTTCTTCTCTTCTAATGACTCTAATTCACTTTGTGAGCCTTGAAGTTTGTCCTTTAGCGCACTGACCTGCTTTTCACCCTGCGGAGAGGTGGTTACTGGTGGCGCAGGGATGACGGGTATTGTTTTCGGAGTTGGTTTTGGCTCCGTTGCTGCCACTGTCTCTCGCTTAGCCGCAGGCTTGGGTTCTACTTTAATTTGTGGCTTTGGTTGCTCGGTGACTCGTTGTGCTGGCGTCGCTCTATTTGTCGGCTTCGGCTGTTTTAACTTAGCTTCATGCGCCTTCATAATCGCAACAGCTTGCGCTGTGGTCGCGCTTTGCACTTGCTCTAGAGAAGGTACTCGTAGCCGACTACCTGGGATCAATTCATGAATGTTTTGGTTCTCAAACGCTTGAGGGTTAATTCGGTAAATGGCAAGAAGCGTTTGTTGAACGGTAACACCGCGTGAAGGTCGTAATTCTGAAGCGATCGACCATAGTGTTTGATTTTCACCAGTCGGACCAAAGAAACGTGACGGTTGAGTATTCGCAGGAGGAGCAGGTAATGCTCGCTCAATATCTTCAGCATAGCTCGGAGATGATTGCACTTCACCAGACGGTCCAACAAGACGAATTCCTTCGGCTTGAACCACTGATGATGTCTGAGTCGCGCTCATCAACACAAGGGCTGCTAACAAACGCTTATAATTTTGACGCATAGAAGGCTCAGTTTTGTGCTAAATACAATTTGAAATGGTGATCGGTTAAATATATCGGATATCGCATGCAAAACTATAGCGTTGAGAATAAAAAATGTGTGGCTCTCGCCATATTCGTACTAATCTCACACTATTTTGTTTCGTTCGTACAAAAAAGCCTCGCACTGTGCGAGGCTTTGAAATGAATTGTAAACGACTTAGTAGTAATCGCGGATCAGAACTTCTGCGATTTGCACCGCGTTAGTTGCCGCGCCTTTACGCACGTTATCAGCAACAACCCACAGGTTTACTCCGCTATGATGGCTGATATCGTTACGGATACGGCCAACCATTACATGGTCTTTACCGCCCGCATCGCGAACTTGTGTAGGGAAGTCTTCACCGTGGAACACTTCGATACCGTCAGTTTGTTCAAGCAAGTTAACGACTTCTTGTGCATCGATAGGTGAACGAGTCTCAATGTGAAGTGCTTCTGCGTGACCGTAGAATACAGGAACACGTACACACGTTGGATTGACTGTGATTGATGGATCGTTAAAGATCTTCTGTGTTTCCCACACCATTTTCATTTCTTCTTTGGTGTAGCCGTTTTCCATCATTTGATCGATTTGTGGAATACAGTTAAACGCGATCTGTTGAGAGAATTGCTTCTTGTCTGCAGGCAGACCGTTTAGCAGCTTCGCCGTTTGACCTGCTAGCTCATCGATACCCGCTTTGCCTGCACCAGACACCGATTGGTAAGTTGATACGTTAATACGCTCAATACCCACCGCATCGTGAATTGGTTTTAGTGCCACCAGCATTTGGATGGTTGAACAGTTCGGGTTCGCAATGATGTTACGGTTACGAAACTCTGCAATCGCTTCTGGGTTTACTTCTGGCACAACAAGAGGAATGTCGTACTCGTAACGGAAGTGTGATGTATTGTCGATAACAATCACGCCTTCATCAGCGGCAATTGGAGCCCACTTGGCTGATAGCTCACCACCAGCAGAAAACAGTGCGATATGCGCTTGAGACCAATCAAACTCTTCTACGTTTTGAACGCGTACAGTTTTACCATTGAAGCGGTAAGTCTTGCCTTCGCTGCGCTCACTCGCGAGTAGGAAGATTTCGCCTACTGGGAATTTGCGCTCTTGAAGCACATCCAAAATTGTTTCACCGACCGCACCGGTCGCACCTAA
This sequence comes from Vibrio sp. D54, assembly GCF_021728075.1. Taxonomy (NCBI): domain Bacteria; kingdom Pseudomonadati; phylum Pseudomonadota; class Gammaproteobacteria; order Vibrionales; family Vibrionaceae; genus Vibrio; species Vibrio sp. D54. Next base: position 68,706 of record NZ_JAKKCS010000009.1, on the reverse strand, counting down.
AATGGCAACATTATATTGCTGGCTCATTGACTTACCTCAATCTGAAAACCTAGTTCTGCTAATGGAGCAAGGTTACATGTTTTGTTACCCACTAGCGTGACAGCGCTGTATTCACGGCGATCCCAGTAGTTTTTACGCATCAGGTCAAAAGCGCCTGGCTTACTGATTTCACGGCGGAAAAGAGCGTCATCTCTACGCACATCATAGATTAACTGCGTGATGTTATGCAGTGTTGCTTCGTCCCAAGCTCTGTCCAATACCATAGTAGGAACAGGCGCGGTTGGCAGTAAATCGCTGGCATGCGCACGTAATTCGTTATTTAAGAACTCACAGTAGCTGTTGAAAATCATCGTTGTACCGCGAGCTTTCCCTTCCAAGCCGTAGCCTGCAACGTGAGGGGTTGCGAATGCTAGCAGAGGCAGAAGCTCCATATCAACCTCTGGTTCAAATTCAAATACGTCGAGTGCCGCTGTAAAGCCATCATTTTTCAAAAGACGTTGCTTCAAAGCAGCGTTGTCAACGATGGGACCTCGAGCCGCGTTAATCAAAATTTGATCGCTGCGGAGACCATTTAACACCTTCTCATCAATCAAATGATGCGTTGGGTATGGGCCATCTTTGGTGATTGGCGTATGTAGTGTAATGATGCCTGAGCTTTCAATCAGTTCTGTCAACGGAGTAAAGCTACGAGGATCACCAGCCTCTTGTTTGAATGGGTCATTGATGAGAACTTTAATACCCATGCCTTTCAAACATTTCTCTAGGTAGCTACCTACTTGGCCTGCACCAATAATACCTACCGTCTTGTCAAATACCGAGAAACCTTGTTGCTGAGCGAGCACCATCATCACGCTGAACGCGTATTCCGCCACACCCACTTTGTTACACCCTGGCGCCGCAGTGAAGAAAATGCCTTTCTCTTTTAAGAGTGCTTGGTCAACATGATCCATGCCTGCCGTGGCCGTACCAACAAACTTCAGCTTGTTTGCTTTGCTGATCAGGTCAGCATTCACTTTGGTGACTGAGCGAATCATTAGGGCATCAACATCCACTAAATCATCGGCGGTCAGTGTACGACCTGGTTTTAGAATTACGTTACCGAGTTGGCTGAATAGTTCTTCAGCATACGGCATATTTTCATCAACAATAATTTTCATAGCGCCAGCGTTCTAACATCCATTTGTAAGAGTTCGTTTATTCGCAAGATGCGAAACTAAAGCGATTGTGCCCTTTTCCCGAAAAATCTCAAGATATAACACCAATAAACCTCAAGGAGGTAACTCCTATAGAATCGATTGACGGGAAGCCTAGAGAAAAGCAGAAACAGAGAAAAGAAAAAGCCCGGCTAAATAGCCGGGCAAAGTTCCAGAACAAAAGGATCCTATCCCGCTCTCCATGGGATAGAGTCTGCGTCTGTTCGATCAGTGTGACTGATCAAGCTCTGGAAACTGGATTGTTGGCGTTTACAGTACTCTCGCAAGGCGCCAACAAATTCAGTTAACCTTGGTACTTTTTAATAACCAAAGTTGCGTTTGTGCCGCCAAAGCCAAAGCTGTTTGACATTACGGTCGTTAGCTCTGCATCACGTGCTTCTGTCACGATGTCCAGACCTTGTGCTGCTTCGTCCAAGTTTGAAATATTGATGCTTGGAGCAATGAAGTTTTTGTCTAGCATAAGTGTTGAGTAAATTGCTTCGTGCACGCCCGCTGCGCCGAGTGCGTGGCCAGTCATTGCTTTTGTTGCAGAGATTGCAGGGCTGTTCTCACCAAACAATTGTTGGATAGCACCAAGCTCTTTCACGTCACCAACTGGTGTCGATGTACCGTGCGTGTTGATGTAATCCACACCATCAACGTCTTGCATCGCCATCTTCATACAACGAATTGCGCCTTCACCTGATGGCGCTACCATGTCGTAGCCATCTGATGTCGCACCGTAACCTACGATTTCACCGTAGATTTTCGCGCCACGTGCCAGTGCGTGCTCTAGTTCTTCAATAACCAGCATGCCGCCGCCGCCCGAGATAACAAAACCGTCACGGTCTGCATCGTATGTGCGAGATGCTTTGTCTGGCGTGTCATTGTATTTGGTTGACAGTGCGCCCATCGCATCAAACATCATAGTTTGAGACCAATCTAGCTCTTCGCCGCCACCAGCAAAAACAATATCTTGTTTGCCTAGTTGAATAAGCTCCATAGCATGGCCGATACAGTGTGCAGATGTTGCACATGCAGAGCTCATTGAGTAGTTCACGCCACGAATCTTAAATGGCGTAGCAAGACAAGCAGAAACAGTAGAAGACATAGTACGAGGAACCATGTAAGGACCAACTCGCTTTACGCCTTTTGCACGCATCGTGTCTGTCGCTACCGTTTGATTGTATGCAGAAGCACCGCCAGAACCTGCAACGATACCGGTACGATCGTTTGAAACCTGCTCTTCTGTAAGACCAGCGTCTGCGATTGCCTGCTCCATTGATAGGTATGCATAAGCAGCCGCATCACCCATAAAGCGCATCTGCTTACGGTCGATGTGTTCCGCCGGGTTGATTTTTAGGTCACCCCATACTTGCGAACGAAGACCGTGTTCTTTGAACTGCTCAGATGCAGTGATGCCAGATTTGCCCGCTTTAAGAGACGCTAGAACTTCTTCGACGTTGTTACCGATACTTGAAACAATACCCATACCGGTGATTACGACTCGTTTCATTATGACATTCCTATAATTCAAAAATCCGCTAGATGATAACTAAGATAGTCAACAAAAGTGGTCAGCTTTCCCATAAATTCGTACAATCGCCCCATTCTTACCGCGCCAAATCACAAATTTGCACCATTATGACTTCAATAAAAAACGCAGAACTTGGTTGGAACGAAGCTGGTACTCCGGTTTCAGACCAATTTGATGATGTTTACTTCTCTAACGTAAACGGTCTTGAAGAGACACGCTACGTTTTCTTAAAACAAAATCATCTCCCAGAAAGATGGCAGGAATTTGACCAAAGACGTTTTGTCATTGGTGAAACAGGATTTGGCACGGGATTAAACTTCTTAGCAGTATGCCAGTGGTTTAGTGAGTTTCGTCGTCAGCATCCGGACGCAACATTGAAAGAGCTGCATTTTATTAGCTTTGAAAAATACCCATTAAGCAAAGCCGATTTAAAGAAGGCGCATGAAGCTTGGCCTGAGCTAGCTGAATACGCGGAAAAGTTACAAAAGCACTACCCTGCCGCTGTGCCGGAGTGTCATCGCATTGTTTTAGAAGACGGCGCAATCACACTCGACCTTTGGTTTGGTGACATTAAAGACTGCATGCCGCAAGTCCCATACAACGAACAAGGTTTGATTGATGCTTGGTTCTTAGATGGATTCGCGCCAAGCAAAAACCCAGAGATGTGGAACCAAGGCCTGTTCAACAACATGGCAAAGCTAGCCAAGCAAGATTGTACAGTTGCCACGTTTACCGCAGCAGGCTTTGTACGTCGTGGTTTGAACGAAGCTGGCTTTACAATGAAAAAGGTGAAAGGTTTCGGCACTAAGCGAGAAATGATCGCCGGCTCTATGGAGCAACGTGAAAAGCAGTCGAACCATCTCCCTTGGTTCAATCGCACAGCATCTAGCAATCTTGATTCGATTGCCATCATTGGTGGTGGTATAGCCAGCGCGGCGTTAGCGAAAACGTTAGTTCGTCGTGGCCAAAACGTCACCCTTTACTGTAAAGACAAACAACCAGCCAAAGGAGCTTCAGGCAATCGACAAGGAGCCGTTTATCCGCTGCTTAATGGCCCGCACACGGGTGTTTCACGAGTGTTTGCTCCTGCATTTTTGTTCGCACGTCAGTTTGTTGAACAAGCAGCACAAGAGATCGATTTTGATCATGACTGGTGTGGCGTAACTCAGTTGATGTGGGATGACAAATCCACAGACAAACTGGAGAAAATGCTTGCGGGTAACTTCACTCCAGAGCTCATTCAAAAGCTGTCCGCCGAGGAAACTGCGAACACTATCGGGTTACCTATTGATATGGCGTCTGTGCACTACCCAATGGGAGGGTGGCTGTGCCCTGCCGAGTTAACTCGCGGGTTAATTAAACAATTGGAGCAGACGTCGTTACTCTCAACGAAGTTTGAACACCATGTTGAGGCATTAGATTGGGATGAAAAGCGTCAGCTCTGGCTACTAACGGCGAGTGGTCAAACATTTGAGCACTCAACGGTTGTGATTGCGAACGGCCATGAGTTCCAGGCATTGAGTCAAACCGCTTCCCTCCCAATGGGGCAGGTGAAAGGACAAGTCAGTCATGCGCCAGCAACCGAAACGCTGAGTCAGCTGAAAACGGTGTTGTGTTACGACGGTTACATGACACCTGTTAACCCAAGTAATCAACACTTGTGTATCGGTGCAAGCTACGACCGCAGTCACCTTGACTACGAATTTGATGAAAACGCCCAAAAAGATAATGCAGAAAAGCTAGTGAAATGTGTACCGAATCAAACATGGGCAAAAGAGGTAGATATCACTGGTAATCAATCTCGCCAAGGTATTCGTTGTGTTAGCCGAGATCACTTACCATTTGTCGGAAATGTGGGTGACTTTGAGACGATCAAAACGCAATACGCCAACTTGCAAAATCACAAAGCAGAAGAGGTAGAAACCATTCATCAGTACCCTAACCTATTCTGCTTCTTAGGTTTAGGATCTCGTGGACTGAGCTCTGCACCATTATTAGCTGAAGTGGTGGCCTCCCAGATCTGTGGGGACCCGCTGCCATTACCTGTTGATGTATTGACCGAACTTCACCCAAGTCGAATGTGGATTCGTAAACTAAGAAAAGGCAAAGCCATTACCGAGCTGTAAGAGTATTCTCTCGTTTTAATTCCCGACACAGATACGTGTCGGGAATCGCTAACTCATTAAGTCGCTCGTACTGAGATTACTTCAGCAGTGCAACTGCCTGTTTCACTTGCTCTGCCACTTCTGGGTTTACAACCTTACCCGATTCCACGTCAAAATTTTCGTAGAAGCTCGGCACAGATAACGATGCCTTTACATCCGCGCCAAAAAATTGAGCAGAACCTGTCGCCGCCGCAAGAACACTTTGTGCACCACCGGGACCTGGGGAAGTTGCTAAATAAACGACAGGTTTGTTTTGAAATACATTACGCTCAATGCGCGTCGCCCAATCGAACAAGTTTTTATAGGCCGCTGGGTACGAACCGTTGTGCTCTGCGAAGGAAACAACGAGAGCGTCAGCCTCCGCCAAGTCACGTAAAAACGCGACAGCCCCTTCAGCTTGACCTATTTCTTTCTCTTTGTCCTCGCTAAACATTGGCGCTTGATAATCGTTTAAGTCTAGAACATTCACTTGAGCGCCTTCGACTTGATTTGCTGCGTATGTAGCAAGTAGTTTGTTGATTGAGGTAGAGCTGGTAGATGCACCAAATGCGACAATTTTCATGGTTGTAATCCTTTGTTCACATCTTATGCTGATCAGAATAAAAGTTGAACAGTTTCGCTACAACCACAAAAATTTTATGGAGAGGTTCGAATTTTTCGAAGTAGTAAATTACTAGGATTAAATAAAGGGAGAACGCTGCTTAGGGATTAAGCCTGAGCCTGGAGCTCTTGCCACAAATCACTGACAATTACGCGATCGGCCGGGCTTAACTCGGTACGCGCATCTTCTAAGCTGCTCTCAATGCGTGACTTCAGCTCAGTAATATCGCTAATCCCTTCTTCTTCACAAGACGCCGCAGACAAAGAGATGTGACCACGTAAATAACCACCAGCAAACAATTCATCGTCAGATGCTGTTTCAATTCGAGCATCAATCAGTTCCAGTAGTTTTTCTTCAAATTCAATAATCATGGTGTATCTCTGAGGTTATTAATGGTTATTTAACGCAAAAGTCCGACGCTTCCAGTGGCTTAGTTTGATAAAATGCGCGCAGGGCATCAGAAAGCATTTTCACTCGCAAAGGCAAGCCTACGTCCAAAATACCCAGCACTTCTTTATGTACTTTTTGCATAAAGCCGAGCCTATCTGGTTCAAAATCGCCGTGTAGATTGTCACAACTCACCGTAAAAGGGAAGCCAGCGCTTTGTGCCAGAATCCATTCATAAGCTTGAGGTCGCACTTCAACTTTCTCAAACTCCGCTTGAACTTCTGCTGTTCGCCCATCGGGTTCATACCAATAGCCAAAATCTTCCAGCAAACGACGCTCTGGACCAGCCACACACCAATGCGAAATCTCGTGTAAAGCAGAGGCGTAAAAACCCCGAGCAAAAATAATCCGATGATGGGGGTGTTCATCATCAGCAGGAAGATAAATAGGCTCATCACCACCTAACTCTAATTTCGTATTAAATTGTTCTAAAAAGGTGTCATTAAAAATGGTGATTAAGTCTTGGTATTCGTGGGTCATCGTCGAGTTTGTACTTCAGTTTGACATGCGCTGCATATTGTCGCTGTTTTTAGTTATGAGGTAAAGGCACCCCCACATTTTTGGTTATTAGTTGAATTTATCTGAAGGTCGCTTTCTCCATACAATTTCTCATTCGTCAGCGTACTTATTTACCACTACACTCTCGCCTTATTTTGATGCCGTTCAAACCGCTATTTTTAAGCCGTTTGATTACAAGCATGTTGCTGGTTTTAATCACTTTTTAAGAAAGATAGAACCGTTTGTAAGTGTTGTTACTTCGCCTACGCTGATTCTCGTAGAACGTAGTGACTTTTTACGTTGAGTGTTTCCCTATGTTGCTAAGTGTGTTGTATATCATTGGTATCACGGCTGAAGCCATGACAGGTGCGTTAAGTGCTGGTAGAAGAAAGATGGACTGGTTTGGTGTTATGTTGGTGGCCAGCGCAACGGCCATTGGTGGTGGCACCGTACGTGACATTCTATTAGGCCACTACCCTCTTGGTTGGGTAAAAAACCCAGAGTTCCTTGCAATTACGTGTGTTGCAGGTGTGCTAACAACAGGTTTAGCGAAATGGGTGATTAAGCTGAAAGGTCTGTTCATTCGCCTCGATGCATTAGGTTTAATCGTGTTTAGTATCATCGGAACAAAAATTGCGATGGGCATGGGCTTGCACCCTGGTATTTGTATGGTTTCAGCGTTAGTAACTGGTGTATTCGGTGGGCTACTTCGTGACTTAATCTGTCGCCAAACACCATTGGTACTGCATGAAGAGCTTTACGCTTCTGTCGCTCTTATCGCATCAGGAATGTACTTAGCGCTATTAGAATTCAATGTTCCCGATGTCACTGCCACTATTATTACACTGGTTACTGGTTACATGCTGCGTATGGCCGCGGTACGCTTTAAGTGGCGTCTGCCTTCTTTCCATTTGGAAACCGAAAGCTCACTCCATTAAGCAAAAACTACTTAAACAAAAAAGGTTGCCTGATAAAATTGTGCCACCCGCGATTCAGTGAGTGGCATAATTTTACATTCAGTCATCCTGAACAGCGACGAAGGAGCATGATTCAGGATCTATTATCCGAGCACTCTGTTGTCAGAGATGTTTCTTTCTCTTTTCATCGTGCTGAAATTAGATTCCTAGTCTCGCTATAGCTCGCTGGAATGACACAAAGCTCTTAAATCTTCGGTGTTTCAGTTGTTACGCCATGGTTTTGACCACGGTGGCGTAGTAAATGATCCATCACCACAATAGCCAGCATCGCTTCTGCGATAGGCACAGCACGAATACCCACACATGGGTCATGACGACCTTTGGTGATCAACTGAGTTGGTTCACCTTCTTTTGTGATGGTCTCACCCGGCACAGTGATACTTGATGTTGGCTTAAGCGCAATGTTTGCGACAATGTCTTGACCAGTCGAGATACCACCAAGAATGCCACCCGCATGATTACTACCAAAACCTTCAGGAGCAAGCGTATCACGGTGTTGACTGCCTTTTTGGTTTACCACATCAAAGCCGTCTCCGATTTCCACGCCTTTCACCGCGTTGATGCTCATTAGTGCGTGCGCGATGTCTGCATCCAAACGGTCAAATACGGGTTCCCCAAGACCAACAGGCACGTTAGTTGCCACAACCTGGATTTTTGCGCCAATAGAGTCGCCTTCTTTTTTCAGGTCACGGATAAGTTGGTCAAATGCTTCTACTTTGTCAGCATCAGGGCAGAAGAATGCATTGTTCTCGATTTCGTTCCAATCTACCTTGTCGATAGATACATCACCCATTTGTGACAAGTAAGCACGAATCTCAACACCAAACTCATCTTTTAAGTATTTCTTCGCGATTGCACCAGCAGCCACACGCATTGCGGTTTCACGAGCTGAAGAACGGCCGCCACCGCGATAGTCGCGGATGCCATATTTTTGGTGGTAAGTGTAATCAGCATGACCCGGTCTGAACTTATCTTTGATGTCAGAGTAGTCTTTTGAGCGCTGATCGGTGTTTTCAATTAGCAAACCGATCGATGTGCCCGTGGTTTTGCCTTCAAAAACGCCAGAAAGAATTTTAACTTCATCCGGTTCACGACGTTGTGTGGTGTAACGTGATGTGCCTGGACGACGGCGGTCGAGATCGATTTGTAGATCTGCTTCTGTAATTTCCAACCCCGGAGGACATCCGTCTACGATACATCCCAGTGCGATACCGTGACTTTCCCCGAATGTCGTCACTCGGAAATGTTGTCCGATACTGTTTCCTGCCATTACTTCCTCAAGTTTTTATCGCCACGCTCTCTCAAAACAGAGCATAGCTGCTTTCCAATTCTTCGTGGATTCATAGTGGCTTTATTACGTTTTGATGTAAAGAGTTAATATCGGCGAGGTATGCATAAAAAAACACCGAGCATAAAGCTCGGTGTTTTGATGTTTAGTGCAAGACTCTATTAGTCTTTGTACAGTTTAAACTCTTCTGCACACTCAACCAGCTGGTCACGCGTTAGCATAAACACGCCATGACCGCCGTTCTCGAACTCAATCCAAGTAAATGGAATCTCTGGGTACTGTTCCATCATATGAATCATTGAGTTGCCGACTTCACAAATAAGAATGCCGTTATCTGTTAGATAATCTGGCGCGTTAGCAAGAATACGACGCACTAGTTTTAGACCATCCGTACCCGCAGCTAGCCCAAGCTCAGGCTCATGCGTGAACTCATCTGGCAGGCTGTTCATGTCTTCTTCATCCACATATGGTGGGTTGGACACGATTAGATTGTATTTCTCTTTTGGAAGATCACGGAACAAATCAGAGCGAATTGGGAACACTTGCTGCTCCATGCCATGATCTTGTACGTTTTGCTCAGCCACTTGTAGAGCATCTGTAGAGATGTCGATCGCATCCACTTCTGCTTCAGGGAAAGCGTGCGCACAAGCAATCGCGATACAACCAGAACCCGTACATAGGTCCATGATGCGCGTAGGCTCTTCCACCAACCAAGGTTGGAATTCCGCTTGAATCAATTCGCCGATAGGAGAACGTGGCACAAGTACACGCTCATCAACGAAGAACTCAAGACCGCAGAACCATGCTTTGTTTGTTAGGTATGCTGTTGGCGTACGCTCGTTGATGCGTTTTACTACGCGCTCAACAATACGCAGACGCTCGCTTGTCGTTAGGCGAGAGTTCAATACGTGCGGAGGCACATCAATCGGCAAGTATAAGGTTGGCAGGATAAGCTGAACTGCTTCATCCCACGCATTATCAGTACCATGACCGTAAAACAGGTTCGCTGCATTAAAGCGGCTTACCGTCCAACGAATCATATCTTGAAGGGTATGCAGCTCCGATACCGCTTCTTCTACAAAAATCTTATCCAAAATTGCCTCCGAAAAGCGCTACAATACTGCCAATAAAGTTTATTAATGAAATTGTTTACCTAATGAGCAAAAAAGACACCGAGAACGATGACGATTTCGCCTTGTTTCAGGAAGCAGTACAGGGCGTAAAAAAGTTGCGACAGGATACCATAATCCAGCAACCAAAAAAAAATACTAAGCAAAAAGAAATCAAGCGCTCCAACCGTGAAGCGAGTGACTCTGAATTTTACTTTTCAGACGAGTTTGTCCCTCTATTAAACGATGAAGGTCCAACTCGTTATGCACGTGACGACGTCTCCACTTATGAAGTCAAACGTCTACGTCGTGGCGTGTATGTACCGGACGTGTTCCTCGATATGCACGGCATGACACAGCAAGAAGCAAAACGCGAGCTTGGTGCGATGATAGCCTATTGCATCAAAAACGAGATTCATTGTGCGTGTGTGCAACATGGTATTGGGAAACACATCCTGAAACAGAAAGCCCCACTTTGGTTAGCACAGCATCCTGACGTTATGGCTTTTCACCAAGCGCCACTAGAATTTGGTGGTGATGGTGCGTTGTTAGTGTTGCTTTCTATTCCTGAAAAGTAACAGGCTTGCTGTAGACACGACGAAACGAAAAGGCAGGGATCTCCTGCCTTTCTTATTCTGTCTCTAATTTGCAAACGCTTATTTTGGTTTAGACACTTATGGCGTAATATGCCAAAGCACTTCACCATTTTGTGTTTGTAAATCATATTCAATGCACACTAGCCCTGATGTAGGAAACATCGGTGGTGTCATGTCTTTTACAAACTCTGAAGTCAGATAACCGACCAAAGGCAAATGCGATACGAACAAAAGCGAGTCCAATTGTTCGACTTCGATTAATGCACTTGCGAAATCGAAGACATGCTCGGACTGGCCATAAGGTGTAATATCTTCACAAGTTTCAATGCTTTTTGCAGAGAAATACGCACTGATCTCTTGCCAAGTTTGTTGAGCTCTAATGTACGGACTCACCAACACTTTATCGAATTGCGCAAAACCCTGTTCTTTACAGGCTCTCGCAACCGCTTCTGATTCGACTCTGCCTCTTGGGGTCAATTGTCGTGCTGCGTCTGAATCTGCAAAATGCTCGGCTTCACCGTGACGCATGATGAATATTTTCATGTTATTTCCTAGGGATAGCTAACGCTACCAAAAGGTTGACTGCTATCTTTATTAGATAGACGGGGCTAACTTTAACAATGACGAAACAAAAATACTGATATAATTATCTGTTCATTATACCAATTCGCTTGTTAAAGATAGCGACTTTCTTAACAATCTATTAAAAGAATGTACTCAGTTCATCACACTATTTAACTGTGCAATGAGTTCAGAGCATTCACTCAAACAGTTCTTCCCCATACGCAAACGCGATGGGCCTGTGCAGAAGTCTACGAATAACAAAAATACGGCAAGCAGTATTTGTCGAAACGCAAACTTTGCGCCCCCCGCGAGGGGAGCCTAAATTACTGTAATGCGAAATCTGGAGACGCATCGTGCATCTAAGTCCTAACGATTCAAATCAATACCGCTACATTACCTTAAGCAATGATCTGCGTGTACTGCTGATTCATTCCGATACAGCTCAACAGTCGGCAGCTGCTCTGGCAGTGAACGTTGGACACTTCGACGACCCAAACGATCGCCAAGGTCTGGCACACTATTTAGAACACATGCTTTTTTTGGGTACGGAAAAATACCCTAAAGTGGGCGAGTTTCAAAGCTATATTAGCCAACACGGTGGAACAAACAACGCTTGGACTGGTACAGAGCACACTTGTTTCTTTTTCAATATTGCTCCAAATGCCTTTGAAAGTGCCTTAGATCGATTTAGCCAATTCTTTACCGCACCTTTGTTTAACGAAGAAGCATTAGACAAAGAGCGACAGGCTGTCGACTCCGAATACAAGCTCAAACTCAATGATGATTCTCGTCGCCTGTATCAAGTTAACAAAGAAGTCATCAATCCAGAGCACCCGTTTTCAAAATTCTCTGTCGGAAACTTAGATACTCTTGGCGACCGAGATGGTAAATCCATCCGCGACGAAATTGTGGAGTTTCACCACTCTCAGTATTCCGCCGATTTGATGACACTGACTCTATTTGGGCCACAGTCGCTCGATGAACAGCAAGCTTGGGTAGAAACCATGTTTGCCGACATCCCAAATCACCACCTTCGTGGAAAATCGATTGATGTACCGATAGGCACTGAGGAAAGCACGGGCATTTTGGTTCAAGTCGAGCCGCTCAAAGAGTTCCGTAAACTGATTCTCACATTCCCCATGCCGGGAATGGATGCGCATTATAGCGTGAAGCCACTCTCCTACTTTGCTCACCTGTTGGGTTATGAAGGAGAAGGCAGTTTGATGCTTCAACTCAAAGAAAAAGGCTGGATTACCTCTCTCTCAGCGGGCGGCGGCGCGAGTGGCAGTAACTACCGAGACTTTACCGTAAGCTGCACCCTGACGCCAAACGGCTTAGATCATGTTGATGATATCGTTCAAGCGGTTTTTCAATACCTCTCGATGATCAAACAAGACGGGTTAGATGAATGGCGCTATCTCGAAAAACAAGCGGTATTAGAATCGGCTTTCCGCTTCCAAGAGCCATCGCGCCCAATGGATCTCGTCAGCCATCTGGTGATCAACATGCAGCACTATCAACCGGAAGACACGGTTTATGGTGACTACAAAATGGCGGGCTACGATGAGGAGTTACAGCGTTCATTGCTGCGATACTTAACCATCGATAATGTACGCGTCACTTTGATTGCTAAAGGCCTGGAATACAACCGTACTGCCGAATGGTACTTTACCCCGTACTCCGTCACACCTTTTAGTGAAGACCAACGTCGTTTCTATCAACAAATCGACCCAAGCTGGCAATTCGTCTTACCGAAAAAGAACCCTTATATTTGCTACGACCTCGACCCCATGCCACTCGAAAATGGTGATTCGCTGCCAGAGTTGATTGAGGATCTCGAAGGGTTTCGGCTGTGGCATTTGCAAGATGACGAATTTCGCGTGCCTAAAGGTGTCGTTTATGTCGCTATCGACAGCTCTCATGCCGTTGCATCACCAAAGAACATCGTCAAAACGCGCTTATGTGTAGAGATGTTCCTCGATTCGCTAGCAAAAGAAACCTATCAAGCAGAAATCGCAGGGATGGGTTACAACATGTACGCTCACCAAGGTGGCGTGACCTTAACCCTCTCAGGGTTCAGTCAAAAGCTGCCTCAGTTGCTGGAAATGATTCTGCACCGTTTTGCTTCTCGAGATTTCAGCCCTGCTCGCTTTGAAACCATCAAACAACAACTGTTACGAAACTGGAGAAATGCTTCACAAGATCGCCCTATTTCGCAGCTGTTTAACGCACTTACTGGGTTACTTCAACCCAATAACCCGCCTTTCGCAACCTTAGTCGAAGCGCTAGAAGAAATCGAAGTCGATGAACTCTCGGTATTCGTAGAATCCATTCTTGCAGAACTGCACGTTGAAATGTTTGTTTACGGAGACTGGCAACGCCAGCAAGCCCATGACATGGCAACGACTTTAAAAGATGCTCTAAGAGTTAACGAGCAACGTTATGAAGAGGCACTTCGTCCGCTCATTATGCTAGGTAAAAATGGCAGTTTTCAACGTGAGGTGCATTGTAATCAGCAAGATTCCGCAGTCGTTATTTACCACCAGTGCGAGGATATTGAGTCTCGCAGTATCGCGCTATACTCATTGGCCAATCATCTTATGTCGGCAACGTTTTTCCACGAAATCCGTACCAAGCAGCAATTAGGTTACATGGTAGGCACTGGCAATATGCCGCTAAATCGTCACCCTGGTATTGTACTGTATGTGCAGTCACCTAATGCAGCACCTGCCGAGCTGGTTACCTCAATCGATGAGTTTTTAAATGCCTTTTATATGGTGTTGTTAGAGTTAAACGATTACCAATGGCACAGCAGTAAGCGCGGCTTGTGGAACCAAATAGCAACGCCGGACACCACACTTCGAGGACGGGCTCAACGTCTTTGGGTTGCGATAGGAAACAAAGACACTGAGTTTAACCAACGTGACAAGGTACTTGCGGAGTTGAAGAAGCTGACGCGCGCAGACATGATTCGCTTCGTTGTGAACGAATTGAAACCTCGTACTGCAAATCGTTTGATCATGCACTCTCAAGGTCAAGCGCATTCGGAAGCTCCGCGCATCCATCTAGGACAAGAAATAGGATCGATTGAAGAGTTCCAACTTCGGCCAAAAGATTGCGGCTTGGGGTGATCTAGTTGCGCAGAAATAAAATTGTCGATTACTAGAATGAACCTACAAACCCATGAGGTTGTCGGTCTCATAGATTGAATCGGCACCATAATTGGCAGAAAATTGAAATTACGCCATTGCGGCTTATGCTCTAATTACCGCACTAAAAATAACTTAATGAGGTAATCATGAAAAAAGCACTTTTACTTGTGGCTCTTATACTGCCATTGGCATCTGCTCACGCTGAAATCTCAGTCAAAGGCGATGGTTTCGAACTAAGTGACGACTGTGTGCGCCTTAGCGGAGACAATGTATCCATCAAATCAGATGATTGCTCTTCAAAACAGTGGAACGATAAAGACAAAAAAGGTAATAGCAGCGTTCATGGGGACGACAACCCAGGTAAAGGCCACAATAAAGATAAGAAAGACAAGAAGAAGTAACCATTTCTTATTTATGAAAAAGGCTTGCCACTGGCAAGCCTTTTTCTCTACCGAAGCAACGTTTAATAAAACGTTGTCCCTTCACCAGCTCGAGTAAGCAAACCATCACACGGCGCGTAACGATCGCCATATTTCGATGCAAACTCATTCATTTTCTCTACGAGCTCTTTAATACCAAATTGGTCCATGTAACGGAACGGACCACCCAAGAACGGTGGGAAACCAATACCAAATATCGCGCCAATATCACCGTCACGTGGCGAGCGAATGATGCCATCATCCAAACAACGTACCGCTTCATTCAGCATTGGCAGCACACAGCGCAACGCAATATCGTTATCGCTTAGCTTAGATTCAGGGTCGAGCTTAAGCAGTTTGTAAACCGATTTGTCGACATCTTTCTTCTTGCCCTTGTAAGTGTAAAAGCCCTTACCACTCTTGCGTCCTTTACGTCCATCATTTAACAAGATATCAAACACATCCGGGCCTTTGAATCGGTCACCTAACTCATTAACCAGAATCGGCATAATTTTCGCGCCAATGTCGACACCGACTTCATCCAGTAAGGTAATCGGGCCGACAGGGAAACCAAAGTCAAGCAACGCCGTATCAATCTTTTCGATCGGTTCGTTAGCCAGCAGAATATGCGCCGCTTCGTTCATGTATGGCGCAAGAATGCGGTTCACGTAAAAGCCCGCTTTGTCTTTCACTACGATCGGGGTTTTACCTTGCTTCTTAGCAAGTGCAACAACTGTTGAAACGGTTTCATCTGACGTCGTTTCATGCGGAATCACTTCCACCAAAGGCATTTTTTCTACTGGGCTGAAGTAATGCAAACCAACTACGTTTTCTGGACGCTCTGCTTTTTCTGCAATTTTGTGGATAGGCAACGAAGAAGTATTGGTCGCAAAGATAGTTTCTGTCTTAGCGTTCGCTTCAATGTCCGCCACCATTTTTTGCTTAAGCTCTAAGTCTTCAAAAACGGCTTCAATTACGACATCAATATGATTAAAACTGGTAAAATCGACACCACCAGACAGTTGCAGCATTTTCGCTTGCAGATCGGCCTTAGATAGAATGCGACGTTTGCGCTGTTTCTCAAATAACTTGTAGTTGTAGTTGAGCGCGTTTAAAACGCCATCGTTGCTAACGTCTTTGATGCGAACAGGTACTTTTGCTTTTGCAACAGACACATGGCTGATTCCGGCGCCCATCAGACCACCACCAAGCACACCAACTTTATGAACTGGTGCTGGTTTCGCATCCGTGCCATTTTCTTTCTTCATTTCTGTTGTGGCAAAGAAGATCGAACGGAGCGCTTTTGACTCTGAGCTCATTACAAGCTCACCGAAGCGCTTCGCTTCAAGTTCTTGACCTTTAGCGAAGCCTTTCTCTAAGCCATGTTGAATAACTTCTAGAATTGCAACCGTTGCTGGATAGTTACCGCGAGTTTTTTGATTCGTTTTCTTCGCAGCTTGCTCAAATACAAACTTGCGCCCTAGCCCGCTACCAGACATCACCTTTTCTTTCGTCGATAGCTTTTTCGTGCCCTTGTTTTTACCTTTGTCGATAAACTGTTTTGCTACGTCGAGCAAAATGGTGTCAGGCACACAGGCGTCCACAACGCCCAATTTTTTAGCTTTCTTCGCACGAAGTTGTTTACCCGTCAGGATCAAGTCCAACGACGGTAACAGGCCAATCAAACGTGGCAGACGCTGAGTACCACCAGAACCTGGCAATAAACCAAGTTGTACTTCTGGCAGACCTAAACGCGTTTTGTCAGAATCCGTACAAACACGATAATCACATGCAAGAGCCAGTTCTAAACCACCGCCCAAACATGGGCCATGAATAGCCGCAACGACAGGATAAGGTAAGTCCGATAGCTGCTGGAACAACTCCTGACCTTGCCTTGCTAAGGCTTCCGCTTCACTTGCTGTGGTGCATGCTTCTAGCATTCGAACATCAGCACCCGCAACAAAATTGTCCGGTTTTAGGGAGTGGATGATCATCCCTTTAATACCACTGGAGTCTTTTAGCTGAGCAAAAATTTCTTTCATTTCGTCAGCAAAAGCCGCCTGCAGCGTATTCATTTTTTCATTAGGAACATCGATGGCTAACCAAGCAATATTTTGCTCATCAACCTTTAGACTAAATGCTTTTTGCTCGCTCATTACTCAACCTCCAGAATCATTGCCGCACCAAGACCACCAGCAGCACATGCGGTATTCAATGCAATACCACCGCCACGGCGTTTTAGCTCTCGTAGGGTTTGCGTCATCATACGCGCACCAGTCGCAGCAAATGGGTGACCATAAGCAATTGATCCGCCAAGCACGTTGAACTTATCCATATCAATTTCACCAATCGCTTTTGAGCGACCAAGGTTTTCTTGAGCAAACTTATCGGAAGCAAACATCTTCACATTCGCCAATGCTTGAGCAGCAAAGGCCTCGTGCATGTCGATCAACGTCAGGTCTGACAGTTCCAAGCCTGTATTTTCAAGCACTTTCGCTGTGGCATAAGTCGGCCCCATCAGCATGTCCTTTTCCACGCCGATAGCAGAGAATGCATAACCTCGGATGTAACCAAGGATCTCCATTCCGAGCTCTTTCGCTTTACCTTCTCGCATCAACATCACTGCCGCACCACCATCAGTCAATGGCGTACTGTTCGCTGCCGTAACACTGCCATACTGACGATCAAACGCAGGTCGCAATTTCGCGTATCCCTCAACCGTTGAGTCATGACGGATATTGTTGTCTTCCGAAATCCATTTTTTGTATGGTTCAGGGAAAGCCGTCATCACTTCATCTTGGATTTTTCCTTCTTTCCAAGCTTGAGAAGCCAGCGTATGAGAACGATGTGCAAGCGCATCCTGTTCTGCGCGAGAAATACCATGTGTTTTAGCCATTTGCTCTGCAGTTTGTCCCATGGATAAACCCGTAGAGTACTCTGCTACTGCTGGTGGCACTGGCATCAGGTCTTTAAAGCTCAAGTTTTTGAGGATACTAAGCTTCTGACCCATTGTTTTTGTCTTACTAAGAGCAAGCAGATTAGCGGCCAATTTCTTTGATACGCCAATAGGCAGGACGGAAGAAGAGTCTGCACCGCCAGCAATACCAATATCGATGGTTCCCGCCATGATGCTTTCTGCGACATTAACCGCCGCTTGAAAACTCGTCGCACACGCTCGAGTCACACTGTAAGCATCAGTATGGATGTTCATACCGGTGCCTAACACGATTTCTCGTGCGATGTTTGGCGCTTCAGGCATTTGTACTACTTGTCCAAATACCACTTGTTCGATTAACTTCGGATCAATATCTGTTCGAGCAAGCATTTCGCTTACTACCATTTTCCCTAAATCGACCGCTGGCACTTGGCTAAATTCCGTGCTTTGACGAGCAAAGGGAGTTCGAAGCCCCGCGACAATAGCGACACGCTCACCATTGCGTGTTTTTACTTCCTGCTTGCCCATTGTTTCTCCTTAAATACAAGAGGTCTGACCTGATGCATTGTAATGAATTTGTTAAATTTATCAAACGTGCGTTTAAATAAACGTGAAGCAAGTAGTTCAATTACTCTACTTCTTTGATTCTTATGCGATTACTAATGGTTAACTATAGAGAGTTAAAACGGTAAGAGGTATACGGAAAGTAAAATCGAAGCAAAAAAAAACCACACATAACTGTGTGGTCGGAATATCTATAAAACAATTAACTTACGCCAATTGAAAAGTAATCAGTTTCCTGATTAGGAGAAAGTAAAGTCAGCCTTCAAAAGGAAGTGTCATCTTGCTCAACATGTTAGTCGCAATGACTAACGAGATGACAAGGTGTACTATAACCCCTTCACTGCTTGATATTTTGAAATAGATCAATTTTATAGTGATTTTACGAGTTTTAAGCTCACCTAGAGCGATTATTGATTCAAAACAATTCAAGAATCCACCATCAGAAGTCCCTTTTAATGCTCCATCGAGTGAACTTATCCAAGCCATTGATTACTAATGATGATATTGTTAACAATATATATCAATTCGTGTTCGATGATATCTGACATTTGCGTATACACTTTTAGGTAACCACATGGCTTATTGTGTCAAAGGGGTTGCATGACAAATCCTGCAACCAAAACCGCTAAGCGATGAAGCAAGTAAAGTCATGCTCAGAACAAATAAGAAACTCACAGAGCGAGGATGGAGGCTCCTGTGGCCATATTAAAAATGTTTGGAAAGAAAAATTCCAACAGTCCGGTCAACTCTGATATGGACAAGCAAAGAAAATACGAAGCGCTCGTCCGAGGGTATCATCGTGACTTGTACCGCTACGCATATTGGTTGTGCAAAGATAAAGCGGTCGCGGAAGATCTAGTTCAGGAAACCTGTCTTAGAGCTTGGAAGTCACTCGATAGCCTCCAAGACGAAAAAGCTGCCAAGTCTTGGCTCATCACAATATTGAGACGAGAAAATGCGCGCCGCTTCGAACGTAAACAATTTGATTTAGTTGATATCGATGATTACGGCAATGATGCTAAAGTCAGCGATGACCCACATCATCAGCAAGAATGGCTGCAGGCACAGATCATGAAGCTCGATGTTGAATACCGTGAGCCTTTATTTCTCCAAGTTGTCGGTGGTTTCAGTGGAGAAGAAATTGGTGACATTCTTGATTTAAATAAAAACACAGTGATGACTCGACTATTTCGCGCTCGTAATCAACTTAAAGAGATGTTGGATTCTCAAGATACCAAGAGAGGACAAAAGAATGGATGATTTAGAATTTCGTCGTCGTATTTTGTCGGATCCAAAACAAAAGGATGAAGAGATTCTGCAAGCTTTAGCTGGTAGCGACGCCAACAATAAGTTTGTTGATGACGTTTTGGATCTCGATGTAAAAATTAAACAAGCCATGAATGTGGATGTACCCGAAGATCTCGCAGATAAGATTTTATTTAGCCAGACGTCGAGTGCACTTGATGAAGAGAAGGTCGTAAGACCAAACTTTGTCCGCAAAGCAATGGCACTTGCCGCTTCTATTGCGTTCACCGCAGGATTATTCGTTGGCCAAGTAAACTGGGGAAATGTTTTGGTGTCTCCAGCACAAGCCAGTTTAGCGGATACCGCGATGAAACACGTTATTCATGAAGAACCGTTTGTTCGTCATCTTGATGAGGATGTACCGAGCTCGCAAATTAATGCGAAAATGTCGCCATTTCATTACCAGTTTAGTGAAAACTTTCCATATCACGTTTACTACCTAAACCACTGCGGTTTTGGCGAATCCAATGCGGTGCATATGGTGTTCCAAGGTCCAAAAGGTAAAGTAACGTTATTTATTACTGGTATTCCAAGCGAACAAAGTACCGACTTTAGTAAGGATGGCATGACCGGAATCGTTCAGCCCGTCGGGAGTTCAAGCCTGATTTTAGTCGGGGAAGAAGGTGAAAATATTGATGCGCTCGCTACGACTCTTGCATCAATGATTAAGCCAATGTAACAACTTCGACGATTTCCAGCCTTCAAAAGGTTAAATGCCGCTAAATGATCTTATTTAGCGGCATTTTTGTATAAATAGAACACAAAACATTCACCACTCCTATCGCATTTAGAGCTTAAACTCTAAATTATGCATTTTAAGTGCAATTTCCCGTCTTTTAGACATCATTTCTGCAATTTTTATTCAATTTTATCCAATGGTCGGATTTGTCCAAGCAACTATTGATACTACTATCTGCGCCACTGAGCAAAAGCTCAATTTATCGTCCAAAGAGACGAATCTAATAAGGAAAAACAAATGACTCAGAACACGCGTCTGTTTAAAAAGACTCTCCTAGCAGTAACGGTAGCTTTTGCCTCAGGTCAATCGATGGCAGCGGGTTTCCAAATCAACGCTCAATCAGCAACTGGCATCGGCCGTGCATTTGCTGGTGACGCGGTAATCGCAGATAATGCAGCAGTAATGGCTCGTAACCCAGCAGCAATGGCTCTGTTTGATAAAATGGAACTGTCGCTAGGTTTCGAAAGCATTACTTCAATGATTGAAGTGAAAGATGCGAAATATAACGTTAATACTCCTTTGGGCTCCAGTACTGTAAATGTTGCTGACACTGATGATGTGGGTGATACGTCAATAGCTCCAAACATTCACCTAATCGTTCCAGTAAATGATAAGTTTGCATGGGGCGTAAACGCATACTCTAATTTCGGCACTAAAACTGAATTTTCAGATAACTACACCGCAACCGAGTACGGTGGTCTTACGGATGTAAAAAGCTTCAACTTTGGATTGGCGGGTTCTTACCGTTTAAACGAACAATTGAGCTTTGGTGCTGGTTTAGATTTAATCTACGGCCAAGGCACAATGAAGCGTACAACTAGCTCTTCAGTCCCAGGGGTTGGCGGTCAAAAAATTCTGGACGTAGATAAAGCTGATGGTTGGGCTGTTGGTTTTAACGTTGGTACTGTGTACGAACTAGATGAAAACAACCGTTTTGGTCTAGCGTATCGTTACAGCCCTGAATTTACGGCGAAAGACGACAAAGGTCAGGAAATCACGCTACCTCTACCAGATATGGCCGAGTTTTCCGGTTTCCACAAAATCCAAGACACTAAATTTGCTGTACACTACAGCATCCAATACATCGGCTGGAAAGATTTCGACCAAATTGATTTTGAGAACCTAAATCAGGGTTTACTTAAAGGTGGTTACTCGAAAGACTATCAATGGCAAGATGGCTGGCACTACGCAATTGGTGGTACTTACTACCTAAACAACAACTGGACACTTCGTGCTGGTTACATGTACGACACAAGCGCTCAAGATAAAGTAACGTCTATCTCGGTACCAGACTCAGATCGCCAGTGGTTCTCCACAGGTTTCTCTTACCATATTGATAATAGCTCAAACATCGATTTTGGCTTCACGTACTTGTTAGGTGAAGATGTAAAAGTTAATGAGAATACTCAATTAGCTCCTGGTCTTTCTACCGGTGTAACAGCAACAACTCATGCTGATGCAATTCTATTCGGCTTACAATACAGCCGTAGCTTCTAAACGCTTCGCTGTTAGTTAGTAGAAAAATACTTTATATAAAAGGCTGGATTTCCAGCCTTTTTTCATATCTGCGATTTATTGCTCACTCAATTTGAGTGAACACGTGTATCTAAATCTCACAATTAGGACGCACAGCTGTTCGCTGAATTCCGTTTACAAGCCTTTCACAGTTAGATTATTAAACCGCAAAAATAACATTTGAAAGGATAATATTTCAAATGACCACTTACGCTGGATTTTCATTTCTAAAGTAAAAACTCTACCTTTAAACTTTCGTCCCACGTTATAAACAAATCAGCGAACATTCGAATGAAAACCAACAAGACTCTTCTATCAACAGCAGTGGCATTAAGCCTACTTGGCACAACGGGCATGGCTAACGCAGCAGGTTTCCAACTTGCTGAATATTCTGCAACAGGCCTAGGTCGAGCATATGCTGGTGAAGCTGCAATGGCTGACAACGCAAGTGCACAATGGCGTAACCCAGCAATGCTAACTTATTTGGAAGGCACTCAAGTGTCCGTTGGTGCAATCTATGTGAACCCAAATATTGATATTGAAGGTGATGTAAACTTCCACGGTAGCACTTCTTCTGCATCTTCAGATGACTTCGCACATGATGCAATCATTCCAAACTTCTACCTATCACACCAATATAATGAGAAATTCGCGATTGGTTTGGCATTTGGCACCAACTACGGCATGGAAACCGATTTAGGTAAAGGCTTTGGTGCCTCGCACTTCGGTAACGAAGCAAGCGTAACGACAATGGAAGCGAACTTGAACGCAGCTTACAAAGTCAATGAATCAATCAGCGTTGGTGGTGGTATCCGTTACATCATCGGCGAAGGCAGCTTTGGCGCAGCAGCTCCTAAGAATAACGTTGTAGGGTTAAACCCTGAAACTAATCAACCAATCAGTGTTCCTCAAGGTACCGCTCTAAAATACATGGAAGGTGACGATACCGCTTGGGGCTGGCAAGTTGGTACAGCATGGCAGATCAATGAAAATAACCGTATCGGCTTCGCGTACAAATCTGAAGTTGAACTGAAGCTTGAAGGCCATGCTGAAGGTCTTGGTTTTGGCTTCGGTACTTCTGAACGCGACAACGGCTACATGTATCTAAACCTGCCTGCAACGGCTGAGTTGGCAAGCTTCCACCAAGTAACAGACCAATTTGCGTTACACGCAAGCGTTAACTGGACGGATTGGAGCTCTTTCGAGAAATTGGAAGCACGTCTAAATACTGCTGGCACGCATATGGTTAAAGTAGAAAACTGGGAAGACAACTATCGCTTTGCTGTTGGTGCTACTTACCAGCTTGATCCTAAGCTAGCGCTACGCACTGGTATTGCATACGATACTTCAGCGGTAAGCGACAAAAACCGCACGATTACTATTCCAGAAACTGACCGTACTTGGCTAAGTATTGGCGCAACGTACGATTGGACGAAAGACTTCAGCCTAGATGCTGGCTTCACCTATATTTTTGCGAAAGACGCACCAATCGTTGAGTCTCGTGGTTACAAGTCAGACGACACTGCAGAACAAGTCGGCGGCCAATTTGTAGGCGAAACTACGGGTAATGTTTGGCTAATCGGTGTTCAAGCAAACTACCGTTTCTAACCAAGCTGCAAAATACAAAAAAGGCTTAGTATCAGCTAAGCCTTTTTTCATTTCTCGATTATGAAGAACAACGCTTAAAAGTCTTCTAGGTATTCGTCTAAATACTCTTCTTCTTCGATGTTAACTTCTTCTACCGTTTCAACTTCTGCTTTAAAGTTTTGACGCTGGATATAAACATCGCGAGTTAGAATATATGGATCCGGCGACGAGTCTAGCTGCGCTTCTTGCGGCACTAATAAAGCACGCTTCTCCATGCCTTCAAACGCCCACTTACCCAAACTCGCCCAGAAGTTGAGATAAGAGAGGGGTAAATACGTACTATCTACGGTATCTGTCACTTCACGTAAGGTATAAGGACCATAACCTGGAACCATGAAGTAAGGACCATTTCCAACACCATAGTGGCCTACTGCATCACTGAACGCTTTCTCGTCGTACTTCGTAATACCCGCGGCACTTGCAATATCGAATAAACCGAAAATACCGAACGTCGAGTTAATCCAAAAACGGTTAAAGTGGTCCACGGCTTTCGTACCATTACCCATGATTAAGTTATTAACCATGCTTGCTGGCTCATCTAAGTTCGATAAGAAGTTAGCGATACCAGAACGAATAGGAACTGGCGTGTATTCTACATACGCAAGTGATACAGGACGAACCAAATACGGATCTAAATATTCGTAGTTGAGTTCCCACATGGTTCGGTTAAAGCCTTCCAACGGGTCATACACATCAGAAGTCGTTTGATTTGTTTCTTGTCCTGTTACTGCTTCATCAGGCGCACTTGAACAGCCAACCAGTCCAACGGCTAACAGCAACAAGAAGGTAGATTTACCCTTGTTATACATTTTATTTTCCATAACGACTATTAATGTACCTAAGTCACCCCGATTAACCATTGTACGTATGTTGAGCAGGATACATAGTAAAGATGACTCAGATATGGGAATAAATAAAGGCCAGCAATCGCTGGCCTTCGGTATTCTACTCGATCGTTTAGAGTCATACCACTAAAGGCAACTGACTCTACCTCGTTGTCATGTTTCAGAGACAGATGTTAACAATTAATACTGCTGATCAATGGTCACTTCTACTGGTGCGCCAAATTCAACGACGTCACTTTCTCCGTGCCAATCTTGATCACGCGTTGCTACGTTACCGTCAGAATCTACACGCACACGGACGATTAGCTTATCGAGTGAAGATAACTTTTGCCCTTGCATCATGGCATTGCCATCATCTAATACGACTGTGCGAGGGAAAGTACCTAGCGGATAACGAGCAGCAGCCACAGGCATTGGGGAGCCATCTGAACGATGTACTGACACAATCAGAACTGCGTTTGGATCCAACCGAGCATTTGGTGCCACATTAATTGTCACAGCTACACTCTTATCCGGTGAAACCGCTTCGCCCATTTGCTTACGAGCACTCTCAATACTGCGTGACAACATCTCGTAGCGGCTATCTTCTGGACCAATCATTTGCTGCATGATTCCCCAGTACTTGATGGCTGCCGGGAAGTCTTGACGCTCAAACGCATCGAACGCTAACAAAGAAAACACACGCAGATCGACATAGTCTTGCTGCATCAGCTTGCCGAGTAATGAGCGAGCCGTCGCTTGATCCATTTCCTCTTGAGACAGCATCAGAGCTTGTGCATAACCCAACATCACATCTGGGTCTTTTGGCTCTAGGCGGTACGATTTTTCCATCGCATCGATAGCTGTGGTGACATCACGATTTGCTAACGCAATACGACCTAGCAGTAACCAACCGGTCGAGTCTTCCGGCTGGTAATGTAAGCGAGTTCGAAGGGCAAGGGTCAAATCCGCCATTTCATCGTCACTCAGCGGCTCAGAAGAAGCCGACATCAGCTTTTTCGATAACTCAGGTAGATTTGCAGACACTTCTTGCCATTGAACAATATCGTCTGACGCGCCAAATTTATAATACAAACCATAGCTCAGCACCACCGTCAGAATTACCGATGGAACTAAAACCGCGATTGGAGAAACCTTGGTTTCTTTTTGCGCTTTATCACCAGGGATATCGTCAAGCAGTGATTGCTTTAGATCAGAAATCAGTTCGTCTTCACTTTCAACCAGACCTTCGTCAGTTTCTTCTGCAAGCTCAGATAGTCGGTCTTTATAAAATGCCTTGTTGAGCTCATCGCGTAACACATCATCATTGTTCGCTTTTTGTTTAAGCAGCGGCAAAGCCACCAGCGCACAAGCAATAAGCGTGAGAGCAACGGTGGAAATCCAAAATAGTGTCATTACTTCTTATCTCCGTTGTTCTCTTCTTCAAGCAATGCTTTTAAACGAGCTTCTTTTTGCTCATCCCATTGCTCTTCACTGCTCGCTTTTGCCTTAACTTTAGATTTACGGCTACGCAGTACAATCAAACCAAAACCACCCAGTACTACAGCGAGTGGCCCTAGCCACAAAATCGCAGTCGCGACCGTAAATGGTGGGTTGTAAGTCACGAAGTTACCGTAACGGGCGATCATGTAATCAACAATCTCATCTTTGGACTTACCTTCTTTGGTCATTTCGTACACCTTATGGCGTAAGTCCTGAGCAAGTTCAGCGTTAGAATCCGAGATCGTGTTGTTCTGACATTTAGGGCAACGGAGCGTATGGCTTAACTCTTTGAACTGCTGTTCTTGTTCCAAATTATCAAACTCGTACACTTCAATGGCCGCATGAGCAGCAAGAGATAATGTCATCGCAGCAAAAACGGCAAGAATTAGCTTTCTCATTGCTTCGCCTCCTCAACCAATTTGTTGTAAAGCGGCTCCAGTGTTTCTGACCAATTACGTGGGTTTACATCCCCTACATGGCGATAGCGAATCACACCATTTGCATCAATAATGAATGTTTCTGGAGCACCATAAACACCAAGGTCAAGGCCAAGCATACCACTGCCATCAAATAGGCTGATCAAGTACGGGTTGCCGAGATCATTCAGCCAACCTATTGCTTTATTACGATCATCTTTGTAATTCATACCGATGATCTTAACGCCCTTACCCGCCAATTCGTTTAGGTATTTATGCTCTGCATAACACGTTGGGCACCACGTTGCCCAAACGTTCAAGAGCAACGGTTCACCTTTAAAAATTGATTGGTCGTACTGTTTTCCAGGCTCAGCCAGATCTTCTAAATGAAATTCAGGAACTGGCTTGCCAACCAAAACCGACTCCAATTTAGTTGGATCATCGCCCTCTTGGTTACGCATTAATTGGGTTGCGAAAATGCCCGCTAGAATCATGAAAGCGACAAGCGGAATAAATAAGATTTTCTTATTCATGTTATGCCTCCTGCTCTTTTGACTTCGCGTTTTTCTTCGGCGATTTACGGAAGCGGTAGCGTTTATCAGAAATCGCTAGTGCGCCGCCTAATGCCATAATCAAAGAGCCAGCCCAAATCCAACGAACGAACGGTTTATAGTAAATACGAACAGCCCAAGATCGGTTGTCGTCTAAACGTTCACCCATTGCAATGTATAGGTCGCGGCTAATACCACGGTCAATGGCTGCTTCAGTCATCATAGACTTAGCCGTACGGTAGAAGCGCTTCTCTGCGTGAAGCGTATTCACGTATTTGCCATCATGTGTGATCTCAAAGTCTGCGATGTAGCCATCGTAGTTTGGACCATCTTTATCACGCAAGCCTGAGAAGTAGAAATCATAGCCTTGAATTTGGAAGTGTTCGCCAGGTGCTAAACGTACATCACGCTCGATGCTGTAGTTCTGTACCATCGCAATACCGATAACAGATACCGCCAGACCAACATGACCCAACATCATTGCCCAGTGGCTACGTTGCAGCTTGCGAACACCTTCACTAAAGCTATGACGGTGCGTTGCGCGCTCGTACAGTTCAAAGCCATGCATCGCAATAATCCAAATCGCCATCACCCAACCAATGTAAGCCATGGTTGAGAAGAAATCGGCAAATAGGTACACGCATAGCGCGGCCAAGGCGAAAGCAAGAACACCTGAAACGAGCATTGGTTTCACAAGTTTAGATAAATTGTCTCGCTTCCAACGAATAAGAGGGCCAATACCAAGCAGGAAAGCAAATGGCATCATTAACCACGCAAATAGCATGTCAAAGAATGGCGCACCGATAGAGACCGACCCCAAACCAAGCTGCTTGTGTACGAGCGGCAACAGTGTCCCCACTAACACCACAACAAGAGCGGCGATAAGTAATACGTTGTTGGCTAAGAGCGCATTTTCACGTGAGACTAAGTCGAAGTTACCTCGTACACGCACTGCTGCCCCTTTTACGGCAAACAGCAATAAGGAGCCGCCGATAACGAAAACGAGGAAGCCTAGAATAAACATACCGCGCGATGGGTCAGACGCGAACGCGTGCACCGATACTAAAATACCGGAACGGACTAAGAAGGTGCCCAACAAACTCAACGAAAATGCAGAGATTGCCAATAGTACTGTCCACGCTTTAAATGTGCCGCGTTTTTCTGTCACGGCAAGAGAGTGCATTAATGCGGTACCCGCTAACCAAGGCATGAATGATGCGTTTTCTACTGGGTCCCAGAACCACCAGCCACCCCAGCCAAGTTCGTAGTAAGCCCACCAAGAACCTAGTGCGATACCAAGTGTTAAGAATACCCATGCTGCGGTTGTCCAAGGACGAGACCAACGAGCCCAAGCCGTATCAAGGCGTCCGGTCATTAGGGATGCGATCGCAAAAGAGAATGCAACCGAGAAACCAACATAGCCCATGTAAAGCATTGGCGGGTGAACAATCAAACCAGGGTCTTGAAGCAGAGGGTTCAAGTCACGTCCGTCAACCGGGAAGAACGGTAACGTACGTAGGAATGGGTTCGACGTTAGGATGATAAACAGTAGGAAACCCACTGAGATCATGCCCATAACAGCAAGTACACGTGCAACCGACTCTTGCGGCATACCACGACTAAACGTCGCTACAGCGACAGTCCAAGCAGCTTGGATTAACACCCATAGCAACAGTGAACCTTCGTGTGCACCCCATACTGCGGTTAAACGGTAGTACCAAGGAAGCTGACTATTCGAGTTGCTCGCTACATACTGTAACGTGAAGTCGTTAGTATAAAATCCCCAACATAAAATGGCGAAAGAGAACAACAGCATCAGGAACATAGACCAAGATAGCGGTCGCGCTGTGTTCATGAGCATGGTGTTATTATTCGATGCTCCCCACAATGGCAATACGCTCAACAGCACTGCCATTGCAAGCGAAAGAATGAGAGCAAAGTGACCGATTTCAGCAATCATTGGCCGCTTCCTTGTTTCTGTTCGGTGCTGTATTGAAGCGGTTCATGCGTTTTCTTCATCGCTTCTGCAATTTCTGGTGGCATGTATTCTTCATCGTGCTTCGCTAGGACCTCAAATGCCTCAACTGTCGTGGCATCTTTCAGTACACCTTGAGCAACAATACCCTGCCCTTCACGGAACAAGTCAGGAAGAATACCGTCATAGGTAATCGTCACTTTCGGACCGACATCGTGCAGGTCAAAACTCACTTTCAAAGAATTAGGATCTCGACGAACTGAGCCCACAACCACCATTCCACCGATACGCAGACGCTGGCCGACTTCTGGCTTGGTGCCATCTGGCTTACCATTAACCAATTCCGTTGGAGTATAGAAAAGGTCCATATTTTGGTTAAGCGCATAAAGTATCAAACCAATGGTGGCACTAATACCGATAAAGATCGCTAGTACAATACCTAGCCTCTTTTTACGTCTCGGGTTCATAAGGTGTTCTCCATGTTCTTCGCTGCGTCGATACGAGCTTGACGGTCAATTTTTGCTTTCACTTCTTTCAATAATGCATCACCGCGGCGAAGGCTAGTGATCAGAAGAATCAGCATGGATAAGAAAGTAATACCAAACGCACTCCATACGTATGATGCGTAGCCACCCATGGCAAAAAAGTCGCTCAGAGATTCAAAATGCATAATCAGTTACCTCACTGAGTTTGTTCTGTTGCGAGTTTGCGCACCCAGGGGCGGTGACTTTCTTTACTGATGATTTCGTTACGAAAACGGACCATCGTCACGGCACCAAAGAAGAACGCAAAGCCAAAGATGTTCAGCAATAACGGCCAAAGCATGTCGGATGAAATAGAAGGTTGTTCAAATTTCGTGATCGTCGCACCTTGATGAAGCGTGTTCCACCATTCCACGGAAAAGTGAATGATAGGTAGGTTTACTACGCCTACGATCGCTAAGATACCAGCGGCTTTTGCGGCGGTTTTTTGATCGTCAAACGCATGGTAAAGCGCAATCACACCAAGGTAGAGAAATAGAAGAATCAATTCAGATGTAAGACGGGCATCCCATACCCACCAAGTGCCCCACATAGGCTTGCCCCAAACAGCACCTGTAAGTAGAGCAATAAAAGTAAATACTGCACCAATCGGAGCCATCGCAAGTGCCGCCATATCAGATAGGCGAACTTGCCATACTAGGCCAATAAATGCAGCGATCGCCATCGACATATAAACGCCCATAGACCAAATAGCTGATGGGACATGAATGTAGATGATTCGGAAACTGTCACCTTGTTGGTAATCTGAAGGCGCAAATGCAAGCCCCCAAACCGTACCAACCGATAAGCATACGAGGGCCAATACAGAAAACCAAGGCAGAAACTTACCACTCAAACGATAAGCTGCTTCTGGCTTGGCATAAGGATGTAGCCATTTCCACATGTTTTGTTCTCACTCTTACTTCAGGGACACTGTCTAAAGGGTTGAGACCGTAGCAGTGCTTTAATAATAATTCTTTGATCAAGCGCCGCTTCATTGGCACTTTATTGAGTTAGTTAACACTAACTCGTAATGCGGCACTGATGGCAAAAGGCGTTAATGTCATCGCCCCCATTAGCATCGCACCTAAAATCGCTAGTTGACCGTTATACGCCATACCGAGTGCCGCAGCATCAATTGCCGATGTTGCGAAAATCAAAATTGGGATGTAGAGCGGAAGAATAAGCAAACTCAAAAGAACGCCACCCTTTTGCAACCCAACAGTCAACGCCACACCAATGGCGCCAATAAAACTTAGTGTTGGTGTACCGATCATCAAGGTTAATACAACCGATAGCCAAGTATTGAAGTCGAGCGAAAGTAAAACCGCCAATAATGGGCTAATTAAAATCAGAGGTAACCCTGTTAACAACCAATGTGCTATGACCTTTGAAACCACTACAAGTTGCAATGGAATCGGCATTAGCATCATTTGTTCTAGTGCACCGTCTTGAAAATCATCACGAAATAGACGCTCTAATGATAATAAGGCGGACAGCAATGCGGCAACCCAAACGATGCCCGCTGCAATACGTGCTAACAAATTAGGTTCTGGTCCAATACTCAGAGGAAAGAGAGTAATGACAATAATAAAGAACCACAGCGGGTTCAGAATGTCTGCCTGACGGCGAAATGCGATTAGGAGCTCACGACGAATGATGGTGGTCATCGAGGAAATCATATCAGTCACCCAGCTTTATTTTTCTAAGTTTCGGGCTGTCCGCAAACATATCTTGATGCGTCGTCAAGACAACAATACCGCCATTATCAGCATGACTTGCGAACAAAGATTCAAGCACCTTGACGCCTTGCTTATCAATGGCAGTCAACGGCTCATCTAAAATCCATAAAATTTGCTTACTGAGCCATAACCTTGCCAATGCGACTCGTCGTTGCTGACCTGCGGAAAGTTGTGCTACAGGCACATCTTCTCGACCAGCTAATCCTACTTGAGTCAAAGCGATGAAGATTTCTTCGTCTGAAGAGCGATTATTTTGAATAGATTGATAAAAACGTAAGTTTTCTAATGCGGTAAGCTCTCGTTTCACTCCTGTTTGATGTCCTAAGAAAAGCAGATCTTGATGGAAAACATCACGAGATTTTTCAACCTCTTCGCCTTTCCATTTAATGACACCTTCTTCTCTATCACCTAACCCTGTCACAATCCGTAGCAATGTAGTTTTACCAGTACCATTACGCCCTTCGATCTGGACCAATTCACCAGGCTTAATTTCAAACTGCAGGTTTTCAAACAGAACCCTTTCATCACGGATTGCTGTCAGGTTAGACACTTCTAACATAGAGCTTCAACTAAAAAATGAACGAGCCGCTATATTAGCACAGCTTAGTTATGACAAAACAGGATAAGAGGGCTAGGTTACATGTAAGTTCATGTATTTTTGTTAATTAATCATCACACTTTAATAAAATTAACTATAAGTAGTTATAAGCGCTCATTTTGAATTTGAGAGGCCAGAGCTAAGAGCAAGATCGACTGAAGGTTATCTAGGGTTGTATTTAAGAAGAGCATTAGCGGCTAAAAACAAAAAAAGAGGCGTAATAATGCCTCTTTTTTATCGCTTGATAACCTTTAGCGTCGACGACGTCCACGCGTTGGATATTCTGCGTCATCTGATGGCTGACCACTTAATGGTGGAATCTTCTCTTTCCCCGCCAGTTTCTTCTGCAGTGAAAGCATCAACTCAGCTTCGGCTTTTGGTAGTTCGCACTCTTCAATCAGCTCGTTGATATCAGCGCCAAGCTGTACCATTTTAGAAGCGCGACTGTACAAGCGACCATCAGTATCAGCGTGTTCGAGTTCGCGAATTCTCTCGTTTAAGTGCTGAATAATGTCTTGTTGCTCCGTCACTTTTTGTCCAAGACCAACGACAACCGAGCGCACTTCGAGTAACTGCTTACTCAACTTTTGCACTTCTTTATCTGCGTGTCGAGATTGAGATCGTTGTTGGTCTAACTGCTTTTGTAACCCCGAGCGAATCCGCAGTTGCAAAACAACCAATACTAACACGATAAAAGCGACGCCACCCGCAAGGAATGGAGCAGATAAAAGAGTCTCTTCAGCCATCATCATTCAGCCATTAAAGGTGAGCCATCTCGTCCCACTCGTCATCTGTTAGCAGCTTGTTCAAATCCACAAGGATAAGAAGCTTGCCGTCACGGTTGCTCACACCTTGGATGAACTTCGCACTCTCGTCGGTACCAACTGAAGGCGTCGTATCAATTTCAGAAGAACGCAGATAAACGACTTCTGCCACGCTATCTACTAAGATACCGATCACTTGACGCTCAGACTCGATCACAATAATACGAGTGTTGTCGGTGACTTCACCTTCCATCAGGCCAAAACGTGAACGTGTATCGATAACAGTAACTACATTACCGCGTAGGTTGATGATACCAAGTACATAATCTGGTGCACCTGGGACAGGGGCAATTTCAGTATAACGAAGTACTTCACGAACTTGCATTACGTTGATGCCGTACGTTTCTTCTTCTAGCTGGAACGTCACCCACTGAAGAACTTCGTCATTCGATGCATCTTTCTTCACTTCTACTTCAAAAGCTTGAGACATAGTTAATCCTCGTTAATGTCGTTCCCGACTTAAATCTAATTCAGTGATTTGACATCTAAACCGGCGTTTAGCATGTCAATGAGCGCCTGGACATGAATTAAGGCACACATTTTTTCTTTTACCATGCCCGCTAACCAAGGGCGTTTACCCGCCTGCTCACGCCAGCGAACCTTGTCGATATTAAGCGTTTCAGTCCCCATTAATTGGTTACTGGCCAACCCCCACATGCTCTCACCAAGCATGACGACATATTGGTAGTTATCTTTATAGCTATCATCACGAAGCTTATCTGCCATCACCCATTTCGCGGTATCGACGACATCAAACTGTTGCTCGCGATTTGTTTGTAGCCCCAAATACCATGCGGGTTTTCCTATCAAATGGTTAAGCTCGCTAATGCGATGAATACCACCTAACTCATCAAGAGGTACAGCAAACGTGACACCATTCACATCAAAGTAAAGAACTTGGAAGTCCTCACTTCGCTTCGTACTCTCCCAGGCCGTTGGTATATCGGAATCTGCTTGTGTTTCGAGTTCAGTATCGACGTTCGATTCTATATTGATACTTTGTTCGATCACTGCGTGAGGTTCATCCACCTCTGGTTGAGCTTCCTCAAAAACTGGCTCATCAATCACCCAGTCCTGTATTTCCTCAACACCCTGAAGCTCAGGCACCTCACTAAAGGTTTGTACCTCAGGCTCAGCCGCTTTTATCTCTGCTGCAATATCAATCGTATTTTGTTCAAGAATACTATCAATATCCAACTCAGCCACTGGGTTGCTTGCTTCCAGCTGACTTAATAACCTTTGAACATCTTCCAGGTTTGGAGCTTCCAACTCTGGCGGATATGTTTCTTGAAACTGGTACGTTTCTGGCTCCGAGTATTGTAGTTGTAATTCTGGCTCTGGCTCTGGCTCTGGCTCTGGCTCTGGCTCTGGCTCTGGCTCTGGCTCTGGCTCTGGCTCTGCAGGTGATACCTCTTGAGCCAACAGGTCAAGGTCTTCCTCAAGAGTCGTTATTTCAGTTTCATCATCCAGTAATGCATTAAAGTAGTCATCAAGTGCTTGTTCACTGGACAGCACATCATTACTGCTCATCGAACGCCAACCTCTCCAGGTAAATCAGTAGCTGTTTATAGGCAAACACACCACGGCTACCAGATGCAAAATGCGAAGCTGGCAAGTGCTTTAAACTGGCATCGCGGAACTTGGTATCAATAGGCACCGCTGAGGTCCACACTTGATTTGGGTAATCTTTTTTCAGTTGCATCAATGTCTGCAATGACGCTTTCGTGCGCTTATCGTACATGGTTGGGACGATAGTCACTTTGAAACCGCCCGGGCGAGATTTTTGCATAATGGTTAGCGTACGCATCATGCGCTCTAGACCTTTCATCGCCAAAAACTCTGTTTGAACAGGAATCAAAATTCGGTCACTGGCTGCCAACGCGTTCACCATCATCACGCCAAGGATTGGCGGACAGTCAATCAACACATAGTCATAGTCTTGTGAGACAGTTTGCAGCGCCCGTTTTAAGATTAATCCCATACCACTGCGATTACCCATTACGCGATCAAGCGTGGCAAGGGACATATGCGCGGGAATGATATCCATTCCTTCCAGCTCTGTTTCTAAAATCAACGGCTTAACCGTCTCACGAGAAAACGTCTTCAACTGGAATAAATCAAATAGGCTCGAAGTTACTGCATCAGGATCATAACCGAGATAAGTGGTCAGTGAGGCGTGAGGATCAGTATCAACCATCAATACTCGATGGCCTTTCTGGCTCAATAAGCCCGCCAATGTCACTGTTGAGGTGGTTTTACCCACGCCTCCTTTCTGGTTTGCTACACTCCAAACAATCATGATGAATCCTAAGCTAGGCCAACTTCCACCAACATGCGTTCAGCAATGCGGTCAAGCGGTAAATCTTCTGAAGAGATGCCTGCTTTAGCAACCGCTTGGGGCATGCCATAAACAACACAACTTTCTTCATCTTGTGCCCAAATAGTTGAGCCTGCAGACTTCAACATGCGAGCGCCCTCACGACCGTCTGCACCCATGCCTGTCAACACTAAAGAGAGCACTTTGTCGCTATATACTTTTGCGGCAGAACCAAAAGTCACATCCACACATGGTTTGTAGTTCATGCGGTCGCCGCCATCAATAATGCGAAGACGAGCAGCGCCCGCTCGTCCATCCACCATCATTTGTTTCCCACCTGGTGCAAGGTATGCGACACCGGGCTGTAACACATCGCCATCTTGTGCTTCTTTCACTTGAATCTTGCACAAGGTGTTCAAACGACTGGCAAACGCAGCAGTAAACGTTGCTGGCATGTGTTGAATCAATACAATCGGATGCGGATAGTTCATCGGCAAACGCGTCAGAATTTTTTGTAGAGCAACGGGGCCACCTGTTGATGTGCCAATTGCCGTCAGTTGATACTTCTTACCAGAAGCACGGTACTTTGTCGCAGCAGGTCGAGTTGGTGTTGGAGTCACAGGTGAAGCCGTTCTTGAACCTAATGGT
Source organism: Vibrio sp. D54 (assembly GCF_021728075.1). Classification (NCBI taxonomy): domain Bacteria; kingdom Pseudomonadati; phylum Pseudomonadota; class Gammaproteobacteria; order Vibrionales; family Vibrionaceae; genus Vibrio; species Vibrio sp. D54. Next base: position 33,536 of record NZ_JAKKCS010000009.1, on the reverse strand, counting down.
CGAGTAGTCGTGCTGGTACTCGCTGTTGGGCGAGCGATAGGTCGACGCATGAAAGCGCGCTTCGAGGCAATCTGAATCACACGCTGTTGAAGTAATGACACAGCTTCTTCACGGTTACGCGCAATGTCCTCAAACTTTTTCGGTAAGAAGTCCAATGCGCCCGCATCTAGCGCATCAAGCGTAGCTTTCGCCCCGTCGTGGGTCAGGGACGAAAACATTAGAATTGGCGTTGGAGCAGCGGCCATTATTTCACGTACAGCTGTAATGCCATCCATCACTGGCATTTCAATATCCATCGTGATGACGTCAGGTTTGAGAGATTTGGCTTTCTCAACCGCCTCTCTACCATTTACCGCAACGTCAATCACTTCTAGGCGCGATTCTGAGTTGATGATTTCGCTCACGCGACGTCGGAAAAAACTCGAATCATCAACGACTAGTACTTTAATCGCCATCTTATTCCTTTTAATAACGTCAGCTTTGCTTAAAGGCGTGAAGCCGCAGCGTATCGCTTAAGTAAATCAGGCACATCTAGAATTAATGCAATGTGGCCATCGCTAGTAATTGTCGCACCAGCCATACCTGGAGTGCCCTGTAATAGATTATCGAGTGGCTTAATAACCACTTCTTCTTGACCAATAAGCGTATCCACAACAAAACCAACGCGCTGGTTACCAATCTGTACAATCACCACGTGACCGTGACCAGTACGCTCTTGGACGTTTTGCGATTTGGATGCCAACCAGTTTTGTAAGTAAAATAGTGGGATAGATTTCTCACGCACAATAATCGTCAGCTGACCATCTACCACGTTTGTACGACTAAGATCCAAGTGGAAAATTTCACTCACCGAAGCCAGTGGTAGCGCAAAAGGATGACCGCCAACACCAACCATCAGAGTCGGTAAAATCGCTAACGTTAGTGGTACTTTGATCGTAATCTTAGTGCCCTTGCCTAGCTCAGAATCGATATCGATTGAACCGTTTAAGGTATTGATCGCCGTCTTAACCACGTCCATACCCACACCACGACCAGAGATGTCAGAAATTTTATCTTTACTTGAGAAGCCAGGTGCGAAGATAAGGTTGAAGCACTCTTTATCTGTTAAACGTGCCGCCGCATCTTCATCCATCATGCCACGCTTCACCGCGATGCCACGCAGTTTGTTCGGGTCCATACCGCCACCATCATCTACGATGGATAGTTCAATATGGTCCCCTTCTTGCGATGCTGACAAAACCACTTTACCTGTACGTGATTTGCCGGCCTTCGCGCGTGCGTCTGGCATTTCAATACCGTGATCAACCGAGTTACGCACCAAGTGAATCAACGGATCGGCCAATGCTTCTACAAGGTTTTTATCGAGATCGGTTTCTTCACCGCGCATTTCTAGCACGATGTCTTTATTTAGGTTACGAGCCAAGTCACGGACAACGCGTGGGAAACGGCCAAACACTTTCTTAATTGGCTGCATACGCGTTTTCATTACCGCGCCTTGTAGATCCGCAGTTACCACATCAAGGTTAGCGACCGCTTTGGACATCTCTTCGTTGTCGCTATTCAAACCAAGGCTTAATAGGCGGTTTCGAACCAATACGAGCTCACCCACCATGTTCATGATGGTATCAAGCGTCGAGGTGTCAACACGAACGGTTGCTTCAGCCTGAGGTTTTTTAACCGCTGGTGCTTTGGCTTCTTCTTTTACCGCGACTGGTTTAGATTCTGGCTTTGGTGCTGGCGCTGCTTGAACGGGTGCTGGCTTAGCAACAGGCTCAGGTTTCGCAGGGCTTTGCTCTACGTTTGCTGAAGCAGGCTTCGTTGCCATGTCCAATTCTTCTAGCGTTGGGCCTTTACCTGAACCATGTAGCTCATCGAGTAACTTTTCGAACTCTTCGTCCGTCATTAAGTCACTGTCTTGATTTGATGAAGATGCCACTGGAGCGGAAGGCTCTGCCGCTTTAGGTGGCTCTACTGGTACGGATGCAGATGCAGCAGCCTCTGCCGTAGAAGGGCTTTTTCCTACACCGTGCAGTTCATCGAGTAAACGTTCAAACTCATCATCAGTGATATCACCACTTTCAACTGATGGCGCACTCGATTGAGGCGGTTCAGATGGCGTTGTAGATGTCGCAGACATTGAGGCGCCTGGCGCTGAACCTTTACCATGAAGCTCATCAAGTAGCTTTTCGAATTCGTCTTGGGTAATTTCATCAACAGAGCCGACACTTGATGGTGCTGACGGCGCAGCAGGTTCTTCGATGATAGGCTCGGGAATAATAGGCTCTGGAGTAGCCACTGGTTCTTCAACTACGGTTGCAGCGACTTCATCTTCTGACTCAGGTTTGCATAGACGATGAAGTTCTTCAAGAAGCTCAGGGTCCGCAGCTTCTAACGGCTCACGATCTTGAACAGCCTGGAACTGGGTATTAACCGTATCCAAGGCTTTTAGCATCGTATCCATTAAGTTTTGCGTTACCGTGCGTTGACCGTTTCGTAAAACGTCGAACACGTTCTCCGCACCATGACAAGTATCGACTAGCTCTGCCAATGAAAGGAAGCCGGCACCGCCTTTTACGGTATGAAACCCGCGGAAAATAGCATTAAGTAAGTCTTTGTCTTCTGGGTTATTTTCCAATTCAACCAACTGCTCAGAAAGCAGCTCGAGAATTTCCCCAGCCTCAATGAGAAAGTCCTGAAGAATATCTTCGTCTAAATCGTAGCTCATACGTTACCTTTAAAATCCAAGACTGGACAACAAGTCATCGACTTCGTCCTGCGATGAAACCGCATCTTCTCTCAGTTCTGGATGAAGAATCGGGCCTTCGGCTTCGCTTGTTTGTGTATTCTTTTTATCTGCCGGTTCTGACAAAACTTGAATATGTTCTTCAAGTTTATTTCCAGAGAATACGGTTAGGATTTCCACTAAGCGGCCTTCAACTTCATTAACCAACGTAATTACGCGGCGAATGATTTGGCCAGTTAGGTCTTGGAAGTCTTGCGCCATGAGAATTTCGGTCAATTGGCCGCGCAATTCAGTGCTGTCACCTTCGACTTGCACTAATAGCCCGTCGATTCGGTGACACAGTGCTTTAAATTCGCTTAATTCTATGCGCCCGTGCATGAGTTCATTCCATTGAGGACGAACTTTTAGAAGGCAATCATGCAGGTTATCAGCGATAGGAAGGCAGCAGTCGACCGCATCCATTGTTTTGTTGGCTGCAAGCTCTGTCTTCTCGATCACATAATTGAGACGATCCCTAGCGTTAGGGATTTCGTCTTTCGCAATTTCGGTCATGCGCTGATCGAGACTGAACTGCTTGAGTGATTCGTGAAGGTCTCGAGTTAACGCTCCAATTTCTTGCAGCATTGGGTTATCGGCACCTTCGTAGATCGAGGCAACAAGCATATTGGCTTGGTCTTGTTCCCCGTTTTCTAGCATTTGAACGAGTGACTTCGCCTGCTCTAGTGAGATCATTCTGAATAGACCCTTTTACGTTTAGTTCTTCTTATCACTTTGAAAACGCTAAACGAGTCATTTAATAGGTATTTAATAATTGGTATGAATGACTCGAATAACAAAGAGAAAGAGAGAGTTATAAACGCTCGAAAATTTTATCTAATTTTTCTTTTAATGTTGCAGCAGTAAATGGCTTAACAATGTAGCCGTTTACACCTGCTTGAGCAGCTTCAATGATCTGCTCACGCTTCGCTTCAGCCGTGATCATTAGAACTGGCAGATGCTTAAGTTCTGCATCCGCGCGGATGTGTTTAAGCAAATCGATGCCTTGCATACCTGGCATGTTCCAGTCAGTTACAACAAAATCGAAGTCACCTTTTTTCAGCATTGGTAATGCGGTTAAACCATCGTCCGCTTCTTGAGTGTTATTGAAACCCAAGTCACGAAGCAGGTTTTTAACAATACGGCGCATTGTTGAGAAATCATCAACAATAAGGATCTTCATGTTTTTATTCAAAATTGCCTCCACTGAATCGTAAAATCAGTGTTTTTAGTCATTTTGTGTCCACGCACTGAGCTTGGTACGTAAACGTTGCATCGCTTGACTCAGTATTTGACTTACGCGAGATTCGCTTACGCCTAACACATCGCCAATTTCTTTCAAATTGAGTTCTTCATCATAATAAAGCGAAAGAACCAAAGCTTCACGCTCTGGAAGCTGTTTTATTGATTCAACCAGTGCTTTTCGAAATGATTCATCAACTACCCCTTTGAATGGGTTGCTGTCATCGGTTTCATCCGCCGGTGAAATCACATCATCAGAAACGCCTAAATCTTCAATACCGACTAATTTTGAGCAGTTGATATCGGTAAGAGCACTATGATATTGATCCAGTGTCATACCGAGATGCGTGGCTACTTCAGAATCAGTAGGATCTCGATTTAATTCGCCTTCCAGCTCCGCAATCGCTTGGTTAATCTCTCGATTATTTTTATGAACAGAACGCGGTACCCAATCGCCTTTACGCATGTCATCTAACATTGCGCCACGAATACGGATACCTGCATAAGTTTCAAAGCTCGCACCTTTAGAACCATCATAATTCTGCTGAGCTTCGATAAGACCGATCATGCCGGCCTGAATTAAATCCTCTACCTGAACACTCGGCGGTAAACGGCCTAGTAGGTGGTGAGCAATGCGCTTAACCAACACTGAATAACGTTCAATGAACGCCTGCTGGCTATTAAATTTGCCATGTTGGTCATAGGTTATCGCTTTATTCACCAAAAGGGTCCTCTGCGAATTCGGTACGATTTAGCAACCTTTCCACAAAAAATTCCAAGTGTCCACTTGGTGTTTTCGGTAGTGGCCACGTCAACGCTTTGTTTGCTAGTGAGCTGATAGCTAAAGCGGCAGGCGAGCGTGGGAACGCATCAACGACAATTTTTTGTCTTTTTACAGCCTGTCGTACTTTATCATCTAATGGAATACATGCTACGAGTTCAAGGCTAACATTCAAGAATCGCTCTGTGACTAGTGTCAACTTTGCAAACAATTCTCGCCCTTCACGGTAGCTTCTGACCATATTTGCTACAACTTTAAAGCGTTGAACTTGGTGTTCTTTACTCAACAGCTTGATTAATGCATAGGCATCTGTGATTGACGTCGGTTCATCACACACAACTACAACCACATCTTGAGCTGCTCGCGAAAAACTGATTACCATGTCAGAGATACCAGCAGCGGTATCAATCAGCAGGACATCCATTTCGTCTTCAAGACTACCAAATGCTCGGATGAGTCCGGCATGCTGAGCGTGAGAAAGCTCTGTCATGCTCTGTGTGCCAGAAGTTGCAGGAATTATCTTTATACCATAAGGCCCTTCGACAATCGCATCTTTTAGCTCACATTCACCCGCTAAGACATGTCCTAGATTACGTTTTGCACGAATTCCGAGCATCACGTCCACATTGGCCAGACCTAAATCAGCGTCGAGAACCATCACCTTCTTGCCTTGGCGAGCCATACAAATCGCCAGACCCAGTGTTACGTTTGATTTCCCCACACCACCTTTGCCGCCAGTAACAGCAATCACTTTGGTCAACGATGGTTGTGTTAAGCGACGGAGGCCGCTTGCTTGATCGTGTATCATATTCTCAGTCATAGTAGTCCGCCGCCTTAGAGTCCTTCACTGTCACTGTTCCAAAAGTGAGGTTCGTTCTCTGTCGACTTCTCTAACAGTTCATTTGCTTTCGCAAGCATATATTTTGGTTGCGCTATCACAATGTCTTCTGGTACGCGCTGACCATTAGCGATGTAAGCTACTGGCATTGCGTTTTGAATCACTACACTGATGAATTCGCCTAGGCTTAATGACTCATCAAGCTTCGTCATAATACAACCCGAAAGTGGTATACGTCGGAAGTGATCCAGCGTTTCTTGTAGAACACGACGTTGTGCGGTAGCCGGCAAAACAAGGTAGCTGTGAATCACTTCTCCGCTCTCTTGCATTAGAGTGTCGAGCTGCTCGGAAAGCCTCACATCTCGTTGCCCCATCCCTGCCGTATCGACCAAAATCAGTCTTCTGTTTCTTAGCTGATATATAACATCGGCTAACTCGTTAGAATCTTTAGCAACTCTTACGGGACAACCCATGATTCTTCCGTAAATTGAGAGTTGCTCATGTGCACCTATGCGATATGTATCTGTTGTCACAAGGGCCACATTGTCGGCACCGTATTCCATGGCTGCGCGTGCTGCGAGTTTCGCTACGGTCGTTGTTTTCCCAACCCCCGTCGGACCCAACAATGCGACTACGCCACCACGTTTTAAAATGTCCTGTTTAGGAATATTGATTTGATCCGCCACCAGCGACAATAACGCTTTCCACGCTCGCGCTGGCTTTGTATCTTCCGGGATATAACAGGCCATCTGGTCTGCTAACTCCGGAGAAACGCCCATTCGCTCTAAGCGCTTGATCAGCATTGCTCTTAGCGGCTCACGGCGTTCTACTTCTTGCCACATCAGGCCAGAAACTTGGTGCTCCAACAGACGACGAATTGACGTCATCTCTTCGCGCATGCTTTCTAGCTCATCGGCCGATTCGTCACGCTCATCGCTTGGGCGACGTCGGTCATATCGCGTCGGGTCCAGCTTGGGCGTCGGACGTTCAAATCGATTGTCCTGTGCGATTAGCTTCGCCAAAGGTGAATCTGGTTGATATGGCGCTGGCTTTTCTTGGTTGTAGCCGTCGCGATGCTTATTTTGGCGTTGCAGCAAAGCAGAGAGCGAATCTTCATTTTCCGCTACGTGGTCGTCAGCATCTGCTGCACCACCGCTATATTGCTTAAGCATATTAGCGAATCGCTGCGTCATTGAGCCTGTTTTTTCATTGTTACTGTTATTACTGTTCAGGCTAATTTTATCTTCATCTAAGTGACGATCTTGGTAACGATCAGCAGAAGACGATGACATTTGACGATGTTCGTTATAGCGATTCGATTGAGAAGCACCGCGATTTTGCTGTGACGCTGCGCTTGCTTGAAGCGGATTAGATTCACTATCTATCGCCGCAACAATCGCTACTCCACCAGCCACTTTCTTGTTTGACATGATCACCGCTTCCGCGCCTAACTCCTCTTTCACTTGGAGCAGCGCCGTTCTCATGTCTTTGGCAAAAAATCGCTTTATTTTCAAACTATGAATCCATTAATGATGCGTGAGATCAGTTACCCACGGCTTGCACAATTCTGATCTGTTTTTCATCCGGGATTTCTTGGTAAGACAGTACCCGGAGATTAGGTATTGTGTTCTTCACAAATTTCGCCAACGTCGAGCGTAATACACCAGAAGTAAGCAGAACGGCAGGTTCGCCTTTCAGTTCTTGTTCCTGTGTCGCTTGGCTTAGTGAAGACTGCAATCGCTCAGCGAGTCCCGGTTCAATCCCCGCGGATTCGCCTCCTGATGCTTGCATAGTTTGATGCAATATTTGTTCCAGTTCAGGTATCAAAGTAATCACTGGTAACTCAGGCTCTATACCATTGATTTCTTGAACAATTAGACGTTTAAGACTAATTCGAACTGCTGCCGTCAATATGTCAGCTTCTTGACTCTTACTTGAGTACTCAGCCAAAGTTTGAACAATCGTGCGAATATCGCGGATTGGAATGGCCTCGTTTAACAAGTTTTGTAGGACTTTCACCACCACACCTAATGGTAATTGGTCAGGAACAAAGTTCTCGATTAACTTAGGCGCGCTGCGTCCCAACATTTCTAATAAATTCTCTACTTCTTCATGACCAATTAGCTGTGATGCGTTGTTGGTCAATAACTGGCTCAGGTGCGTCGCTAATACCGTTGATGAATCAACAACCGTATAACCTAAGGCTTGCGCGTGCTCACGCTGATCTTCTCGGATCCATACGGCTTCCAGTCCAAAAGCAGGGTCAATGGTTGGCTCGCCATCAATCATGCCATACACCTGACCTGGGTTAATCGCTAGCTCTTGATCCGGACGAATCTCAGCTTCGCCGACCGCAACCCCCATTAATGTGATTCGATAGCTGTTTGGCGTCAGTTCAAGGTTGTCACGTATGTGAACCGCAGGGATTAAGAACCCAAAATCTTGCGATAGCTTTTTACGCACGCCTTTTACGCGCTCTAACAGTTCCCCACCTTGGTCTCTGTCCACCAAAGGGATTAAGCGATAACCGACTTCCAAGCCAATAATATCGACTGGCTGGACGTCATCCCAAGACAGTTCGCGCTGTGAGGAAGGTTCTGCACCTTCGTCTGCTGTTGCTGGTAAAGCGGGCTCTTTCGCTTTCTGCTTCTGCCGTTTGTCGATGAAATATGCCGCTGCACCGGCCGCGACTGCCAGGCTCAAAAACGCAAAGTGTGGCATGCCCGGTACGATGCCCATCACACCAAGAATAGCCGCAGTAATCATCAGCGCTTTTGGGTTGTCGAACATCTGGAAGACCAGTTGTTCACCCATGTCTTCATCGGTGTTTTGGCGTGTCACCATCATTGCCGCTGCAATCGACAGCAATAGCGATGGGATTTGTGCGACCAAACCATCTCCGATTGTCAGTAAGGTATAGATTTCAATCGCTTCACCGAAACCCAATCCATACTGCGCCATACCGATCGACAGACCACCGACGATGTTGATAAACAGAATCAAAATACCGGCAATCGCGTCACCTTTTACGAACTTCGAGGCACCATCCATCGAGCCATAGAAATCCGCTTCTTTGGTCACTTCAAAACGACGAACTCTTGCCTGCTCTTGGTCTATCAATCCGGCATTCAAGTCGGCATCAATCGCCATTTGCTTACCCGGCAACGCATCAAGCGTAAAGCGAGCACTTACCTCAGAGATACGACCCGCACCTTTGGTCACCACCATAAAGTTGATGATCATTAAGATGAGGAAAACCACTAGGCCGACCGCGTAGTTACCACCAATAACGACGTTACCGAACGCCTCAATTACGTTACCTGCCGCATTACCGCCTTCATGACCATGCAGTAAGACGACACGAGTCGAGGCAACGTTCAAAGCCAAGCGGAGCAACGTGGCGATCAGCAATACCGTTGGAAAAGCAGCGAAGTCCAAAGGGCGACGTGTGTAAACGGTCACTAACAACACCACCATCGACAGCGCGATGTTAAAGGTGAAGAACATATCCAGCAAAAATGCTGGAATCGGCAGTACCACCATCGCTAGGGTGGCCAAAACCATCACCGGAGCACCAATAGCTGGCATTTCACGTTGAGGGATTCGTGGCAATTTATCTGCAAACGGCAGGCTTAACTTCATACTGCGAGAGATCTCAATCGATTGAAGCGTCACGTAAGCTCTTACTATTAATACGCGACCGCTTTAGCCTAAAAGTTTAGGTAGGGTTGATAATTAAAGCGTTTTAAGCAATCTATGTACCATAATTAGCGCCAAAATAATGACTAAACACTCAAATAGAGCTTAGCTTTTGATCAAACGAGCTTTTTTAAGGCTTTACCGCTTTTCGTATCAATGACGGTGCTCGGGCGGGATTGGCAAATCATAATCTTGAATTTTCGGGCGCTGTCCACCTCGTTTTCGGTATTGCTTCAATTGGAATACAAATGCCAAAACCTGAGCGACGGCAGTAAACAACCCATCGGGGATCTCTTGCTCGAGCTCTGTCGTGTGGTACAACGCACGAGCCAAAGGTGGTGCAGGCACAATCGTAATGTCATGTTCGCGGGCGACTTCTCGAATCTTCATCGCCATGTGGTCAGTACCTTTAGCGATCACGACTGGCGCACGGTCTGTCTTCTGCTTATAACGAAGCGCTACCGAGAAGTGCTCAGGGTTAGTAACAATAACATCAGCTTGAGGAACATCCGCCATCATTCGACGTTGAGCCGCTTCCCTTTGCAACATACGAATACGGCCTTTCACTTCCGGCTTACCTTCAGTCTCTTTGTATTCGTCTTTGACTTCTTGCTTGGTCATTTTTAACTGATCGGCGTGCTGCCAGATTTGAAATGGAATATCGATGGCAACCACAATCAATAGCGAGCAACTGATCAGCAAAATAAAGTTCAGCAAAATATCTAAAGCATGGAAGATGTTTTGCGGATACACATCCATGCTCAATTGAATCAGATCGGCCTGCGATGCTTGGATCAAATAGATGGCGACACCAGTGACCAGAACCACTTTAAGGATTGATTTGATCAACTCTACCCAGCTTTGCATTCCAACCATTCGCTTTAAGCCGCTAAGCGGATTCATTTTCGACAGCTTGGGCATGGCCGCTTGGGCAGAAAAACTGATTCCTCCCACACCTGCTGCTCCAATCATGGCGGCGGTAAACAATGTCGCTAACACCAAAAATAGTGGGAACAACAAATCACTCATCGCGCCCAAAGCGATATCAAACAGTTTTGCAGTATCGAAAATCTCTTCTCGTTGAAGATCAAATAAACGGCTCATGATGGAAAACAATGAACGTGCTAACGCCTCGCCAAACCACATCAATGAAATGGCGCCAACGATCAGCACAGATGCTGATGCAAGCTCTTTAGATCGAGCGACCTGCCCCTTTTCTCTGGCTTGTTGTAACCGTCGGGGCGTGGCTTCTTCGGTGCGTTCCTGACCGTCTGATTCTGCCAAATCTTAGCACTCCAAGCGAATAAGCCGACAAATCTGCGCCTCACCCACTGTCCAGAACATGTCATAATGACTGTATAGACCAGCCAGTATGTACCAACAAAGTAATAGACCCACCATCAAAGCAAAAGCAAAACCAAGCGAGAAGATATTCAGCTGTGGTGCGGCACGGGTCATTACACCAAACGACAAGTTAATAGTCAGTAGCGCAATAATACCAGATAAAGACATACTCAGTGCCGTTTGGAACATAATACCAAGCCAGCCTGCCATTTCACGGAAATCAACCGCGTTTAGAGAGCCGGAGCCAATCGGCAAAGTTTTAAAACTGAACACCACCAATTGCAGCATTTTTAAGTGTCCATCGGTGGCAAGGAAAAACATTGTCGTTAAGAACATGAATAACTGGCCAAGCAATGGCGTGTTCTGACCATTTGCGGGATCAACCATAGAAGCAAAGCCCAAACTTGATTGCATACCCAATATTTGACCAAGTAGGACAAAGGTTTGAATCATAAATTGAGTAACCATACCCATCGCTATGCCGATGATCATTTGCTCGGCAATGGTCATGAAGCCACGAAACGAGAGTAGCTCAATGTCTTGAGGTACGGCAGGGATGGCTGGCATGACAGCGAAAGTGATGGCTAAACCGAGGTAAAGGCGGATTCTTGGCGAAACAAATCGGGCCCCGGTTACTGTCATCACCATCAACATGGATGAGATACGAACATAGGGCCAGAAGTAGTTTGCGATCCAATCTAAGACAACGCTAGTGGGGTACTCCATAGGCGCCTCTAATAAAGCACCTGAGGTAAGCGTTCAATCAAGCCATAGAAATATTCCATCAACATTTGCGTCATCCAATGCCCAAACAGCATCAGGGCCAAAAGCGTGACAATCAAACGCGGTAAGAAGCTCAATGTTTGTTCGTTGATGGATGTCGCAGCTTGAAAAATCGCGACTACAAGGCCGATAAGCAAACTTGGGATGATAATAGCGCAGACCATGATAAGCACCATCCAAAGTGCTTCACGGAAAAGCTCGACAAACATTTCAGGTGTCATGTCTTATCCTCTATCTGCGCTTATCTAAAGGGCAAAGCTGCCCGCAAGTGTCGAGAGTATCAAGTTCCAACCATCGACCAATACGAACAACATCAACTTGAACGGCAACGAAACAATCATTGGTGACAACATCATCATACCCATTGCCATCAGTACCGAAGCGACTACAAGGTCAATAATCAAAAACGGCAAGAAGAGCATAAAGCCAATTTGGAATGCAGTTTTTAGCTCTGAGGTGATAAAAGCCGGAATCAACACCGCCATCGACACATCTTCTGGATTCTCGACTTGCTCTCCTGACATGGTTACAAACGTCTCCAAATCTTTGATTCGGGTCTGTTTAAGCATAAATGCTTTCATTGGCGCTTGTGCAGCATCAAACGCTTCTCGCGCCGTAACTTGCTCGTTCAAATAAGGCTGAACAGCTTTGTCGTTGATTTCATTCAGGACAGGAGACATAACAAAAAAGGTCAAAAACAGCGCAATACCAATAATGACCTGATTAGAAGGCGTTTGTTGCAAACCCATTGCCTGACGCAATATCGACATCACCACTACAATTCGAGTGAACGAGGTCATCAGAATCACCATGGCAGGCAAGAAGCCAAGCATGGTCATTAACGCTAAAATTTGTAGTGTAACCGAGTAGTCTTCACTGCCATCAGGGTTCGTGGTCATGGTGAATGCTGGAATACCACCGCCACTAGAAACGGACATAGCACGGCTAGCACCAGTATCACTTTGCATAGCCTGAACTGTAACACTACTTCCATCGGCTAAGTTATCTGGCAGCGCTGACTCCTCTGCTTCAGCAAAGGTAAATGAAGAAAACAGCACGCCGACAAAAAGTAACAACGTACTCAGGAGCAAACGAATTGGATTACCCTTTGTCATGTTTTTTGATCAGCTGGCTAAATTGAGTCGCAAAAGCATTGGTCGCCAACTCTTCCTCTTTCAGTGGCTTATCTAACTTGGCTAAAGTTTGGATCGATTGGCTAGTAATCCCAACCAAAAACTGTTCTTCACCCACTTGAACTACTGCGATTCTTTCTTTTGTACCCACTGGCAACTGACTCACTATACGCAAGCCCTTTTGTTGTCCCATCGCTGGCGCTTGCATACGTTTCAGCAACCAAGCCAGCAAAAGAATCACGCCGATTACAAGCACAAGCGAGCCAAGTGTCGTCGCAAGATCCAGATTATTTGGTGCGGCAGCAAATGCATAAGGAGCACTTAGCATTAAGCTCAGTGCTCCAGTGATTTGCTTCAATCGCATTTTGATTGAACGACTCATCTTAACGCAGCTTCTTAATTCGTTCAGTTTGGCTGATCACATCCGTCAAACGGATACCAAACTTATCGTTTACGACCACGACTTCGCCGTGAGCAATCAAAGTACCGTTAACCAATACATCGAGCGACTCACCGGCTAGACGATCCAACTCAACAACCGAACCTTGGTTAAGCTGCAACAGGTTCCGAATGCTAATTTGAGAACGACCGACTTCCATCGAAATCGTCACCGGGATATCCATAATAGTGTCGAGTTTACGACGCTCATCTTCGCTAATTGGGCTTGAAGTGTCTTTTAGCTCTTCCAGTGGCGCAGCCAATACTTCATCTACGTCTACAGAAGGGGCAGACGGGTCTTCGCCAAGAGCGGCTGCCCATTCGTCTGCTAGCTTTTGATCGTCACTTGGTTCCATTTTTCTATCCTGTGTTACGCCTAACTCATGCCATAGCATGTCTGTTTAATAAGGTATCTTAATGGTCTATATCGTCTTCACTCTCAAGCTCAGACATGATGTCTTTACCTAAGAAAGCTAAATCTGTTTTGACGACATGTGGGCGCTCAATTTCCTCAGAAATTTGCACCGCTAATTTGTCTTCCGAACGACCCATTTTTACGCGATAGGTCGGTAGGTCTTCTACAAACATCGTCGCATGTTCTGGCATTTCAATCGGGATGATATCGCCCGGTTGCAGCTCCATGAGATCACGCAAAGAAATGTCTTTTTCGAGCAAGTTCACGCGGAAGTTAACCGGACAATCCATGATCTCTTCACGTAGTGCTGAGCTCCAGCGAACGTCCGTTTCCATCTTGTCGGACTGAACACCTGCATCCAATAGTTCACGAATAGGCTCAACCATGGAGTAAGGCATAACGACATGAAAATCGCCGCCACCGCCGTCAACTTCTATATGGAATGAACTCACGACAATCACTTCTGTCGGGCTGACAATGTTTGCCATGCTTGGGTTTACTTCAGAGTCGAGATATTCGAACTCTACCCCCATCACTGGCGACCACGCTTCTTTATAATCTTCAAATACAATTTTCAGTAACAACTGAATGATGCGGCGTTCCGTTGGGGTAAATTCACGGCCTTCGATTTTGGCGTGGAATCGACCATCACCGCCAAAGAAGTTTTCTACCAGAATAAAGACTAAACGAGCCTCCATGGTGATCAACGCAGTGCCTTTTAACGGACGAAAACGCACCATGTTCAAACTGGTTGGCACGTACAATGTGTTCTGGTATTCACCAAACTTCATCATCTGCACGCCATTGATCGACACCTCTGCCGTTTTACGCAGCATATTAAACAGACTAATACGCATGTGCCGTGCGAAGCGCTCGTTGATAAGTTCGAGCGTCGGCATTCGACCACGTACGATTCTGTCTTGCGACGAGAAATCAAAATTGACGGCACCCTCAGTGTCGTTTTCTATCGGTTCATCGACGTCATCAACATCGTCAACCCCATGCAATAGCGCATCAATTTCGTCTTGGCTTAATAGATCGGTCACGTTTTACCTATTGAATAACAAAATCTGTAAACAGTACTTTTTCAATCACTGGCTTACCGACCGCAGCATTCAGCGCTGCTTTGATATCTTCGGAAGCACGATCGCGCAATTCCACTCGTCCTGTAGGAGAGCGCAATTGATCAACCGTCGCGGAAGCAAACGTTGATAGCATAGAGCTTTCAATCAGTGGCGAATGATACCGCGCCAACTCTTCATTTTCTGCACCGCGAACCATTAACTGCGCTTTAATTTGAACCAGCCTATCGCGGCTATCCCCAGTAACGTTAAATACAAATGCCTGAGGAAGATTCACATACGCAATGGGCGCAGCATCCGATGCCTTCACTTGAGCCTGTTGAGACGATTCAGCCTGAGCAGGTTCATCAGAGCCCATTAGAAAAAATGCCGCTGCCCCGCCACCAAGTAGTAATACTACAACAGCGATGATGATGATAAGTAACTTGCTTTTTCCTTTCGGCGCATCGGCCCCTTGTAACTGTTCTTCTGCCATTCTTGTCTCTTATTGTTCTTTTGAGTTACCAAGACGTTTTAGTGAGTTGCTTGGTAACCATATTCCATTGCCGTTAAACGGCCTTTTATGCGTAAAAACTAATTCCATCACGCTTTGAAGCGACATTCAAATCCAGATTGACATCAGATTCAAAACCCTCTTCGGACTGTCCAGAAAAGCCGCCACTTTGCGCGCTTTGACCATGTTGTTCAGCAGTATACCTACCTTGCTGTTGCCCGCTGTTTTGTTGCTGGACGGAAGAATCAGCCAGCTGCATACCTTGTTGCGCTAGCATTTCTCTCAAACGAGGGAGCGTCTGTTCAATAATGTCACGAGCTTGCGGGTTGTTCACTGTAAAATGTACATTGGCAACGTCATTATTCATGGTCATACGAATTTGCATACGACCTAACTCTGGTGGATCAAGACGAATATCGAGATTTTTCAGATTCTTCGACATCATCATTTGCACTTTTTCCGCGACTTGCTCGTTGGCTAGCTCTTTAGTTAGTTGCAACGGAAGCTGAGCTTGTTGTGCAGCATCAATACGCGCTTGTTGCTGCACATTAATTCCTTGCTGACCTGCCATAGCCTGAAGCTGTCCAGCGAAGCCATGTTGGAGGTCCGACTTATCTTGTTTATCCGCAGTCGCCTTTAGCGCACCAGTCGCCAATGCTGCGTTCATCACTTTCTGGCTAATCTCTCCGTCTTTCACACCTTGAAGCGACGTCGGCACTTGCGCGGCTATCAACATATCGGGCGTTGGAGATAATGCGACTTTTTCTCCACTATGAGCAGTTTGTGGCTGGGGTACTTGAGCCGCTGTATGCTGGATTTGCTGAGACACTGCCATAGCTCCAGCCTGGCGAGTTAAATTATGTTGTACTTGTTGCTCTGCGAGCATCTGTTTAATGTCATTAGGGAGCGCAACAAATTGGGCAAGGTCTTGCTCAGGAATATCCGCCGTGACCGTTCCTTGTTTCAACCCTTCAATGACCTGAGCTTCTTGCTGAGTCAGTGGTTTTCCTTGCGCCAACTTGGTATCTATAACTTCAAGTTCATCCAAGGAGACTCGTGGAAGCGCGTCGATGTTGGAACCATCAACGTCTGTTAACAACGGCGACAGCTCATTAGCTACTTCACCACTGACTGCGCTCTTAGTCGTCGGATGGCTGGCTTGTTTCGCTAGCTCTTGCCAAGCAGCAAACTCAGACGAGAGTTTGTCGACATCGATAGGTTGACCGTTCTTATCTAAAATTGGCTCTAAGTCTTGTCCTGGGATCATCTGTGCTTGTTCAAGCGAATGAACTGATGGCGTTTCATTCAAAGCCAGCTCATCAAGGTTTGTCGAAACGGTTGCTTGCTCGTGGAACGAATGCACTAAATTCGCGCTCTGAGGCAAAACTTTGCCACTATCGATGGATGCATTACTCGCATTCAGGGTTTGATTCGCTTGTTCAATTCGACCAAGAAGCTGTTGTCCTTCACCCATCGTGCTTTTTACGTCCACTGTATTTGATGGGTTGCTCGTATCGATTGATGTTGATTTCACTTTTTCAATAGCTTCAACATCATGCTCCAAAGGTGTGCTGTTACTCGCCTTTTGTAAACTTACTTCTTCACTTAAGGTTGCATTCGGTTTGTTTGCTGATATTTCATCAAAATCATGGGTCCCGTCACTGACGGATTCTTGGCTTTCTTGCGCCAACAATTCGTCCGAGACGTTAGCAGAAGAAGTACTGCCTACATCCGCTCTTTCTTTTTCTTCAACCACTGTCGATTCTGTTGCTACTTTTTCGGGCTTTTGTTTACCAGCAAATGCATCGGTTAACGTTTCTAAAAATCCCTTGCTCTCAGTGCTCTCTGCGGACGCTTTAGCGGACACATCAGAAACTGGCGTCTTGGTAGTCGCAGATACATGGGACAAATTCACACTCATTTAGAAACTCTCGTTCTTGTGGCTCTGAGCGTATCGCTGACAGACAGCAATACTGGCGGCAAACAAAGGTCAAAAAGACCCGACACTGACAGCTAAAATGCAAAAATCACACCACAATATTGAGCCAATTCTCGGTAAGCTAATAGATGGCATGTTTATGGAACAAACATCAACAGTACTATCCGAGAACCTGGTTCCTAACATGATGTACAGCTACTTGATTGACTTTGAAAAACGATAAGCGTAAACAGACACTTGGCTTAACAATTAAGGAATCACTTTGAAGATCACAGAATTACGCCAATATAGAATCAAAGCAGGCAAAACAGAACAGTGGCTAAGTTGGATGAAGGAAGAACTGTTGCCCTATCAGCGCTCACAAGGCATGCGTGTACTGAATACTTACGTCCACACTGGTGATGATGGACATGACTATTTTGTTTGGCTTAGAGAGTTCGACAATGAACAAGCACGCCTGGCTCTCTACGAAAAAACATACGACGAGTGGTGGGTTCGCGAGATTCGACCGAAGGTGTTTGAGTTAATTGAACAAGACTCAATCAAAGTTACCTTACTTGAATCGGTAGAGATGTAGTCAGCTGCAACACCGTAACGCAATATCGAACCGATAACCTTTAGAAACGATGTGGTTTTCGACTGTAAAGTAAGGTGGAAAACTCGTCCATTTGCTTTTGTTCGCGCTTGGCTTCAGCAAGTTGTTTCTCTTTTTCGCGTTTGTCTATCATCCACTCATAGGATTTGCGTTCTTTACGCACGGTTAACCAATATTCTTTACAGTTTTCAACCTGCTCTTTGAAATGACTTTCTGCTTGCTTTTGCTTAGATAAAGTTTCATCTAGCTGGGTAAGGAATCGATTTAAGTGTCCATATTGACTTGCCGTTAGGCCCGCCTGACCACGGTCGACGAGTTGCTGGCAATAATCAAGCCGATACTTTTCAATTTGTTCAACCTGACGGTAATAATCTTCGAGTTCAGAACGCGCTTTGTTCAGTGCAAGCACAGCTTGGTCTTCACGATCCTTAGTTTGCTCAAGTAGAAACTCCATCGCATTATTCATGCGCTATCACCCACCCAAAATGTTTCTAAGCATATTGACGCACATATCGTATGGCACCGATTCTTTCATGCTCTGCTGCAAGTATTCGTCTAACTTCGGTTTCAAAGTAAATGCGCCATCAATAGCAGGATCGGTACCCGGTTTGTACGCTCCAATCGAGACCAAATCTTGATTCTTGCGACAAATAGACAAGACCTGTCGCACCGCTTTTGACATCAGAACGTGCTCTTCGGTCGTGATTTGCGGCATAACACGGCTCACCGACTTCTCGACATCAATCGCCGGATAATGGCCTGCATCCGCCATTTCACGAGAAAGTACAATATGGCCATCAAGAATGGCTCGCGATGCGTCCGCTATCGGATCTTGCAAATCATCCCCTTCGGTCAACACGGTAAAGAACGCCGTAATCGAGCCTTGCTCGGCACTTCCATTACCCGCTCGCTCAACCAGCGCTGGCAGCTTGGCAAATACAGAAGGCGGGTAACCTTTCGTCGCTGGCGGCTCACCAACAGAAAGTGCGATTTCACGCTGTGCTTGTGCAAAACGAGTCAACGAGTCCATCAATAGCAGAACATCTAACCCTTGATCCCGGAAGTATTCAGCAATCGTTAATGCCGTTTGGCACCCCTTTAAGCGCATTAAAGGTGAAGCATCGGCAGGCGCCGCGACCACCACTGAGCGGCGACGACCGTCCTCACCCAAGATCTCTTCGATGAATTCTTTAACTTCACGTCCACGCTCACCTATCAGACCGACGACCACAACCTGTGCGGTGGTACCTCGCGTCATCATGCCAAGCGTGACCGATTTACCCACACCAGAACCTGCAAACAGACCGATACGCTGACCTTTACCGACCGTCAACAAACCATTGATAGCTTTTAGGCCAACATCGAGCGGTTCAGAAATTGGCTTTCGAGCCAATGGGTTGATTGGTTCGGCATTAAAAGAGGCACGGTGATCGGTATACAAAGGGCCAAGTCCATCAAGTGGATTCCCAACCCCGTCTATCACGCGCCCAAGTAGCTCCATGCCGACAGGCAAACCAGCGTCACTGGTTAAAGGGGTGACTCTCGCGCCAGGTAAAATGCCCGTAATTTGTTCGCTTGGCATTAAGAATAGGTTGTCACCTGAAAAGCCGACAACCTCGGCTTCCATCTGACCTGACATGGTTTCCACTAAGCATAAACTGCCAATTGGTGCGCGACAGCCGGTCGCTTCCAACGTTAACCCAACCACACGCACCAGTTTGCCAGAGGCGACAGGGCGCGTCGTAAGGCCTTCAACTTTGTAGCTTTTTAAGCGGTCAGAGAGTGCTTGCATGGATTACTCGCCCTCTTGATGACGGTTTGCGCCACAAAAGCTGTGCAATACGCTTTTGACGCGTTCTTCCATGCGATAATTAATGCTTGATTCACCGGCTTCAATCTGGACGTCACCTCGATTGAGCGATGGCTCAGCAACTAACGTCCAGTTGCGACAATTAAGGTCTTCTTCACCATAAGCTGAACGAATAATCGCGACATCTTCTGGATTCAGGTGCAAGGTAATAGGGTGGCCTGATATTGGTAGCGCTTCGACCGACTGCTTCACCGTATCTAAAATAATTTGAGGGTTGGTTTGTACTTCAACGTGCACCACTTCTTTAACTAAACAGAGCACCATATCCACCAGCTGCTTTTCAACCTGAGCATTCATCAACTCCAAAGGTTGAGCAAACTGATTGGCCAAGTTCATGAAGGTTTCAACTTGCTGCTGAATGTATTCTTGCCCTGCAGTTACCCCTTCAGATTTTCCGAGCTCGAGACCTTCAGCATGGCCGGCTTGCACCCCTTCTTCTTTACCTTTGTCGTAACCTTGCTTAAAGCCAGCTTCCTGACCTTGATGTAAGCCTTCTTGATAAGCACCTTGCTTAATCAGTTCAATTTGCTCTTCGGTTAGCGCAAGTGGCTGCTCTTCTTCAGGCTCATCAAAATTCGGCACCCATCCCGGGTCATAGTTGAACGCGGTTTGTTTTGCTTGTTTGGCTTTAGGCTCGCCATAATCAGGCAGCCCCCAACGTTGAGGTTCGATCATCGAATCATCTTCATCAGGACGGATAAATCCACGTTTTCTATCGCCAGCCATGGGTTACCTATTGTGTGTTCGATTAAGAAGTGAGGGTGCTCCGCAATAGGATAATTGCGAAGCAATAGAAATTATAAGAATTCGTCAGCACCGCCAGATAGCATGAGCTCACCAGCATCCGCCATTCGACGGGCAATTGCTAAGATTTCTTTCTGAGCGGCTTCTACATCTGCCACTCGTACTGGCGGCATCGCTTCTATGTCATCACGCATCATATCAGCAGCACGTTTAGACATGTTCTTGAAGACTTTCTCACGTAACGAGTCATCTGCACCTTTGAGTGCTTTTTGCAACACGTCTTGTGGTACGTCACGCAGCAACTTCTGAATACCTTGGTCGTCCACCTCGACTAAGTTTTCGAAGACAAACATTAGGTCTTGGATTTGCGTCGCCATGTCTTCGTCCTGATCGCGAATTTGCTCCATTAACAAACCTTCGACGTTGTTGTCTAGGTAGTTCATGATCTCCGCTGCTGCTTTCAGGCCGCCAATTTTGGCTGCTTGTGCACCCGCTTGACCCGCGAACTGTTTCTCCATGATTTCGTTCAGCTCTGCCAATGCTGATGGCTGAACTTCTTCAAGGTTGGCAATACGCATCATCAGATCCAAACGCACGCGCTCAGGGAACTGAGACAAAATCTCTGCAGATTGGTCTGCTTCTAAATAAGACAATACGATAGTTTGAATCTGTGGGTGTTCATTGACAATAATGCTCGCCACTTGGCGTGGGTCCATCCATTTCAAAGAATCCAAGCCTTTTGAGCCCGTACCAAGTAGGATCTGGTCAACTAAGTTGTTGGCTTTGTCTTCACCAAGAGCGGCAACCAGTGCATTACGCATAAAGTCTTCGCTGCCCATACCAATGTTGGTGTATTTCTGGATATCCTCCAAAAACGCACGATGAACAGCAGATACCTTGTCTTGGCTGAGATCCTTCGCGCGAGCCATCGCACTACCAACACGCTGAACCTGTTTTGGTTCTAGGTGACGGATAATGCCAGCTGCATCTTGTTCATTAAGGCTCAGTAGCAAAATTGCCGCTTTTTCTTCGCCAGTAATGGTTGAAACATCCAGCTCTACTGGCATTCCCGCGGCGTTGTCATCTTGAGGTACGATATCGTTAGCCATTGTCATTCATCCAGTTTTTCACTACTTGAGCAGCCAGTTCAGGTTCATTCGCAACCAGAGCGCGAACCGCTTTCAATACATCTTCATCTTTATGAAGGTTTGGCAAATCAATACTTGAGCCAAACTCGAACAGTTCGCTGCTTTCGATGTCACTACCAATCAAGCTAGTTTCACCATCCGCACCAATCGGCAAGCCGTCTGGTCCGTACATTTCGTCTTCATCATCGCTGGTAGGGTTAAGCAATTTCTTCATTGCTGGGCGAACCAGAACCAACACAACCACAATAATCACTAATGCACTTGCGAACCAACGAACCCAATCACTGAAGTTAGGGTGCTCCCAAATTGGTGGTTCTTCTAGCTGCTCAGCCTCTGGCTCAGCAAACTTTACACTCAATACATTCAGCAAATCGCCACGGCCTTGATCAAAGCCAACGGTACCAATTAATACTTGGCGAATGGCATTGATTTCAGATTCGGACATTGGGGTATAAGTCACTTCACCCGTATCAGGGTTAACTTGACGACGGTCTTTAATCGCAACAGAAACGGTCTGACGAGCCACCGTCCCGGTCTGCTTTCGCTCGTGGCTGATGGTGGTATCTAGCTCAAAGTTACGCGTGGACTCTTTACGAACTGAACCCTGCCCCATGACAGAACCATCTTTCATTTGAGCCACATCTTGCGGAATTGAGGCATCCGCTGGAGGCTGATTACTCAACGCACCCGGAATACCCGCTACCATGTTACCGTTATTGTAATCTTCGAGTGCGTACTCACTGCGGGTCGCAGGGGTGTTTGGATCAAAGCGTTTGCGGGTTTGTTCAACCGCACTGAAGTCCATTTGGATATCAACCTGCGCCGTATAGTTGCCATAACCTAAAATCGGTAATAGTACGGAATCAATTTTTTCGCGCAGCGCTTGCTCTTGGCTGCGTTCTAATTCTTGTTCTTTGCGTCGCGCCGCAGAAGCAGGATCTTGGGAGCCTGAGCTGAGTAAGCGGCCATGCTGATCTGTGACGGTAATTCGAGAAGTTTTCATTCCCGGCACGGCACTCGCTACCATGTCGACAATAGAATCCACTTCTTGCTGCTTAAGGTTCGTGCCTGTCGACAATGTCAAAAATACCGACGCAGACGCTTCTTGGTTATGACGCACAAACACGCTGTGCTTTGGCAGTGCCAATAACACTCGTGCTTTGCGAACTTGCTTCATTTCTTCAATTGCTTGAGCCAATTGGCGCTCTCGACTGAGTTTGAGACGCTCTTGCTCGAGACGTTGTGAAACCCCAAAACCCATGTCTTGCAGCAAAATATCATCGCCTGCTTCTGTAGCTTGGTTAACCCCGGAACGAACCATGCCAAGTTTGATCGAGTTGTACTCACTCGATTCAACAGAAACAGTATTGCCATCAAGCTTATAATTGATTTTCTGCTGGTCCAGATAATCCAGAACGGGGATCAATTCTTCGGTCTCATACGCACCAAGTGGGCGCATCTCCGGTTCTTTGACCCAAAAGAACAGCATCACGATCAATGCAACACAGATGGAGATCGACAGCACAAGCACAACCTGACGAAGTAAATCGAGGTCGCCCACTGCCATATCGAATTTTGACGCACTGCGCTCCTCTAGATCTGGATTTTGACTCTCCACATCCACATCGGAACTTGCTACCAGTGCACCATCTGAGCCGCCTTCAGTGACGGTTAAATCTGTAGACTTGTCTGCCACACTTATTACCTAAATTACACTGGCATGTTCATGAGATCTTTATATGCCTCAACGAGTTTATTGCGAATTTGAACCGTCGCATCAAAAGCGACACTAGACTTGTTACGAGCGATCATAACGTCAGAAAGGGATACATCGGCATCACCACGATCAAAACGGGTTTGTAAATCACCAGATGCTTTTTGAAGTGTGTTCACGTTATTGATGGCTTTAGTTAGGAGATCGTTAAAATCCGCTCCAACTTTCGCCTCACTTGCAGTAGGAGCCGTATTGGTTGCTTCTACCATCATGGCGCGCATTTCTGCCTGAATACCATCAATTTTCATTAGCACCTCTAAGCCAAAAGATTGACTATTAACAAAACTGATTATTGACACAGCAATTAACGTGCCATAAGACATTAGCAATCAATTTACTTACACTTTTCGTCTTATGGCCGTTGTCTGTGTTAATTCGGGATATCTATACCAGCATCACGCATTTTGGCAAGCTTATAGCGCAAGGTTCGAGGGCTTATACCCAGTTTCTCCGCCATTTCTTTGCGTCGACCATTACACTCAACCAAAGTCTCCAAAATAATGGCGTATTCTTGATCGCGCAGCTCGCTGCCTAAGCCTTCTCCACCAGTTACTGGGCGGCTGACACTCTCAGCTTGAGCAACTGGCTTAACATTGGGCACGACCATATCTGCATTTTGCACCACGTGTTGTAAGCTATTGGCATCTTGCCAATCTACGCCCTCAAGCAAAATGTGCTCAGCATCGATGTCGCCATTTTCACTTAATATCAGCGCTCGTTGAACCACGTTATCCAACTCACGAACATTACCCGGCCAAGGGTATTGCAATAGTTTTTCTAACGCAACGCTCGAGAATTGAGGCACTGGCATGCCCATTTTACTGCAATGACGCTCAGCAAGATGCTTGGCAAGCGGTGCAATATCGCCTTTACGTTCTTTAAGTGCAGGCCACGCAATTGGGAATACATTCAGGCGGTAATATAAGTCCTCTCTGAAGTTTCCTTCTGACACGTATTGCTTAAGATCACGGTTACTCGTCGCTAACACACGAACATCTAACTTGATGCTTTTGCGACTGCCTAGGCGCTCTACTTCTCGCTCTTGCAAAACACGCAACAACTTCGCTTGCAGGTTCAGGTCCATTTCGCTGATTTCATCAAGCAAGATTGTGCCACCTTGTGCTTGTTCAAACTTTCCTGGGCATGCCTGAACAGCACCAGTAAATGCGCCCTTTTCATAGCCAAACAGTGTTGCTTCGAGCATATTGTCAGGAATCGCAGCACAGTTAATTGCGACAAAAGGACCATTTTTACGATTTGACGCGTTGTGAATATAGCGCGACATCACTTCTTTACCTGACCCACTAGGACCTAGCACCATAACATTCGCATCTGTACGTGCCACTTTATCGGCCAACGCAAGTAGACGCAGACTTTTTTCATCTGCCACGACCGCGTCACCATTGTCATCGCTTTTGATCGGTGCATATCGACTGACCATGTTCAGCAATACTTCTGGTGCAAATGGTTTCGCCATGTAGTCAATTGCGCCATCTTTCATTGCAGACACGGCATCTTCAATGTTGGCGTACGCCGTCATTAGCAATACTGGTAAGTTAGGCCAATTCTGCTTGATGCTTTTGAGCAGAGCTAAGCCACCCATACCCGCCATTTGCACATCAGAAACGACGATATCAACTGTATTCGATTTCAGCTTTAACAGTGCATCTTCAGCACAGTCCGCTTCCAACCACTCATACCCTGCCAGAGCCAGAGTATCGACTAGGGCTTCACGAAGACCTTCATCGTCTTCTACGATCAGCACTTTGCTTTGCGCCATTATGATTCTCCAGAAATTGTTATTACCAAAAGCCGCTTATTGCGCTTCTGTTTGCACTCGCTCTAGCGGAATGCACATGGTGAAGCAGGCTCCATCACCCTGCTCTGAAATAAGTTCCAATCGACCGTCATGGGCACGGCAAACCATTTGAACAACTGCCAACCCTAATCCAGTTCCTTGAGAACGTGTGGTAAAAAATGGCTCCATGATTTTGGCTTGCAGTTCTTCGGGCACACCCGGTCCGCTGTCTTGCACAGAAATGCGTAACTCACCATTTACCGGGCGGAAAAAAATATCGACTTGCGATTCTTTACCAGACATTTGAATCGCATTCATGACCAGATTACTCAATGCGGATGCAATGGCGTTCGCATTGCCTAGTAGTTCAGTTTGTTCTTCTTCCACTTCTAGGCAGTAATCAATACTGTTGTTTTTTAGCGCGGTTTCGACCATCGGCTGATATTCCGCTACCAACTGGGCAATCGTAAATGGCTTAATGACTTTATTATCACCACCTTTAGCAAAAAGCAGCATATCATTAACCTGCTTTTCCAAATCGTGCAGTCGATCCATTAATTTGGTTTGGAAGCGATCTTTTGTCGCTGGAGGAAGATTTGGCGCTCCCAAATTGGATGCATATAACATAGCGCTCGACAGCGGCGTTCTTACTTGGTGAGCAAGCGACGCAACCATACGTCCTAACGACGATAAGCGCTGTAAATCACTGACACGAGCTTGAAGTAAACGGGTTTCGGTTAAATCGGTAATCAGGATCAATTGACCTGTTGTGGACGCCGAGATGGCGAGTCGAACTTTACGGCCATTCCGCAGGGAAACTTCATGGCCATCATCTTCACGTGGGTCAAACACCGCCTGGATAACGTTGAACCATTTTTCGTTAACCAGTGGAATCTCAAGAATTCGGTGCGCTTCTGGATTTGCTTCACGCACTACTCCGTACGTATCGAGCAAAATCACTCCAGCAGGCATCACATCGAGCACCTGTTTGTAGCGCTCAACCTGATTCTCTACGGAATCTAAATGGGATTGATTGGTGTTGTTATCCATTACTGCCTGTCGAAATATCGCCGCTAAAACTAAAATAGCTTGGTAAGCAATTAGCGTACCAAGCTATTTTTTTATATTTATCAGGACGTTAAGCCATCGACAATAAGTTGACACTCAGAGATAACGGTTTTGGATGCCAGAAAAGCGATGTTAACCAGCCCAAGTGATTATTCAGATATCGTCTTAAAACTTCACTTTACCTAGCGCTGTAAGTTGTACTTACGCATTTTTTCCACCAGCGTAGTACGTCGCATACCCAGCATGTCGGCCGCTCTTGCTACAACGCCACCCTGCGCTTCTAATGCTTGGCTGATCATATTAACTTCTAAATCAGCCAGCAGCTCTTTCAAATTAACCCCTTCCGGTGGCAGCGCTTGCGGGGCGTTCATGCTGTGATCAAGGTCGTCTTGATCTTCAAAGCTAAAATCTTCAGAGAAGATATCTTGGAATACGTCACGCTCTTGCTCTTCCACCGAAACAAATGGATTGCTCTCTGGTTGGAACTCTGGGATGTCACTGTAGCGATATTTGGTTGGTAGATGGTTTACATCCACCAAGCTATTTGGATACAGAATAATCATTCGCTCAACAAGATTAGCCAACTCGCGTACGTTGCCCGGCCAGTGATGCTCCATAAGTGAGTTGATTGCACGAGGTGTAAAGCAGATAGGTTGTCCGCCTTCCGCCTCTAAACGTGTCATCAGTTCTTGCAGCAGCAATGGTATATCTTGTTTGCGCTCTTTCAGCGCTGGCATCTCAATTGGAAACACGTTCAGGCGATAGAACAAGTCTTCTCGGAACGTGCCTTCTTCAATCATATTTTCTAGATTACGGTGTGTCGCCGCCACAACTCGAACATTGACCTTGATGGTGCTATTGCCACCCACACGTTCGAAACAGCGCTCTTGCAATACGCGAAGTAACTTTACTTGCATCGACATCGGCATATCGCCAATCTCATC
Source organism: Vibrio sp. D54 (assembly GCF_021728075.1). Classification (NCBI taxonomy): domain Bacteria; kingdom Pseudomonadati; phylum Pseudomonadota; class Gammaproteobacteria; order Vibrionales; family Vibrionaceae; genus Vibrio; species Vibrio sp. D54. The sequence continues at coordinate 6,629 of NZ_JAKKCS010000009.1, read as the reverse complement.
AAGAAAGATAGTGCCACCGTCTGCGAGCTCAAATCGACCTTTACGTGCCGTTAACGCACCAGTAAACGCGCCTTTTTCGTGGCCAAACAATTCACTTTCTAGGAGCTCAGGCGGTATTGCACCACAGTTAATAGGTACAAATGCGCCATCGCGGTATGAAGAATGATAGTGGATGTTACGCGCAACAACTTCTTTACCCGTACCGGACTCACCTAAGATCAACACGTTTGCTTCTGTGTTTGATACTTGCTCAATCAGGTGTCGAACTTCTTGAATACCTCTACTTTGACCAACTAAGCTGCGAAAAAGCGTGTTTTTGCGTGCACTAGCAACAACATTCACTCCTTTTCGCCCCAGAAAATCTTTGCAGTGGCGTAACGCTTCACTAAGCTGTGGGTAATTAAGCGGCAGCTCTAGTTCACCAACAAAATTTGGAAGATCATCAACAGGCAAAGGAAAACGGCCCATGACTAGAAGAGGGATGTGGTAAGCGCTGTTTAAATGAGAGATAACCGTACTCGCCGCTTGACCTGCTGGAATATTACCAACAATACAGCACGACCATACGCTAGACCAATCAACATCGCTGAGCTGATCAGAACTGACCGCTTCGCAATTTTCTCCAACAAATTCCAATATATTGCTTAAATTTAAACGACTTGATGCGTCATCATCAATTACAAGCAGCTTTGCCAAACCATGCATAAGTAAGAATGATTGCCTTTATTTTAGGTGCGTTGCGGCCAAACCTTGATTTGCGCAATTGGGTGCTAAAGAAGGCAGAACCACCACACTCAATTTACGATAGACAAAATAGGAAAATCAGCAACAAAAAAGCCATTAGGGCTACTAATGGCTTCTATTTTATTTGAATATAAAAATAAGGCAACCAAGCAATGGAGAGGTGTGAGCTTGATAGAAACTTTGCTACACAACTCGTTGCGCAATTGACAAATATATTCGTCTAGTATCTTAACGCATTGTTTTGACTATTAAATACCAACTTCAGCAGCGGTAAGATTATGAAACTCTGTTGGGATTTGGTCCCAAGCGGACTTGATCTCACGGATAATGTCGATAACGTCGTCGATCAGCTGAGGCTCATTTTGATGGTTAGCAGCAGAAATTTGCGTGATCATAAACTCATACAGTGAATCTAAGTTTGAAGCAATATCACCACCGTCATCCATAGATAGACAGCTGCGTAGCGCGATAATGATGTCTAACGCTTTACCTAAGCGCTCACCTTTTGCTGGAATATTGCCTGCTTGCATGGCTGCTTTACCTTGAATAAGGCGCTCAATCGCACCAGCCATAAGCATTTGAATGACTTTGTGCGGAGAAGCCGCGCTAAGCTGGCTGTCGACTGATACCTTTTTGTATGCTTGCAAAGAACCGCGCATAGTAATCCTCTTTTAAATAAATTTTTTGTACTGCTGAAGTGAACGCTGGCCATAACGAAACTTATGGAGCTCTTTTCCGACCTTTGACGTTTCCGATTGCATCAGCTCGACAATTCTTTTGGTACGAGTTAGCAATGCTTGCCACTCTGCATCCTGCTTAACCAAAGGATTTTGATGAATAATTGGTAACAGGTTTTGCAATAACCGTTCCCTGATATCGACCAAGCGAAGAATTTCTTCAGCATTAAAATCAATTTTTTCTAATTCTTGCGTAATTAGTTGATCTATATCACTAATTTCCATGAGTTCTTTTTGCATTTATTAACCCAACGCACTCATCAAAGCGCCTAACTGGCCTTGCATTTTACCGGTCGCATCTTGCATCGCGGTAAACTTCGCATGAGTACGCTTCTCTAGGCTTTCCATGCGGCGATCTAATGCCGCTTGATCGTCACTCAAACGGTAGTTTTGTTCTGTGAGACTTTTTTCTCGAGTACGAATACTGCCTGTAATACCTGTGATACCGTGAATCGCATCTTCTACTCGTTTAGCAAAACCTGTGTTGCCACCGAAGAACTTTTCTAACTCGTTGAAGTTATTGTTCAACTGGCGATCTAGCATGTCATAGTTGATTTCTAGGGTGCCTTGACGTGTGGTCGTAATGCCAAATTCTGTTAAGGACTTTAGGTTTTCAGGCGCCTTATCGATTGGAGTAGAAAAGACCGATTTTAATCGTGAATCTGCACTGCGTACGGTGCTGTCACCTGACAACGGCCCTTTTTGACCAGTTACCGGATCCACACTCGCCAACGCTTGGGAGGTTTGATAAAACGAGTTATACGCTGCCACAAAGTTTTCGATATCGTTGCGTACACTTTGACGGTCGTACTCGACACCAATTTCAGCAGGCGGTTTATTCGGTTCTGATTTGCCTTTTAGTGTTAAATCAACACCTTCGATCGCATCTTCAATCACATTGTTGTGGCTAGATAGCTTTGCCACGCCATCAAGCAGAACTTCTGAATCTTGCCCTGCTTGTACTTCTGTCATCCCAAGGTATTCTTCAAAAGCAGATTGTGCCTTTGCGATTTTCGCTTCTGCTTCATCAATTTTTTCCAGACGCTCACGTTCTTGAGGATCAAGTTTAGCGCGATGAATTTGCTTAGCTTGCGCTTCGGAAAGTTCACCACGTGCCACTTTTTCGTCTAACGCTTGCTTTTCACTCGCAATTTTTTGCTCGATTTCCGCTTTTTCTTGCTCAAGAAGCTGCTTAGCCTCTTTCGTCGTAACGTAAGAATCGGTTAGGGTGCCCGATGCGGCATTATTCCAGCCTGGTACATCTGGTGCCTTCTCTATTGCCTTTTCGTCGAGTTCAAGCTCTGGTTCTTCATAAGAGTCCAACAAAGTACCTGACGCAGTTTCTGTCCACCCTGGAATTCTGTCTTCAGGGCGTAAGCTCGCGCGTCGGTTGGCTTCATCAATGGCTTCTTGACCAGCTTTGGCTGCTTCTGCACCCGCCGCAGAGATTGGCGCTTGCGATGCATCATCTTGTACATCGTCTGCCGCTTTTTGCTCTTCTGGAGGTAGAGGATTGCCGTTTGCATCCAGCTCTTCTGCTGGTTGTTCCGGAAATTTAAGAGGACCTAAGACATCTTCCGCCGCTGAACGAGCTTCTTCAAGCGCGTTGACGCGGTCTTCAAGTGTTTGGTATTCGAAATATTTAAGAGGGTTGCCTTTTTCGGCCTCCACACTGACTCTGATTTGATGATCCTTACCAGAGAGGTTAGAAGCAAGGATAAGGCGTGGACCTTCGACGTCGTTAATAAGAGATGCGCGAACGCCAGGGTTATCTTTAGCGCCATTGATGCCGCGTACGACATCGATGAGCTTAGATCGGGAACGAACATCGATATTAAAACGCTCATCACCAAGCGAAATCTGCAGCTTACCAGGGCCAAATTTTGCATCTTCTGGCAATACGTCAGAAGCGACTTTATGGCTCTGAGCAAGCTGCAACACATCGATAGCATATTTGCCAGCGATAGCATCTGTGGTTGCCGTGGCAGATACGATATTGTCATCGGTCGTTTCGACAGTGCGAACGGCAAATGCTTTCTCCTGGCGAAAGTTCGCCATGAGATTTTTCATCGTATCCAATGATTCTCTGAGTCGTCCGTAAGCACTGATACTGGCATTAATTGTCGTGCGTTCGTTGTCGATGCGTTGCTGCTTTGGTACGCGTTCGGCATCCACAATTTTGCTGACCATGGAATTAATATCCATGCCGCCAGACATCCCCAAAGGGCCTAAACTCATCAAATCACCTCTAAAAACGACTTACACTTTTTCAGTCAACAACCCGCTGTTGGCTGTGTGCTCAGCTAGGCGACGCAATACCACTAGCATTTCTTCATCAGGAATTTGACGAATCACGTCACCGGTATTGGCTTCATAAATCGTCACCACATCTCGTCCGGATTCTTCATCCACTCGAAATGCGACTCCTTTGTTTATGGACGTTACAAATTCATTCATTTGTGCGACCAATTTTTCACGTTCTTCTTTGTTCAGTTCTTGACGGCTTTCAGCCATCTCGATCGCAGCTTGAACAGAGAAATCGTATTCGGTGTTTTTCGCTTTTTGCGGCGAAATCTCACCATTTGAATTTGCTGGGCTAGACGTGCCTATATCATTGCCATTTTTATTTGCAAACTTTGTGCCATTTGGCGTGCCGTAAGGCTGGATGTTCGATGCGTAGGAGGATATATCCATTACAATCTCCCTTCCACCTTATGGGCTAACGATAGAATCTATCGCTTTGGTGCCCCAGCACTAAGGTGTTGACCTCAGGCTGGGTTTACCACTTAGCCCAACAAGCTTAGCGCTGCAGATGGAGACTGCTTCGCTTGAGCCAGGATTGAAGTACTTGCTTGCTGAAGAATTTGCGACTTAGTCATCGCAGTGGTTTCCTTCGCGTAATCAGTATCTTTAATACGGCTTTTAGACGCGTTAACGTTCTCGTTAATGTTGTCTAGGTTGCTGATTGCGTGGTTGAAGCGGTTTTGGAAAGCACCGAGTGAAGCTCGTTGGCTGTCTACGGACTTAAGAGCACCGTCGATAACCGCTACTGCTTCTTGAGAGCCAGCTACTGTGGTTACGTCGATGTCTTTCACTGTTACGTCTTTCGGGCCACCAAAGCCGATCTCGTCTGCTAGGTTGCCAGAAAACTCAACATCACCTTCAACTTTTTGAGAAGAAGCAAATACTTGTAGTTTGCCATCTTCGCCAACAGAGGCTTTTACATCATCGTTTTGACCGTTGATGTATGTCGCTAGCTGCTCAATATCATCGCCTTGCTTAGCGCTGATTGATAGCTCTTTCTCTTCACCCTGCTTGTTGGTGTAGCTCATTTTGAACTCTGTTTTCTCACCAACAGTCCAAGATGCGTCTTTACCCTCTTCTGCTGCGTAGCTCTTACCACCCATTGCTGAAGTGTCTGAGCGTAGGTTACCCATAGAAAGCATCACTGCTTCACCTGAGTCCGCACCGATTTGGAAAGATTGAGTACCGTAAGTACCGTTTAGAAGCTTGTTACCACCGAAAGAGGTAGTTTCAGCAATACGGTTTAGCTCGTCGTTTAGCGCTGTTACTTCTTCTTGGATCGCTACACGTTCTGCTTTTGAGTTAGAGCCGTTCGCCGATTGAAGCGAAAGATCACGCATACGTTGTAGGATGTTGGTAGATTCATTCATTGCACCTTCAGCAACCTGTGCAATAGAAATACCGTCGTTTGCGTTTTTCACTGCCATATCTAGGCCACGGCTTTGTGCATTCAAACGGTTTGAAATCTGTAGACCTGCAGCATCGTCTTTCGCGCTATTGATTTTGTAACCCGAAGACAAACGCTCCATAGATTTTTGTTGACCGTCAGCTGCCTGGTTTAGGTAACGCTGTGCAGTCATCGCAGAAACGTTAGTATTAACGTTAATCGCCATAATTGATCTCCTTAAGGCTTTAGTGAATGTACCGTCGTGTCTCTCACCTCACTTAGGTACATCTCATTTCTCTCAGTCCCTTTAACGGCGACCAATGAATATCCTTTAGAAGAAATTTTCAATTTTTTGCGATTATTTTCTTTGGTTTACTGAAATGTGATGAAGCTCTAATGCCGTGATTCGCAGAAATCCTGAGTCCCCAAAAGACAGAAAAAAACCCAGCCGAAGCTGGGTTTACTCGCTCATCTCTCACCACGAGCCAATGAGGTTCTCGTCTTAGGTTTGAAATTAACCTAGCAGACTTAGCGCTGAGTTTGGCGCTTGTTTCGCTTGCGCAAGGATTGAGCTTGACGCTTGCGATAGAATTTGTGATTTGGTCATTGCCGTCGTTTCTTTCGCGAAATCTGTATCTTTGATACGGCTCTTCGACGCATTCACGTTCTCGTTAATGTTGTCCAAGTTGCTGATTGCGTGGTTGAAACGGTTCTGGAATGCACCTAGCTCTGCGCGGTGGCTGTCTACGTATTTCAGTGCCGCATCGATGATAGCAACAGATTCTTGTGCGCCACCAACTGAGGTTACGTCGATAGTATCTACCGTTACTTTTTTGCCTTCGCCCAAACCTAATTCACCAGATAGACCGCCTGAAAACTCGACCTCGCCCTCAACTTTGTTGTTGCCAGCGAAGATTTGCAGTTTACCGTCTTGGTCTACAGAGGCTTTCACTAGGTCAGTTTGACCGTTAATGTAAGTCGCAAGCTCTTCGATATCGTCACCCGCTTTTGCGCTGATGTTGATTTCTTGCTCTTGGCCGTAGCTGTCCGTTAGGTTGATTTTTAGGTCATTCTTACCTTCAGCAACATTCCAGTCTTTACCTTTACCACTTTCAGCTTGGTAGCTCACACCGCCCATCATTTTGTTGTCTGAACGCATGTCTTTTAGCTCAAGCATCACTGCTTCGCCGTTATCCGCACCGATTTGGAACGATTTCGCACCGTGTGTGCCGTTTAGTAGCTTGTTACCACCGAAAGAAGTGGTTTCTGCGATACGGTTTAGTTCGTCGTTTAGCGCGGTCACTTCTTCTTGAATCGCAACACGTTCTGCTTTCGAGTTTGAGCCGTTTGCTGATTGTAGAGACAAATCACGCATACGTTGAAGAATGTTAGTGGTCTCGTTCATTGCACCTTCAGCAGTTTGTGCAATCGAGATACCGTCGTTCGCGTTGCGAACC
>NZ_JAKKCS010000008.1:0-196700 GCF_021728075.1 Vibrio sp. D54 | reverse complement strand
GGTTCGCAACGCGAACGACGGTATCTCGATTGCACAAACTGCTGAAGGTGCAATGAACGAGACCACTAACATTCTTCAACGTATGCGTGATTTGTCTCTACAATCAGCAAACGGCTCAAACTCGAAATCAGAGCGTGTGGCGATTCAAGAAGAAGTGACCGCGCTCAACGACGAACTAAACCGTATCGCAGAAACCACTTCTTTCGGTGGTAACAAGCTACTAAACGGCACACACGGTGCGAAATCGTTCCAAATCGGTGCGGATAACGGTGAAGCAGTGATGCTTGAGCTAAAAGACATGCGCTCAGACAACAAAATGATGGGCGGTGTGAGCTACCAAGCTGAAAGTGGTAAAGGTAAAGACTGGAACGTTGCTGAAGGTAAGAACGACCTAAAAATCAACCTAACGGACAGCTACGGCCAAGAGCAAGAAATCAACATCAGCGCAAAGGCGGGTGACGATATCGAAGAGCTTGCGACTTACATTAACGGCCAAACTGACCTAGTGAAAGCCTCAGTAGACCAAGACGGTAAACTGCAAATCTTCGCTGGCAACAACAAAGTTGAGGGCGAGGTCGAGTTTTCAGGCGGTCTATCTGGTGAACTAGGCTTAGGCGAAGGCAAAAAAGTAACAGTAGATACTATCGACGTAACCTCAGTTGGTGGCGCACAAGAATCTGTTGCTATCATCGATGCGGCACTGAAATACGTAGACAGCCACCGCGCAGAGCTAGGTGCATTCCAGAACCGTTTCAACCACGCAATCAGCAACTTGGACAACATTAACGAGAACGTGAATGCGTCGAAGAGCCGTATCAAAGATACAGATTTCGCGAAAGAAACGACGGCAATGACCAAATCACAAATTCTATCGCAAGCGTCAAGCTCAATCCTTGCGCAAGCGAAACAAGCGCCTAACTCAGCGCTAAGTCTGCTAGGTTAATCAATTTAACAAAGCAAGAAACCAAAGCCAGGCTCATCCCTGGCTTTTTGCTTATTGGCTATAACGATTCAGATGTGTCCTGACAGTATGTTCGATAAGGCATTCATATCGATTAGATGATCTCTTTAAATTCCAATGTTTCTGCGATGGTGGCGCAGAGACACCTGAGTCAAGCAGCTGCGCAAAATGTTGAGTCACAACGCAACCTAACTTCGGGGTTTCGAATCAACTCGGCGAGCGATGATGCGGCAGGTTTACAGATATCGAATACTCTCCATGTACAAACGAGAGGGCTTGATGTCGCCTTAAGAAATGCGCACGACGCTTTTTCTGTTGCTCAAACAGCGGAGGGAGCATTGCACGAAAGCAGTGACATATTGCAACGCTTACGCTCTCTGGGGCTTCAAGCAGCAAACGGCAGTTATGACTCAAGTGATCGGCAAAGTATTCAATATGAGGTCGTAGCGCTGCAAGATGAGCTTGATCGTGTCGCGATTACGACAACATTTGGGGATAAAAACCTGTTTGATGGATCTTACGGTTCACAAAGTTTCCATATTGGCGCGAACGCTAATTCAATCTCTTTGACGTTACGTAACATGCGTAGCCACATCCCAGAGATGGGAGGGCAGCATTATGTTGGTGATGCGGTCGATAAAGATTGGCGAGTCACTAAAGATAACCAAACTCTCAAAGTCGAATACCAAGACAGTAAAGGGCAAACCCAAACGGAATCCATTGGACTCAAATTGGGTGACCGTATAGAACAGGTCGCCACTTACATCAATGCTCAACAATCGATAGTGAATGCTTCAGTAACGGAAAGCAACGAACTGCAATTCTTCGCTTCTACGATGAAGGCGCCAGAGGGTGTGGTTCTCGATGGGAGTTTAGCGGATGAGCTTGATGTGAGCGCTGGTCAATTAGTCACAATGGATGACATCGATATGTCGACGGCAGGTAAGGCGCAGCTTTCAATTGGGGTGATTGATGCAGCAATTAAGTATGTTGATTCGCACCGGAGTGAAATTGGCAGCTTTCAGAACCGTGTAAACGGCTCGATGGATAACTTAAATACTGTGAATCGGAGTGTTACAGAATCCAAGAGTCGAATAAGAGATACAGACTTCGCAAGAGAATCTACGGAAATGGTGCGTTCTCAAGTGCTCCAAGATGCGACAACTGCATTACTCGCTCAAGCGAAGCAAAGGCCGAGCTCAGCACTAGGCTTGCTCAGTTGAACGTGTTTCAGCGATGCACATCGCTCAGAAAAAAGTCAGATAATAAAAAACGCTGCCATTGGCAGCGTTTTTTTCGTGTTCGATTAAGTAAAAATTACTTAGTTACACGTAGAACTGGAGTTTCACCAACAGTTACAGAACCAGAAAGCTTGTTTAGCTCTTTGATTTCGTCCATGTTAGAGATAACAACTGGAGTTAGCGTTGACTTCGCTTTCTCTTCTAGAAGAGCTAGATCGAATTCAATTACAGTGTCGCCAGCTTTAACAGTTTGACCTTCTTCAGCGATACGCGTGAAGCCTTCGCCTTTTAGTTCAACTGTGTCGATACCGAAGTGAACGAAAAGCTCAACACCGTCGTCAGACTCGATAGAGAACGCGTGGTTAGTTTCGAAGATCTTACCGATAGTACCGTTTACAGGAGCTACCATTTTGTTGCCTGCTGGCTTGATAGCAATACCGTCACCAACGATTTTCTCAGCGAAAACAACATCTGGCACGTCTTCGATGTTTACAATCTCACCAGAAAGTGGCGCGATGATTTCGATAGCACCAGCGTCAGCGCTGTCATCAGATACAAGCTTCTTAAGTTTGTCAAACAGACCCATTGTGTCATGCTCCTAAGGTTTGGTTTTATTCTGTCGAATTATAGTATACCAATATAGCTCATTAGACGACTTTTTTCGCCGTCTAATGGCCATTAAGTATTGAATTACTTGGTACTACCGATTACTGAGCTTTCTCAGCAATAAACTTTTCTACCACGGCTTCGATTTCTTCTGCTGTCGGTAGAGAAAGGGCTTCTTCAGCCATTGCTTTCACTTCTGCGAAGTTAGAGTTACGAACTACTTTCTTCACTTTAGGGATTGAAATGCCGCTCATTGAGAACTCGTCCAGACCCATACCTAGAAGTAGAAGTGTTGCACGCTCGTCACCTGCAAGTTCACCACACATACCAGTCCATTTACCTTCTGCGTGAGAAGCGTCGATAACTTGCTTGATCACAGTAAGTACAGCTGGTGATAGTGGGTTGTATAGGTGAGAAATCATCTCGTTACCACGGTCAACCGCTAGCGTGTACTGAGTTAGGTCGTTTGTACCGATAGAGAAGAAAGACACTTCCTTCGCTAAGTGGTGTGCGATCGCAGCAGCAGCAGGAGTTTCAACCATAACACCGATTTCGATGTTTTCGTCGAACGCGTGGCCTTCAGCGCGTAGCTCTTCTTTGTACTCTTCGATCGCTTTCTTAAGCTCACGGATTTCTTCGACAGAGATGATCATTGGGAACATGATACGCAGTTTGCCGTGTGCAGAAGCACGTAGAATGCCACGTAGCTGATCACGAAGGATTTCACGACGATCTAGACTGATACGTACAGCGCGCCAGCCTAGGAATGGGTTCATCTCTTTTGGAAGATCCATGTATGGGAGATCTTTATCGCCGCCGATATCCATAGTACGGATGATCACAGCTTGACCGTTCATTGCTTCCGCAACTTCTTTGTACGCTTGGTACTGTTCTTCTTCAGTTGGTAGCGCAGTACGGTCCATAAATAGGAATTCAGTACGGTACAGACCAACACCTTCACCGCCGTTACGAAGGATACCGTCACAGTCTTTCACTGTACCGATGTTACCGCAAACTTCTACACGGTGACCGTCAGTCGTTTCTGCGTGTAGGTCTTTCAGTTTCGCTAGCTCTTCTTTTTCAGCTAGGAATGCTGCTTTAACCGCTTTCGCTTCTTCTAGCTCAGCTTCTGATGGGTTAACAACAATCTTGTTGTTCATTGCGTCAAGAATCAGCATGTCGCCATTCTTAACTTTCTTCGTGATGTCGTTAGTACCAACGATAGCTGGAAGCTCAAGTGAGCGAGCCATGATTGAAGTGTGAGATGTACGACCACCAATGTCACAAGCAAAACCAAGCACGTAGTCTAGGTTAATTTGTGCAGTTTCAGATGGCGTTAGGTCGTAAGCAACAAGAATTACTTCTTCGTTGATATCGCTAAGCGAAACAATGTTGATGCCTAGTGCGTTCTTAACAAAACGAGAACCGATATCGCGGATGTCAGTTGCACGCTCTTTTAAGTATTCGTCGTCTAGAGACTCAAGAGCACATGCTTGCTCTTCGATCACTGAGTGGATAGCGTGATCAGCAGTCATCTTGTCGTTTTTGATAAGTGCTAGGATTTCCTCTTCTAGCTCTTCGTCTTCAAGAAGCATGATGTGACCTTCAAAGATCGCTTCTTTTTCTTCGCCAAACGTTTCAAGCGCTTTTTGCTTGATAGTTTCTAGCTGAGCTGCAGATTTGTTACGAGCGTCAAAGAAACGCTGAACTTCAGCTTCTACTTGATCGTCAGAAATAGTGTTTGTGTTTAGGACAATTTCATCTTCTTGAAGTAGTAGTGCTTTACCGATTGCAATACCAGGAGATGCTAGGATGCCTGAAATCATAGCCTTACCTTAAGTTTGGTCAACTTTATAAAACGGGAGAATAATGGGTGCGCTAACGAATAGTTTTAGCTTAGTTTTGAGCCTATTTCCAACGAAGCCATTTTGCTTTCACAAAATGGCTTCTGGAGTAGGAGACCGGATTAGTGTAGTTGGTCCATTAGAGCAACTAGGTGGTCAACTGCTTGCTGAGCTTGTGGGCCTTCAGCAGAAATAGTAACTTGAGTACCTTTTACTAGGCCTAGTGTTTGTAGTTTGAACAGGCTCTTAGCGCTAGCGCTTTTACCGTTAGAAGTCACAGTGATGTCTGCGTCGAATGCTTTTGCTTCTTTAACAAACTGTGCAGCTGGACGAGTGTGAAGGCCGTTTTCTGCTGTGATTTCTACTTGCTTCTCGTACATGTGATATACCCCAATAAATGTATTTTTTTGTTAGTTTGTGACCAGATTTTAGCTTAACTGCTTTACATCTTGTGCGCTAGCACGGGAAGAGTTCAAAGCGCGTCAGTTCTGATACTAGTCAAAAGTTTGGTAACTACGCAACTGTTTGCGTGCGTAATCACTTTGAAACCTTTTTGTGTTCTGCTTCTTTATTTTGAAGCTAGAAATAAAACACCCTGATATTACCAAAGGTAGGGCAGGGATCAACAAAAAAGCCCCTAAACGGGGCTTTTTTAAACTAAAAATTGATTTGAACACATATTATTGTTGGTTCTCTTTTTCGGTAAAGATACCTGCAAAGAGTGCTGTACTTAGGTAACGCTCACCGGAACTTGGCAAGACAGTTACAATTGTTTTTCCTTCAAATTCAGGTAGTTCCGCAAGTCGGTTCGCTGCAACAACCGCTGCGCCAGATGAGATACCAGCTAGGATACCTTCCTCTTCCATTAGGCGACGAGCCATCTCAATCGCTTCTTCTGAGGTAACTTGCTCAACACGGTCAATAATGTCTAAATCGAGGTTACCAGGGATGAAACCAGCACCGATACCTTGAATTTTGTGTGGGGCAGGTTGGATTTCTTCGCCAGCAAGTGCTTGTGCAATAACCGGAGACTCTGCTGGCTCAACTGCAACAGAAGTGATGGCTTTGCCTTTTTCACCTTTGATGTAACGGCTAGTACCTGTAATAGTACCGCCCGTACCAACACCAGCAACGAATACGTCGATTTCACCGTCTGTCGCTTCCCAAATCTCAGGGCCCGTAGTCTTTTCGTGGATTTCTGGGTTCGCTGGGTTGTCAAATTGTTGAAGAAGTAGGTACTTCTCAGGGTTGCTTGCTACGATTTCTTCTGCTTTAGCAATCGCCCCTTTCATGCCTTTCGCCGCTTCAGTCAGCTCAAGGTTCGCGCCTAGTGCTTTTAGTAGCTTACGGCGTTCTAGGCTCATTGATTCAGGCATGGTCAATGTTAGCTTGTAACCGCGAGCAGCCGCTACGAATGCTAGAGCAACACCAGTGTTACCACTGGTAGGTTCTACAAGCTCTACACCTGGCTTAAGAAGGCCCGCTTTCTCTGCTTCCCAAATCATGTTTGCACCGATACGGCACTTAACACTGAAGCTAGGGTTACGCGCTTCAATTTTTGCGAGAACTTTGCCTTTACTTACTTTGTTTAGACGAACGAGAGGTGTATTACCAATAGTAAGAGAGTTATCTTCGTAGATTTTGCTCATAGTGATGTTCCTTCATTACACGTTGTGTGAATATGGATAGAAGAATATGCGGTATGAAAAAAAGGGAAAAGGATTAAAAAGTTATATCTTATTAGGTTGGCCCAGAACTTGATAAAAGAAAAGGGAAAAGCTGGCGCTGATCCCTTTCCTTAATCTCTAATCGACTATCGTTGGTGCTTAAACTCCGCGACCCACATCGCGGTTGCACCACATATTGCTACAGGCATGACAATGAGGTTCAAAATTGGAATCGTTGTAAATACTGAAACCAACACACCAAAGCCATAGGCTTTACCTTGCTTTTGTTTCAATTTGTAACGCATGTCGTTAAATGGGATTTTATGGTTATCAAACGGGTAATCACAATATTGAATCGCGAGCATCCAGGCGGTAAAGATAAACCATAAAAATGGGCCTACTGTTTGTCCAAGGGCAGGGATGAGCAATAATAGGAATAGGCCTATTGCTTTAGGTAATATGTAAAGGAGCTTTCTCCACTCACGAGCTAAAACGCGAGGAACATCTTTCAGGACGGCAGTGAAACCATCATCATTTACTTTTTGTCCCGTTAAGTACTCTTCCACTTTTTCAGCCAAGAGGCCATTGAATGGCGCGGCGATAAAGTTCGCGAGCGTGCTGAAAAAATAGGAGAAGGTAGCGAGTATCGTCAGAGCGAGTAAAGGCCAAAGAATGTAAGTTAACCAGGATAAAAACTCAGGCAGCTGCCCAATCCAGCCTTCTATCCATATATTAAGGTTTGAAAATAGATAGAAGATGGCACCACCTACAAGCAAGATATTTGCAAGTAGAGGTAAGATGACAAAGCGCCTGATTTTAGGGGCAAGTGCCAATTGTATCCCGTATAGAAAATAACCGAACCCGGTTCTCTGCTGATTGTTTTGCTTCATGTCTATTTTGGCTTCGTGTAAATGAAAACTCATTGTACCTGTGAGGACTTTTCTTTCAATGCCCTGACAAATGACGTCTTGTTAAGTGGAATCGTGGCAAGAATCACAACAAAAAACGGAACTTCTTGCATTAAGTTGTTCTAAATCTACATATAGTTTTGGTAAAGTAAACGTATCATTCAGATTTATTGCACTTGGGTTGCTGCTCAAGGAACTGCGAGTAGTAAAAACAAGTATATTGAGAGTAAATAATGCAGGAATTGCGATTCGTACTCATTGTTGTTGGCGCATTAGCCATCGCGGCATTACTGTTTCATGGTTTATGGAGCAGTAAAAAAGAAGGCAAAGCAAAGTTTGGTAACAAGCCACTTGGTAAGCTGGATGTTGACCAAGAAGACAAAAATGATCTTGTTGAGAAAGAACGAGACTTCGCTCCCGCTCCTGAAGATGACTTTGAGATCATTCGCAAAGATCGCAAAGAACCAGATTTTGGGATGGCGAATTCTTTCGACAACAAGTTTGAATCTGACCCGTTATTCGGTGGCCCATCTGAAGTCAAACAGACGCAGCAGGAGCCGGATGACATCCCTTCATTTGTTGCAGAAAAAGATAAAGAAGAGGACGTTGAGCCTGTTGTTCAAGCAACAGTAGCTGAAGAGCCATTCCAGCCCGCTGTGGAAGAAGACGCTATTCCCGCCGCGTTTGATATTACGGAGAAAGAACAGCAAGTCGAAACGGTTAGTGAGCCTGTCGTTGCAGAGCCTAAGGAAGAGCCAAAGCCAGAACCTGAAATGCAAGTGATTGTATTGAATGTGCACTGTGCTGGTGAAGAGCCATTTGTTGGTACTGCTTTATTTGAAAGTATGCAACAAAACGGTCTAATTTATGGCGAGATGGATATTTTCCACCGTCATGTCGACTTGTCCGGTAACGGCAAAGTGCTGTTTAGCGTCGCTAATATGATGCACCCTGGTACGTTTGAACATGCTGATCCTGCTGAGTTTACAACGAAGGGTATTTCATTCTTCATGACATTGCCTTGTTATGGCGAGGCTGAACAGAACTTCAACTTAATGCTCCGAACTGCGCAGCAAATTGCTGATGATTTAGGTGGTAACGTACTTGATGACCAGCGCAACTTAATGACGCCAGATCGTTTAGCATCTTATCGACGTCAAATAGTTGAGTTTAATGCCGCTAACGCATAATCTTAACAGCAAATAATAATAGGGCTCCGGATGGAGCCCTTTTTCTTGGATTTCCCAACCTCACCGATTGAAAATACACGGGGCTTTACTATGTCTGAATCAGTACTTCAGCGACTAGAAGAACTAAAAGAGTCGTTGCATTACCACGCTGTGCGTTACTACGTGGAAGATAACCCAGAGATCCCTGATGCCGAGTACGACCGTTTAATGCGAGAGTTACTGGATATTGAATCTGAGAACCCTGACTTAATAACCGTAGACTCGCCAAGCCAACGTGTCGGTGGACAGCCTCTCTCTGCGTTTAGCCAAGTGACACATGAAGTACCGATGCTTTCGCTTGATAACGCGTTTGATGATAGTGAACTCGATAGTTTCCACAAGCGCGCACAAGAGCGCGTGGGCAGCCAGAGTGTGAAAGAATACTGTTGTGAGCCTAAATTGGATGGACTCGCCGTAAGTTTGTTATATGAGAATGGCGTGTTAGTTCAGGCGGCCACTCGAGGCGATGGTACTACGGGTGAAAACATCACAGAGAATGTGCGTACGATTAAAGCTATTCCTTTAAAACTCAGGGGTAATGACTGGCCAAATCGTCTTGAAGTTCGTGGTGAAGTCTTTATGCCGAAAGCTGGGTTTGAAAAGCTCAATGAATTAGCAAGGAAGAAAGGCGAGAAAATCTTTGTGAATCCACGTAACGCTGCGGCAGGTAGCTTACGACAATTGGATTCACGTATTACGGCTTCTCGTCCGCTTAGCTTCTATGCATACAGTGTAGGCGTGGTGCAAGGCGCAGAATTGGCAGCAAGTCATTACGAACGCTTTTTGCAAATCAAATCTTGGGGACTGCCAATGTGTCCGGAAACTAAGCGAGTTGAAAGCTTGGCGGATGTAAAAGCTTACTACCAAGATATATTGCAGCGTCGTGATGCCCTCCCTTATGAGATCGATGGTGTCGTTATTAAAATTGACGATATTGCCGTGCAAGAGCGTCTGGGGTTTGTTGCTCGCGCTCCACGTTGGGCGATTGCCTACAAATTTCCAGCACAGGAAGAAATGACGACACTGAATGAAGTGGAGTTCCAAGTCGGTCGCACTGGTGCGATTACACCTGTTGCTAAGCTAGAGCCTGTATTTGTTGGCGGGGTAACGGTAAGTAATGCGACGCTTCATAACGCAGATGAGATAGAACGTCTGCAGGTCAAGATTGGTGATCACGTTGTGATCCGCCGTGCTGGCGATGTTATTCCGCAAGTCGTATCTGTCATCAAAGAGCGTCGACCAGAAACAGCTCGAGATATTGTTTTCCCAACTCAGTGTCCTGTTTGTGGTTCGCATGTTGAGCGGATCGAAGGAGAAGCGGTAACACGTTGTATGGGGGGCTTAGTTTGCCAAGCCCAACGCAAACAAGCGCTAAAACACTTTGTTTCTCGTAAAGCGTTAGACGTTGACGGTTTAGGCGATAAAGTGATCGAGCAGCTTGTTGATCGTGAGATGGTGAAAACTCCTGCTGACTTATTTAAGTTATCAGCGGGGATTTTAACCGTACTAGATCGCATGGGGCCAAAGTCTGCGCAGAATATTGTGAATGCGTTAGAAAAATCCAAAGAAACAACTTTACCTCGGTTTTTGTATTCACTGGGGATCCGTGAAGTTGGCGAGGCAACCGCAGCAAACTTAGCAATGCACTTTAAAACGTTGGGAGCGATCCAAAATGCTACCGAAGAGCAGTTGATTGAAGTGCAAGACATCGGTGCTGTGGTTGCTCAACATATTACGACTTTCTTTAGTGAAGAACAGAACCAAGCGGTGGTTAAAGATTTGCTTGAACAAGGAATTCATTGGCCAGAGATTAATACTACTGAGCAGGTGGGGGAATTACCATTAGAAGGTAAAACAGTAGTATTAACGGGAACACTTTCTCAACTGGGGCGTACAGAAGCCAAAGAAGCCCTCCAAGCACTGGGGGCTAAAGTGACGGGTAGTGTTTCTAAGAAAACCGATATTTTGTTTGCTGGTGAAAATGCAGGTTCGAAGCTCGCAAAGGCACAAGAACTGGGTATCGAAATTAAAACAGAACAAGACTTACTCGAACTGATGAATTAAGTCTTCTCAAAAAAGCTAAAAAATAACTAAAAGCCCCGTATGGTAAGCATGCGGGGCTTTTTCTTGTTCACAATTAAGTGTTTTTTTATTGAGTAATTGATGCCTTTGTTCTTTTCAGTGATCAAGATCGAACCTTGGGTTATTGGTTTTTTTGGCTTTTTTAGTCTGCGAGTGACTTCAAGTTGATACTTTTAAGTTCAATTTAAGTGTTTGATTTTAAATAATAATTTATTGTGTTGTGTTGATGTTGTTAAAAATAAGATCTGGATCAATAAGTTATATGGAACTTTGGAGTGGCTCATATTTTTTTAGAAAAAAAATAAGTTCCATTTGGATGTTTTTAGCTGCGAAGTTAGTCTTAATCACGTGGATACACGGTGTGTATGCAGGAACTAAAAAAAGCCAAATTAGAAATAATGAGGTTTGATCAGGAATTTACTTCTCTCCTTCGGCGGCCAACTAAAGGTGAGATAGAAAAATACAGCTATATCCATTTTTAGGAGTTTTTCCATGGACAAATTTTTTAAGGTTTCAGCGTTAACCGCAGCAATGTTTGGTGTTGTTGCTGTCGCTCCAGCTACAGCGTCTACTGAAAGTGCAGCAGGTGGCGAGTACGTAGAGAAAGTGAACGAATTTATGCAAGACTCAAGTCTGAATGCATTATTCATAGTTGATACTCGTTCACGAACTCGTACAACAGGTAAGCCCGGCGGTGAAAATGGTGACCGTTGGAGTCGTCTAAACTACTCTTCTTACAACGCAATTTTAGACTTCACTTCTGGCTACCACGATGGTTGGGTGGGCGCAGATGTTGCGGCTTACTACTCTGGCGATCTTTACAACGATAGTCTTTACAATTCAAACGAAGGCTACCTATGTAACGAAATCTCAACTTGTAACAACCTAGACTGGGGTGCAGGTGATGGTCAGCAGCTTAAAGTTTACAAAGCAGCGCTGAAATTCAAAGCAAACGAAAACTTTAATGCTCGTTTCGGTATGTTACAGGCTGGTGGTAACGGTACAATCGGTAACGTTTGGAGCTTTGTACCTGGTACTTACCGTGGTTTCGAACTGAACGCTAAACTTGGTGATTTCAACCTAAGCTACTTTGGCGCAGACCAATTTACAGCACCTTGGCTGCTTCACGAAGATGATTACGCACCAGCGCTTTGGTCTGACACGTCATGGAGCTACCTACACTCTCTAGGTCTAAATGGTAACCTAACTGACAGCCTGTTTATGCAACTTGGTTTGGGTCAAGCTACTGGCGTTCAATATGCAAATGGTGTTGACTGGGGTGCAGGTCAAGTAACTAGCTACCACAACGAAACTGACAACACTTCTTACAAGGCTTACTTGAAGTACACTGTTAGTGACCGTACAACTCTAGCATTTGATTTCTACGGTGTTGACGATGATGTGAAATACGATGGTCTAGGTTTCCACACTGGTCTATCTTTGAATCAATCTTTCGGCAAGCTAGCTTGGATGTCTGAGTTGCGCTACACAGACACAGATAACCGTGCGGACTTCGTTCCTCGTACTATTCATACATATGGTATGAACAATGGTACTTGGTCTCAGTGGTGGGACGCGCTGTCTGACTGGAACAAAGCGGGTGAGCTAGCATGGTACAACCGTCTATCTTACAACCAAGGTAACGGCTGGAACTACTACTTAGGCTTTGGTTACGGTACTGGCGCTGACTCTGCAGCAAGCGGAGCATCAGGTGACTGGGATTACGAAAGCGAATACGCAGTTAACGCAACAGTATCTTACTCACTACAGAGTGGCGCGCTTAAAGGTTCTACCATTCGTTTACACGGTACAATCCTAGAACGTGATGAGTACGCAGGTGCTGGCGATGCGGATGAAACAGACTTACGTCTACAAGTTCTTATCCCTTACAGCTTCCACTAATACTTAATGAGATAATAAAAGGAGCCGCTAGGCTCCTTTTCTATTTCACTTCTCGGCCGTCGTATATTTTGCAATATAACGGTGGCAACATATGTACATTACCGTTTGGCAACTCACACTTTATCTCTGGGCCTAACGTACGACCACCGGATGCACCATTAGCATGAGTGGTTAACGGAATTATGGCAAAAGATATTACTAATAGACCAGATAAAAATCTCATAATCATCACCTTAATATAAACTTTAAATATCTACGTACTTGTATAAACCGTGACTACGCAGAAAGGCAAGGTTGAATAGGGCTCTTATATCAAACTAAGCTCTTACTTCTTTACTATTCCCATTCCCCACCTCTAAATCGACACATTTCACTTGGAATATTCGTAACGTCGCCACTTGGCATCTTACATTCGACTATAGGTCCCAAATTAGTTGTACCGCCGTTTCCGTTGTTGTAGGCAAAGGAAGAAAAAGAAAAAATACCGCACATCATTAAAAAGAGAAGCTTATTCATAGTACATCCTCTTACTTACCAAATAAAAAGCACTCAACTTAAATGCTTATGCGTTAAGTATGTATCCGAGGATAAAAAGATCAAAAAATAATTCAATAAAGTTTTATTTTTTAAAATAAATTTAGATCGATAATTTACCTAGATATGTTTCTATCTTATTGATTGTCGTGTGTTGAATAATTAAATAATAGGAAATGGTAGGTAGGGTATTAATAATATTACTAATACTTATTTTTTTCTCGATTTTAATTAAGGTAATGAAATGAAAGCAGTTGTTTAGATTAAAGTAATGGAGCATGATTTGCCCCATTACTTTGGCATAAATTAATTAGAATCAGGCTCAATGATTAAAATAATACCTTCAACATCGGTGATTCTTACGCGGGTACCGGCTGGAAGTGCTTGATCCGATTGTGCGGACCATGTGGTATCGGCTACCTTGATGCGATTGAGTCCGACGGAAAAGTCTTCTTCAAGGATAAGAGTACGCCCAATTAACTGCTTGTACTTTTGGTTCAGATCTCTTTCTTGGTCTTCTTGCTTGTCTTTAGACCATTGTCGTCGCCACCAAAGCCAGGTGGTGATTAAGCTGAAGCTTGCAAAGCAAAGCCATTGCAATTGCCAGCTCATTGGCAAAACGGTCATGATGGCTCCAACGATAAGTGCAGACATCCCGAGCCAGAGAAAATACCCTGCGGTACCAAGTAGCTCAACTGCTAAAAGAGCAAAGCCAAACGCTAGCCAATGCCAGAAAGAGATACCTTCCAACAAACTAAAAAAGCCCATAAATTATTCTTTATCTTGCTGTTTAAACATTTCTGCTATCCCTGCAACCGAGCCCATTAGTCCGGTTGCTTCTAATGGAAGCATAATGATTTTACCATTTTCGGCTTGACCAATGCTCTTGATCGCTTCGGTATAACCCTGTGCAATGAAGTAATTGACGGCTTGCATGTCACCTTTTGCAATGGCTTCGGAAACCATGTAAGTCGCTTTTGCTTCTGCTTGCGCGGCACGCTCACGTGCTTCTGCATGGAGAATAGCAGACTGCTTTTCGCCTTCAGCTTTTAATATCTCTGATTGTTTATGACCTTCGGCCTTTAATATCTCAGCTTGGCGAACCCCTTCTGCTTCAAGAATTTCCGCACGCTTATTACGCTCGGCTTTCATTTGCGCATTCATTGCAGCGGTCAGATCGGCTGGTGGCTGGACATCTTTAATCTCAATTCGTGTGACTTTTACGCCCCAAGGGTTTGTTGCTTGGTCAACAATCGCCAACAGCTTAGAGTTGATCATGTCGCGTTGGCTCAGCATTTCGTCCAGTTCCATTGAACCTAAAACGGTACGAATGTTGGTAAGGGTCAAGTTTCTAATAGCGTGTTCTAAATCGTTGACTTCATAAGCCGCTTTGGCAGCATCGATCACTTGAACAAATCCGACAGCGTCAATAACCACGTTAGCGTTATCTTTTGAAATGACCTCTTGCGCAGGAATATCGAGAACGCGCTCCATCATATTTACTTTTTGACCAACTTTATCAACGAATGGAATGATCAAGTTTAAACCCGGCTTTAATGTGTGGGTGTAGCGTCCGAAGCGTTCAACTGTCCAGTTGTTTCCTTGCGGAACCGTTTTAATGGCTGAAGATAAGATAACAACAGCAAGAACGACGAAAATACCGATGGTGATCAGTGAATCAATTGGCATGAGTTATTCCCTTAAGTGCATAATGTTCGATCCATTTTTACCTATTTATAGACAATAGACAATTGAAGTTCTGAGACCTTTGAGAGGTTATTGGTTTTTTATATGACAAAGGCCGGAAATCCCGGCCTTTGTTGTCTTATTCCTAGAAGAATGCGGCGCTTAGTACAAAATTGAGTAAAGCTGGCGACGATATTTGCTTGCTAATGCGTTACCTTGACCTAGCGCACTGAGAATATCCATAAAAGTCTTCTTCACGTCACCGTCTTGGGCGCCCAAGTCTTTTTTAAGAATATTCCACAGCAGTTCCAACGCTTCTTCATCCCGACCAACTTGGTTGTATTGTACCGCCAATTCACAAGCGAGTTCGAAGTTTGCCATGTCTGCTGCGTATGCTTGTTCTAGTCGCTGTAACTCAGGGCTATCTGCAGCCTGCAAATGCAGCTCGAGCTTGGCTATTAGGCTCTTGTAGTAGTTATCTTGATACTCGAGAGGGATAGCGTTCAGTAGTTCTTGGGCAATATCAAATTGTTTGGTTTCTAGCAAACAATCAGCCATCGCGAGTTTCACATCACCACGCTCTTGCAGCTCTGGCGGCAAAGTGTGGATGATGCTCAAAGCCTGAGCATGCTCACCTTGCTGAAGAAGTTCACTGACTTGTTTTAATAGTTGTTCATCTGGGCTTGGCAAATGCTTTTGTAGCATGGTAGCAATGGCATCAATTGGTTGGGGGCCTCCCAGACCATCGACGGCTTGACCATTTATAAACAGCGCGATAGTTGGCAATACTTGCACGCCAAATTGAGACGCTAAAGCGGGCTGATCTTCACAATTTAGTAGAGCAAGCGTAAATGCACCGTTGTACTGTTGAGCAAGAGATTGCAACTCAGGGAGTATCTGTGCGCTTTCTGGCTGAGCGTTGGCCCAAAAGTGGATCAAAACGGGCGTGTTCATTGATCCTTCAAGCGTTTCGCGAAAGTTCTGTTCTGTTATCTCAACGATAAATGGGGATTGCATCAGAGTATCCTTGCCTTGTGTCTTGTCGTTGATATTAGATATGGAGTTGATTTAGGTGAAATTCAAGCGACATTCACCATCAATAATGAATCATTCTATTTTGAGAAAACGTGAGGTAATAGAGTGAGGTTATTGCTGCTCAGGTGTTAGATAAAAAGAAAACGCTGCCGAAGCAGCGCAATTCTAATGCTATTTGTTAGTGCGGTATCAAAATAGGATGAACATGGTCAACACTACACCCACACTAAGCCAGTTAAGCTGATTTAATGTCATTGTTGCCTCGCAGTAGTATAAACATTGCTACAAAACGTAATGGGTGGCGATACCAAATCTAAGCAACTCAATCACTTTGGGCGAAAGAATCCCCGCTGAATTGCGTAGAAATTGATTCGTTTAGTTGAGGTTTTTTTAACCTACATGTTCATAATGACATCACATTGTTACGGTGAAATTACATTTCGACAAAACTTTTTTATGCAGCCTGTCGCAAAATTTTATCAAGTACACGGGTTGGTAATAGTCTTTTCAAGACTGCGAATAATTTAGTCGGTGTAGTAATTCGATAACGAATTTTCGGTGAAACGCTAGTTAATGCATGAAGAACTGGTGCGATGCAAGACTCTGCAGGCAAAACAAATCGATTATTAGACTTGTCGTTGTTGAGTCGCTCTCTTTGTCCTTCATAAGCATGACGATGGGGGCTAGATTCAATATCAACCCACTTCTCAAAGGCTCGTAATGCATTGTTTCTAAATTGAGTTTCGATCGGTCCTGGTTCTATCAATGCCACTTTGATATTCGTATCCGCAAGCTCTAGCCTGAGCGTATCTGTCCAGCCTTCTAAGGCAAATTTTGATGCATTATAGGCACCACGGTATTTCATTGCGGCAAAACCAAGAACAGAGCTGTTTTGTATGATGCGTCCTTCGCCTTGCTGGCGCATATGGGGAAGCACTTCTCTGACCAACTGGTGCCAACCAAAAAAGTTGGTCTGAAATTGATCTTGAAGAGCCTCGGTGGGTAAGTCTTCCAGTGCTCCGGGCTGACCATAGGCACCATTATTGAACACTGCGTAAAGCTTACCTTCTGCTAACTCTAGCGCTTGCTTCACGCCCGAAGAAATGCTTTCTGGGCTATTTAGGTCTAGATTGATGCAGGTTAGCCCTTCATTAATTAGGCGCTGGACATCTTGTTCTTTCCTACAAGATGCAATGACATTAAATCCCTTGTTTTGTAGGGCGTGAGCGCACACGTAACCGATGCCGGTTGAACAACCCGTAATAAGAATCGACTTTTTCATAATTTAATTTAAGACTCAGAAACCTTGATTAGAGCCATCATTCATCAGCTCCGTTCATGAAGCAAGTGCTTGAGTGCTGGCTCTATTCTGGAGTAGCTAAATTTAAAGCCCAGTTCGGTGAGTTTTTTGGGTTTGGCTCTCATGCTATCGAACAATAAGCAGGAAGATTCTCCCATTAGGAGTTCCATCGCCCATTTAGGCGTGAACAAGATATGCGGACGTTTTAGCGTTTTAGCTAGTGTGCCGCTGAATATACGATTAGTCACAGGATGGGGGGCGCACATATTGAATGCACCGTGGGCATGTGGTGTTTCAAGCAAGTACATGATGGCGCGGACCATATCTAGGATGTGAATCCAAGGCATGTACTGATTACCGTTCCCAAGTGGGCCGCCTACGCCAAGCTTGTAAGGTAATAGCATCTTTGCCAACGCACCACCATTAAGGCCGAGTACCACGCCAGTTCTCATTAGACAAACCCGAGTTTGCTCCGACTCTGCGCGCTTGGCTATTTGCTCCCACTTTGCACAAACCTCGTGAGGAAAGTCGCCGCTATTAACATGTAAGCACTCATCAAACGGATGGTCTTGTTGATCACCATAGTAGCCAACTGCCGAGCCACTAATAAAAACAGAGGGAGGTTCGGTACTTGCGTGGATCAGCTCAACAATTTGCTCGGTAATTTTCCAACGACTTTTGCAGATTTTTTCTTTTTGCTCGCTGGTCCACCTTTTATCCGCAATAGGCTCACCTGCAAGATTAATGACGGCATCAACGTGATTGAGATCGGCGAACGACTCGAGCGAGTCAAGGTATTCGATATTACCCAGATCAGCATGCTGTAGGCGTTGTTTTGCTCGTTCTGGAGAGCGTGTAAGTAGCATAACTTGGTGAGTTGATAGCAGCTTGAGCAACTCCGAGCCAATAAACCCAGTGCCACCTGTGAGTAATATCTTCATGTTATCTCTTTGAATGTACACGTATTAGAACATTATAGTCGTTTTGTGCTTAGCTTGATCATCTCAACACCATTATTTCTGGGATAGTGACAAGCTGGCAGAGATACTATTAACTTCACATATTAGAAAATATGTAACTAAATGTTATAGATGGCGCTAGTGCATTCACGGTAGAAGAGTGAAATCTATGCCAGACTAGAAGTTATCGCTCATTGGAACGAGCGTAATCAGTTTGCACAATCAAGGAGGATAGGCATGGAAGCATTTGTTGCGCTTTTTCGAGCGCTCCTCAATAGTGCTCGTGACTTATTACCCATCATCATTGTTATCACTTTTTTCCAATTAGTCGTTTTGCAAGAGCCGCTGCCCAACCTGGTCTCCATTCTTTTTGGCTTGTTGCTTGTCGTTTTAGGATTAACCTTTTTTATCTTTGGCCTAGAACTTGGTCTTTTTCCTATCGGAGAGAGTATGGCTCAAGCTTTTGCAAAAAAAGGCAGCGTGTTTTGGTTATTAGTCTTTGCGTTTTGTTTGGGGTTTGGCACCACGATAGCTGAACCTGCATTAACCGCGGTAGCGGAAGAAGCCTCAGAAGTTGCGGCAGAGGGCGGAATGATCGCTAACTCAGAGCAGTCCATGCAGGATTACGGAGAAGGACTTCGAGTAACAGTAGCTCTCTCAGTGGGGATAGCCATCGTTATCGGCGTTTTGCGTATCTTAAAAGGGTGGCCGATTCATTACATGATCATTGGTGGCTATGTAGGCGTTGTAATACTGACGTGGTTTGCACCTGAAGCCATTATTGGCGTCGCTTACGATTCCGGAGGTGTAACCACGTCCACCATAACAGTACCTTTGGTCACTGCACTGGGCGTCGGCTTAGCGTCTGCTATTAAAGGGCGTAACCCTATGGTGGATGGCTTTGGTCTAATCGCTTTTGCCTCGCTGTTACCGATGATGTTTGTGATGGTTTACGGAATGGTCGTAACATGATTTCAATTGATCATTTCCTAGATACTTTATTATCGACCGTTAGAGACGTCGTTCCCATCGCCAGCATTATTTTTGGTTTTCAGTTAGCCGTGTTAAGGCGTCCTGTTAGCAACCTTAAGAAAGTTTTGCTTGGGTTCGTTTATGTGATTTTCGGGCTAGCTCTTTTTTTACTTGGATTAGAAATGGCGTTGTTTCCACTTGGGGAGACGATGGCTGTGCAATTAACGGCGCCGGAGTTTTTACAAGAGTTCAAAGTATCTGTAGGGAAAGCCTTAATGTGGGTCGACTATTATTGGGTTTACACCTTCGCCTTTTTTATAGGCTTTAGTACCACGATTGCAGAGCCTTCTTTAATCGCTGTAGCGATAAAAGCAAACCAAGTCTCTGGAGGCAGTATCAGTATTAACGGCTTGCGCGTAGCCGTTGCGTTTGGGGTGGCAATTGGTATTGCATTAGGGAGTTACCGGATTGTCGTGGGCGATCCCATTCATTATTACATCATCGCGGGTTACATCGTCGTTGTGATTCAAACGTTTTACGCTCCTAAGCTTATTGTTCCACTCGCCTACGATTCTGGAGGCGTAACAACTTCTACCGTCACTGTCCCACTTGTAACTGCATTAGGGTTAGGGCTTGCTTCGACCGTCCCTGGAAGAAACCCAATGATTGATGGCTTTGGCTTGATCGCGTTTGCCAGTCTATTTCCTATGATCTCTGTGATGGGCTATGCGCAAATAACCCAGTGGCTGAATAAAAACGTCTCGGAGGAAGAAGAAAATGCGCTTTAAATTGATACTTGCGTTTGTTGAAGACAGCAAAACAGACAAGGTGTTGGACGCTGCACGCGATGCTGGTGCGACCGGTGCAACAGTGATTAACAATGCTCGCGGGCAAGGTTTAAATCAAAAGCGAACGTTTTTTGGTTTAACGCTAGAAGTGCAAAAAGATGTGCTGCTGTTTGTGGTCGAGGAACATCTCTCTCGACACATATTAGAAACCATTAATGAGGTTGGTGAATTCGACAGAGAGTCGGGGCAGGGGATTGCTATTCAGATCGATATTGAAGATGCAGTCGGTGTCGCGCATCAAGTCGAGACATTGACCAAAGTAGTCGAGGATGAATTATGAGTGATCAAACGATAATTAGAGTTCGAGATGTTATGGCGGCAACGTATGTGATGGTTGATGGACTGATGACCGTATACGAAGGCATAACGCTAGCGAAAAAATACCAAGTCAAAGCGCTGGTGGTGAAAAAGCGAGATGATAATGATGAATATGGCATTGTGTTGATGAATGATATCGCCAAAAAGGTGCTGGCGAATAATCGTTCTCCTCAGCGCACAAATATTTATGAAATCATGACCAAGCCCGCTTTGTGTGTCGAACCAGATATGAACGTAAAATATTGTGCCCGTTTGTTTGAGCGATTTGGCATAAGCAGAGCGCCGGTCATTGAAAGTGGCGAAGTCATTGGGATGGTGAGTTATAACAATATTGTCATCAATGGTATGGTGCGAGAAGAAGTGTAATAGGTTGATATAAATGAAAAATCAACGAATTTTTTCTCAAGTCAGCGACTGTTACAAAGAACTAAAATATTTAATATATGTTAGGTTGCATATGTGTTGATTCACCATTATTCTTTGCGCCCTAAGCCTAATGTCGAGGAATCTGTATCATGCCTTTAGTCTCTTGCCCCGTGTGTGAGAAACAAATCTCAAAACGCGCTCATGCATGTCCAGGATGCGGAGAGCCCGATCCGCTGCACCATCTAGCCAAATCAAAATTTATGTCGATGGTGTTTTGGATACTGGTGTTGGTTGGAACAGCGTATGCAGCATGGTTCTATGTTTTGCCTATGGTCATTGAATCATTGCGCTATCAGTAGTATTCAAACCGTCGTAGGTTGAGCTGCTAAAAAAATGCCGTAGAATGACCTCATACTTTTTGAGGAGACGATGTCGTGAAACTATTTTTTGCCTCAGACCTGCATGGCTCTTTGCCAGCAACTAAAGAAACCATTGATCTATTTTTGGCCTCTGGTGCGCACCACCTGATTTTGCTAGGAGATACGCTAAACCATGGGCCGCGAAACCCTATTCCAGAAGGCTACAACCCTCCACAGGTAGCAGACTTATTGAACCAATACAGTGATCAAATTATTTCTGTACGTGGCAACTGTGATAGTGAAGTGGACCAAATGCTATTGAAGTTTCCAATGATGATGGATTACTCATGGGTGCTACTTGAATCTGGCAAGAGAATCTTTTTGACTCATGGCCACTTGTACAACTCTGAAAAACGGCCGCCACTACGTGAAGGTGATATCATCGCCCACGGTCATACACATGTTCCCGTCGCAGAGATGCAAGATGGAGCCATTATATTCAACCCAGGCTCGATGACATTCCCACGTAATGGCTTACCGAGAAGCTTTGGTACTCTAGAAGGCAATAAGCTAACGGTAAAAACACCAGAAGGCGAAGTATTAGCACAAACCATGATTTAACGGTTTTACTAAGTAAAAAATAGGGAGCGAATTGCTCCCTATTTTGTGTCTGAATGTCCTAAATCGCGTTCTGGGTCGATAATGTCTCTAACGCGCTGTTTTAGCACCTTGGCTTCAGGAAAGCCGCTGTCTTTTTTCCGTTCCCAAATTTGCTGGCCATTACAGAAAATTTCGAAGCGACCACCTGTGTCTGGGTGTAAGCTGATTGTTTCTATTTCTTCACTAAAAGTATGCAGTAATTCTTGCGATAGCCAAGTTGAACGCAACATCCAGTTGCACTGGCGGCAGTAATAAATATCAATGATTGCTTTATCCATGAAACTTTCCTTTTAATCTTTTTAAACCAGCAACTTGATGCCCACCGCAAACGTGAGAATTTCGAATGCAACTTTAATCACTCTGTTACTGTATCGAGTCGCGGCCCATGCGCCTAAACTGCCGCCTAGAAAAGAGCTTAACAATAAAACAGGTAACCAAGCCCAGTGAATAGGCGCCCCTGCCTGTACGACGGCAATGCCTCCAATGCCATTCCAAAACAGGCCGACACAAATCATGGTGTAAGCAACGGCTTGTTTGTAGTCGTAACCAAACCAGCGCACCAAAAATAGTGTCACGAGCAAACCAGAACCTGCGGTAAGAGATCCGTTAATGATGCCGATAAACAGTAAGCCAATTCCACCAATAACCCAACCAATAGGATGACGGTTGCGTATTACTTCAGCTTGGCCTAGCGATGTCTTAAGTCGCGAGTAGATACCCAGCGCTAGGATCATCGTACCGAGCATCTTTTCCGCGATACCATCAGGGATCTGTACAATTAAGTTAGCCCCTAAAATCACGCCAATACTACCGGACAAGATAAGGTAGAGCGCGATTTTCCATTTAATAGTGCCTGATCTTAAATGCGTGCTTGCTGCGCCTAAGCCTAAAGCGACCGAAGCCACTTTATGTGTGCCTAGCGCAACGGAGAACGGCAAGCCGAGAAAGATGAGTAAAGGGAATTGAAGCAAGCCTGCTCCGCCACCAGAAAGTGAAGCCAGCGTGTTGGCGATTAGTGAACCGAAAAAGAGAGTAGTGGTATCTAGCCAATCCATAAGTAAAACAAAGGGGGCGTCTTGCCCCCTTATCATCCAATCAAAATTAGTTTTTAAACAGTACCGAAGAACCGTGGTTCAAGCTAGTGAGCAATAGTGTTTTTTCGTTCACGACGTCAATACGACGACTTTGCTCCGCATCTAGCTTAAAAATTTGAGTAATCAAACGTAGCTGTGCTTCGGAAAAGTCTTTTGATTGAGAAGATGAAATATCTTTAAACTCCGAAGGCGAGACCAACAAATAGTTGTCACTTACTTCCCAGCGGCCTTTTTCCGAGATATTTATCGTTGATTCTGCGGTTGAACCTTGAGCGAATAGTTTTATATTTGCTACGCGAATATAGTCACCATTAGGGAGATATTTCACGTTTGATTCAACATTAACTCGGCGTAGTGGGCCGACAGTATCGTCAGGCAAGCTGTCTGTAATGACTGTCACCATGGTCGACTGCCATTCGTTTGCTGTGAGGAGCTGCTCCACTTTTAGGTCACTTCCCCAATACAACCAACTACTGAAAAGAACGGATACGGCCAAAACCGCAGATGCTAATTTAATCTTCATATTGGCCTCCTTTATTTGCAGATGTCTGTTGGATCGTTTTGACCTGCGAAAATACGCAGTGTTACGTTCTCGTAAGAGTGGTTACTGTCATGAATGTAGTTCAGAATCAGCTGGTTATTTTGTCCACCAGTGGCAATCACTTCCACTGGCAACGAGTCTTCTGCATGGTGCTTCACGTAGCGCTCAATGCATTGCTCTATTGAGGGCAACCAGTTGTTGATTTGAGGGTGATTTACAGGTGTCATCACCGGTACATTTTGATACTCACCAATCTGACGGAATTGTGATTCCGCTGGGTTCGTGAATAACAATACGCAAACAGGAAGCAGCAGAGACAAAAAGATAATGATACGCGGTAGCCAGTTAATCGTGTTAGATGCTGGCTTCGGCTGAGTTTTAGTCGGCTCTACTTGAGGCTCAAGATCAGCAGTAGTATCGGTCACTACCTCTGTTGGTGGTATATCGCTCGCTTCTAACTCCACTGCTGGCGCTTCGTGTTCAGAAGCGGTTTCTTCAACGTCAGTGTTAGAGTCAGTAGAAAATGGGCTCAAGCGTTCCACTGAACAAATGAGTTGGTAGCCACGTTTAGGTACCGTTTTAACAAACTCTGGAGATTTTGTTGAATCCTTCAACATCTTACGCAGAGTAGAAATCGCTTGAGTCAGGCTTGAGTCATCCACCTCAAAACCTTGCTCACGCCAAACAAACTCGTGAAGCTCGTTACGGGTTAAAACTTCGTTTGGTCTCTCTGCCAACATCAGAAGTATACGGCTTTCGTTGCTTCCTAATCGTACAACGTCGTTGCCGTTTTGTTGGTCAGCGAGCGAATTACTATTTGGATCAAAGGTGAACCTTTGAGCAAGTAGAAATTTGGTGCCAATGTTAGTCATTTAGTTCTTCTTAGATGGATGATGTTGTAATTATGGTGATTTATGTCACAAAATTACCGGGGCGCTTGGAGTGCGCACGACATTTTAGATGCTTTTAGACGGGTAGGATAATTAAAATTTTCTAAAAAAACACCGTTTTTAGCAATATTGACCTTGAATTTACATTTGTCAGCCACATGTTAAATGACATCTCGGTAAGGTGATTTCAAGGGGAAAGTCACAAACTTGTCCCTATGAAAAAGCCAATTAGTTTAGATGTTATGGAGCACACATGAGCGAAACCGTATCTCAAAATAAAGAAACTCGTGGTTTTCAATCAGAAGTAAAACAACTACTGCATTTAATGATCCATTCTCTTTATTCAAATAAAGAGATCTTTTTGCGCGAGCTGATCTCTAACGCATCAGATGCATCAGACAAACTGCGCTTTCAGGCGTTATCTAACCCAGATCTATACGAAGGTAATGCAGACCTTTGCGTGAAACTGTCGTTTGATGAAAGCGCAAATACCTTAACCATTTCTGATAACGGTATCGGTATGAGCCGTGATGATGTGATTGAGCACTTAGGAACAATCGCAAAATCTGGAACAGCCGAGTTTTTCTCAAAGCTATCTGAAGAGCAGAGCAAAGACTCTCAGCTTATTGGTCAGTTTGGTGTTGGTTTCTACTCGGCATTTATCGTTGCTGACGCCGTTACCGTGCGCACTCGCGCTGCGGGTCTAGCCGCTGATGAAGCGGTACAATGGCACTCAGCGGGTGAAGGTGAGTACACCATCGAAAACATTACCAAAGAGTCACGTGGTACCGACATCATTCTTCATATGCGTGAAGAGGGTAAAGAGTTTTTGAATGAGTGGCGTCTACGTGACGTTATCAGTAAGTACTCTGATCACATCGGCATTCCTGTTTCAATCCAAACTGTCGTTCGTGATGACGAAGGCAAGGAAACAGATGAGAAAAAGTGGGAGCAAATCAACAAAGCCCAAGCACTGTGGACGCGTAACAAATCTGATATTTCAGAAGAAGAGTATCAAGAGTTCTACAAGCACGTATCACATGACTTTGCCGATCCCTTGGTCTGGAGTCATAACCGTGTAGAAGGTAAAAACGACTACACGAGCTTACTATACATCCCATCGAAAGCACCTTGGGATATGATGAACCGCGACCACAAATCAGGCTTGAAACTGTACGTACAGCGCGTATTCATTATGGACGATGCAGAGCAATTTATGCCGTCATACTTACGCTTCGTACGTGGTTTAATAGACTCAAACGATTTACCGCTAAACGTATCGCGTGAGATTTTACAAGACAATAAAGTGACTCAGTCTCTACGTAATGCTTGTACTAAGCGCGTGCTAACGATGCTCGAGCGTATGGCCAAGAATGACGAAGAGAAATACCAATCATTCTGGAAAGAGTTTGGTCTTGTGATGAAAGAGGGCCCTGCGGAGGACTTTGCAAACAAAGAGAAAGTTGCAGGTTTATTGCGCTTTGCTTCAACTGAAGTGGATTCTTCTGAGCAAACTGTGGGCTTGGCGTCTTACGTTGAGCGCATGAAAGAAGGTCAAGATAAGATCTACTACTTGACGGCAGACAGCTATGCAGCTGCGAAAAACAGCCCTCACTTAGAACAGTTCAAAGCGAAAGGCATTGAAGTTATCTTGATGTACGACCGCATTGATGAGTGGCTGATGAACTACTTAACTGAGTTTGATGGTAAACAGTTCCAGTCAATCACTAAGGCTGGGCTTGATCTAAGTCAGTTTGAAGATGAAGCAGAAAAAGAGAAGCAAAAAGAAACCGAAGAAGAGTTTAAGTCGGTTGTAGAGCGCACGAAGTCTTACCTAGGCGATCGTGTGAAAGAAGTTCGTACGACCTTCAAACTCGCATCCACGCCTGCTGTTGTGGTAACGGACGATTACGAAATGGGCACTCAAATGGCGAAGCTTCTTGCGGCAGCTGGTCAAGCTGTGCCGGAAGTGAAATACATCTTTGAGCTAAACCCTGAGCACGAATTGGTTAAGCGTATGGCTGACGAAGCCGATGAAGAAGCGTTTGGTCGCTGGGTTGAAGTTCTGCTTGGTCAGGCAATGCTAGCGGAGCGAGGCTCTATTGAGGATCCAACAGAGTTCTTAGGAGCCGTTAATCAACTTTTGACTAAGGTGTAATAACCTCTGCAAATCAAAAAGCTCGCATTTCGCGAGCTTTTTGTTTGTTGTCGCAAAATTTTGCATCTCAAGTGCTGAGTTAATAATCAATAGGGCGTGAAAGAGGGTACTGTTAACATTCTTTAGTCTTAATACACTCTTTGCTCAGAGAACCTGTGATAGAATCTGCGACTTGAATGTGAGTAATAAGGCGTGTATTTTTGCTCGCCTATATACGTTATACCGAAACTTATCGTTGCAGGTGCTTCTCAGGTTTGATGTCTAAGAGGTCAGCTATTGTGAGCTTCGGTATAAATCTTAAATATTAAAGAGGATAAATCATGCGCATCATTCTTCTAGGTGCTCCAGGTGCAGGTAAAGGCACACAAGCAAACTTCATCATGGAAAAATACGGTATTCCACAAATCTCTACTGGTGATATGCTTCGTGCTGCTATCAAAGCAGGTACAGAGCTTGGTAAACAAGCTAAAGCTGTTATTGACGCTGGTCAGCTAGTTTCTGATGAAATCATCCTTGGTCTTATCAAAGAGCGTATCGCTCAAGAAGACTGTGCAAACGGTTTCCTACTAGATGGTTTCCCACGTACTATCCCTCAAGCTGACGGCCTAAAAGAAATGGGCGTAGACGTAGACTACGTTATCGAATTTGACGTTGCAGACGATGTGATTGTTGAGCGTATGGCTGGTCGTCGTGCTCACCTTCCTTCTGGTCGTACTTACCACGTGGTTTACAACCCGCCTAAAGTGGAAGGTAAAGATGATGTAACTGGTGAAGATCTTGTTGTTCGTGATGACGACAAAGAAGAAACAGTACGTGCTCGTCTAGGTGTTTACCACGAGCAAACTGCACCGCTAATCAACTACTACGGCAAAGAAGCTGAAGCAGGCAAGACTAAGTACCTTAAGTTTGATGGTACTAAGCAAGTAGCTGAAGTTAGTGCGGATATCGAGAAAGCACTATCTTAATTTGCTGAAGTCAAAAATTTAATATTTTGATATATTGAAAGCGGCCCAAGTGGTCGCTTTTTTTAGTTGACTCGTAAACATATATCTAATTAACTTCAGCTCGGCTATTCGTTACTTCGAGGTTACTTAAATATATGAACCAAGCCGTTTACCATGAATAGGATGTTATGAAAGAGAATAATAAACAGGGTGTACTCCTAGTTAACCTGGGAACTCCTGACGCACCAACCGCTCCTGCCGTAAAGCGCTTTTTAAGTCAGTTTCTTCATGATCACCGAGTGGTAGACATGACTCGATGGCTTTGGTGTCCACTATTGCATGGCGTTATCCTTCCTATCCGAGCTCCTAAAGTTGCCAAACTCTATCAATCAGTATGGATGGAAGAGGGCTCGCCGTTGATGGTGTACTCTAAACGCCAAACTGAAAAGTTAGCACAAAAGCTTGATATACCTGTAGAGCTTGGTATGACGTATGGTAACCCAAGTTTACAATCAGGCTTTGAAGCCCTATTGGCGCAAGGCGTTGATGAAGTCATTGTTTTACCGTTGTATCCGCAATACTCGGGCACAACAACGGCAGCGGTTTCTGACGGAATCACTAAAGCATTTAAAAACCTGCCTGTGATGCCAGGCTTTAGCTTTATTCGTGATTATTACAATCACCCGAAATATATTGAAGCGTTAGCGCATTCAGTTCGTGAACATTGGCAAAAGAATGGTCAGGGAGATTACCTGCTGTGTTCTTATCATGGTATTCCAAAACGCTATGCTGACAATGGTGATGTTTACCCACAGCATTGTGAAGAGACGACTCGCTTGCTTGGGGAAGCGTTAGGTTTAAGCGAACAACAAATTGGCATGACGTATCAGTCCCGATTTGGGAGAGAAGAGTGGCTTCAACCTTATACCGATAAGACCCTAGAAGCACTTCCTGCAAAGGGTGTGAAAAATATTAATGTTGTGACCCCTGCATTTTCGTCAGATTGTTTAGAGACGTTGGAAGAGATCTCGGAAGAGTGTAAAGAGATTTTCCTTGAAGCTGGTGGCGAAAACTTTATCTACATCCCTTGTTTGAACGATAGTGAACTTCATATCGAGATGATGGTTGAGTTAGTTCAATCTAAACTTTAGATACAAAAAAGGGTCGCAATAGCGACCCTTTCTACGTTTAGTTGAGCGATCAAGCAACTTGTACTTGCTGCTCTTCTACTTGCTCTGCCGTACTGTGCGTATTTTCAGCGCCATGCATCCAGCGAACGAGTGTATTAGAGAATAGGAGCAAAATTACGCCACTTACGGTTGCGCTGACCGCAATACCACTAAAGATAGCCATAGCGCCTAACTCGCCTACGTGAGAGCCCACATAGCCCGCAACATAGTTAGCAATCGCATTACAGCCAAACCATGCACCCATCATAAGTGAAGCTAAGCGAAGCGGTGCTAATTTAGTCACCAATGAAAGACCAATTGGTGATAAACACAGCTCGCCTAATGTGTGGAAGAAGAAAGCGCCGACCAACCATAACATCGATGTTTTTACTGTTGTATCTCCACCTTGTTCTAGCACTGCGCCAACCATACAAAGGAAACCAATCGCCAAGAAAAATAGTGCCATCGCAAATTTCACTGGCGAAGTAGGTTCACGTTTACCCAGTTTTACCCAAAGGACAGCCAGAACTGGCGCTAGAGTAATAATGAAAAATGGGTTTAGTGATTGGAACCACGCAGCAGGAACTTCGAAACCACCAATCATGCGATCAGTATATTGTTGAGTGTAGATGTTCATCAGACCACCAGCTTGTTCAAAGCCTGCCCAGAAGACAATAGTGAATAAGCTCATGACCAGAATTACTTTTAGTCGATTCACTTCTTCTTTGGTGAGTGGTTGCTTCGTGGTGGCGTTTTTGTTGTTTAGATCTCGTTTCGCCGCCGGTTCGCGGCCAATATCACCAAGCCATGATTGAGCCAGTACCATTTGCATCACTAGGCTAACCAGCATACCCACACCAGCGGCAACAAAGCCTGCTTTCCAACCGTAAGAGGTTGTCACAGAGCCAGAAACGACGCCGGCAAGTAATGCACCTAAGTTGATACCCATATAAAAGATAGTGAATGCGCCATCACGACGGTTGTCACCTTCTTGATAAAGGTCGCCAACCATGGTTGAGATATTTGGCTTAAAGAGACCGTTACCAGTGATAAGTAGGCCAAGACCTAAATAGAAACTGTGTAGCGAACCAATACCTAAAGCATCAGCAGGAAGTGCAAGAGTAAACTGGCCGATGGCCATTAACGCGCCACCAAGCAAAATTGAGCGACGTTGACCTAAATAGTTATCTGCTAGGTAACCACCGATAAGAGGCGTGATATACACAAGCCCTGTGTATATGCCGTATAGGTCTAATGCGTCTTTGGTTGACCAGCCAAGGCCACCATTCATTGTTGTATCAGTAAGGTAAAGCACGAGAATGGCACGCATTGCGTAGTAAGAAAAGCGTTCCCACAGTTCAGTGCCGAACAATAAGAACAGGCCACGTGGATGACCAAAATATTGATGTTGGTTTGACATAAGCTCTTCTAATAATAGTTATTACATTTTTTAACGACTTCTACGTATACAATGCAATTCAACGAGTGACAAATAATAAAATTTTGCCATTCGACTATTTTTGTTTGTTAAGTGGCTGTTTTTGATTGAATTTGCAGATTATATGATGGTGTATTGGTTGTGTTACAAACTTAATTTCCATTTTTGCATATGGACTTCTTTATCGTAAGTTGCTGAAAAAATGTCGTTAATGCGAGCGATGTATAATCATACTTTTATAGATAAACTGAATATCAATGACTCAACTTTGGCTTAATGCTAGGATAAAAACAAAATAGAATTGGCTAGTAAAAAGATGAAACGTTGGTATCTACTTTATTGTAAACGTGGGGAGCAGGTTAGGGCGAAACAACACCTTAAAAATCAAGGTGTAGAGTGCTTTTATCCAACTGTAGAAGTTGAGAAGATTTTGCGCGGGAAAAGACAAAAAGTCGAGGAACCGCTGTTTCCTTGTTACGTATTCGCTTACTTTGATTATGAGCAAGGGCCAAACTTCACCTCAGTCCGCTCTACTCGAGGTGTTGTTGACTTTGTGCGTTTTGGTGCTCAACCGAAAGAAGTTCAAGGTGACTTGGTCTTCGAATTGATGCAGCTAGAAAAGTGTTGTAATGACAATACCGTTTCTGAATGCATGCCAAAACCAGGCGATCAAATTAGAGTTAAAAGCGGTCAATTTGCGGGCATAGATGCCATCTTCCAAGAACAAGATGGTGAGAAACGCTCAATTATGCTAGTTCAGATGATCACCAAGCGTGTGCCTGTCAGCATAGACAATAGTGATTTAGATTTAAAATAGCCTAATTCCATCAAACATAAAAAGAGGTGCAAAAGCACCTCTTTTTGATCGTATCTAATTGATCGTATCTAATTTTTTGTCTGTTTTAAAAGGGTTGGACGAACCAACCCTTATCTTTATCGTAGAGAATTAGTATGAATCGTTGTGAACGGTCTGTACTGCACGACCTGATGGGTCAACACAGTTTTGGAACGATTCATCCCATTCAATCGCCTTCGCTGAAGAACACGCTACTGAAGGGCCTCCTGGTACACACTCTGCTGCTGATGGAAGTGGGAATAATTCTTCAAAGATTTCACGGTACACGTAGCCTTCTTTTGTCGTTGGCGTGTTGTATGGGAATCGATATTGAGCTGTTTCCATCTGCTGGTCTGTCACTTTCTGTTCCGCTACTTCTTTCAGCGTATCGATCCAGCTGTAGCCAACGCCATCAGAGAATTGCTCTTTTTGACGCCATGCGATCGATTCTGGCAGGTAGTGCTCGAAGCACTCACGAAGGATGTGTTTCTCCATTTTACCGTTGCCACACATCTTGTCTGCTGGGTTCAAGCGCATTGCTACATCTATGAACTCTTTATCTAGGAAAGGTACGCGTCCTTCAACTCCCCATGCTGCCAGCGACTTGTTAGCACGAGCACAGTCGAACATGTTCAGAGCAAGCAGTTTACGCACTGTCTCCTCGTGGAACTCTTTCGCGTTTGGCGCTTTGTGGAAGTAAAGGTAGCCACCAAAGATTTCGTCAGCGCCCTCACCAGACAATACCATCTTGATACCCATCGCTTTGATCTTACGACCCATTAAGAACATAGGTGTTGATGCGCGGATAGTCGTCACGTCATACGTTTCAATGTGGTAAATCACGTCACGAATCGCGTCTAAACCTTCTTGAATCGTGTACGTCATTTCGTGGTGAACGGTACCAATTTGGTCGGCAACTTCGCGAGCTGCTTTCAGGTCAGGCGCGCCTTCTAGGCCAACAGCAAAAGAGTGCAGTTGAGGCCACCAAGCTTCAGACTTTTCATCATCTTCAATACGCATCGCTGCAAAGCGTTTTGCTACCGCAGATGTAATAGAAGAATCTAGACCACCTGAAAGAAGCACACCGTAAGGCACGTCAGTCATTAGTTGGCGTTTAACAGCTGCTTCTAGCGATTCAGTCAATTCTTCTTTGCTAGTGCTGTTACCTTGTACTGCTGCGTACTCGTTCCAGTCACGAACATAGTAACGTGTTGGCTCAGTATCTTTAGAGCTGTAGTAGCTACCAGGAGGGAATTCACTTACTGTTTTACATACTGGAACAAGAGCCTTCATCTCTGATGCCACATAGTAGTTGCCATGCTCATCGTGACCTTGATAAAGAGGGATAATACCAATATGGTCACGGCCGACTAAATACTCATCTTTTTCTTCGTCGTAGAGCACAAAAGCGAAAATACCGTTTAGTTCTTCAAGGAGATCTGCACCCATATCTTGGTAAAGTGCAAGAATGACTTCACAGTCTGAATCGGTTTGAAATTCGTACTTTCCTTCGTAACGAGCACGAATTTCTTTATGGTTGTAGATTTCACCATTGACGGCAAGGATGAGCTTCTTATCAGGGCTGTATAGCGGCTGTGCACCACTATTTAGACCAACAATCGCCAAGCGCTCGTGCGCTAAAATAGCACGCTCTGAAGAGTAAATCCCAGACCAGTCTGGGCCACGGTGACGAAGTTTTTTCGACATCTCTAATGCGATAGGGCGCAATGCGGCTGCATCGCTTTTAATGTCTAAAATGCCAAATACTGAACACATACTACATCCTTACTAAACTAAACAATTTCTAATCGGTATGGTTTAAATTTGCCATTACTAATAAAAAAAGCAACGTTTTGTGATTAAAAAAATGATAAAAGGCCTTGTTGTATGGAAAATATTTAACTCAACCGTTGTTTTGGTGAATGAGATCAAGGTTTGGTATAAAAACTATACAAAAAAGGCTTTCTATCAATAGAAAGCCTTCCGAAAAATATCAGTGCTGTTGCTTATTTAATTGGTGTGAATTTAGGTTGAAGTTGTTTACAGACGTGTCGAGCAAAACCGCTACCAGCTTCACTATAAATATTGAATGCTGCGTCAACGCCATTTTCAAGTAAGCCTTCCAATTGATCTGGGTATTCGGCGATAGCGGCAATTTGCCCCTTATATTTTCTGCGTTTAAGCTGCTCAAGTGCTGTTTGGTTACCTTGATGATGTGGCATTGCAAGCAGAACCAGTTTTACATGACCTGTATCTAAAATTCGCTCCCAGAAATCCGGGTCGGTGGCATCACCAGAAATCACATTTCTTCCTTCTGAACGATGATGATGTGCAGCGTCTTCACGAATTTCTATACCCAATGAAATTTTGCCATAGCGTGAACGTAGCTCATCATAAGCGCCCGTTCCAATACGCCCCATACCTAAGATCAATACTTGGGCATGACCTGGGTTGATGAGTTGGTCGCGTTGATTGAGCTTTTCTACCGCTGTCTCTTGCAGCCACTTACCTGAATGTTGATAAATTTTATGGCTAAGGCGGTTAAGTGGCGCGGAAATTACAAAGGATACCGACACCGCAACCGCAATCGCAGCAAGCATATCACTTGGCATCCAGCCCATTTTATAGGCCAACCCAGCAACAATAAGACCAAACTCACTGTAGTTAAATAGTGATAAAGAGGCGAGCAAAGAGGTACGTACTCGAAACTTAAAATGATTAATAGTGACGAAGTACAAGAGTCCTTTGATTGGTAGCAGTAAGATAAATAGCAGGGCGAGAACGACGCCATTCACGCTCAATGAGGCGGATAAACCAATGTTCAAAAAGAAGCAGACTAAAAAGAGCTCCTTCATATTGAATAATGACTTGGATAGTTCTGAGGCTTTTGGGTGACCTGCGAGTAGCATGCCTAAAATTAGCGCGCCCAAGTCTGGTTTCATCCCGACCAACTCGAATAGCCCAGCACCGACAACAAGCGCGAAGAAAATACCGAATAGCACCAGCATTTCGCCGTGGCCAACTTTATCGAGCAGCTTATAGAATAGGGGACGAAGGAAAGGCAGTGCGAACAAACCGATGGCATACCATTCTGGGACTTTTCCGGTTGAAGCAGTCAGGAATACTACGGCAAAAATGTCTTGCATAACCAAGATACCGATCGCGAGTGTGCCGTAGGTCGCGTTCATTTCGCCTTTTTCTTGCAATGCTTTTACGGCAAAAACGGTACTAGAGAACGATAGTGCAAAAGCTAAAAGCAGGATTTGGCTGCCGTCCATACTGGCTAGCGAAGTCAAGCCCAGTAGTTTTAAGCCGGATAACGCTAGGGCAAAAAAAGCGGTAGAGAGTATGTTGTGGGCGGTTGCCCCTCCCCATATTTCTTTGGACAGCAGGGTTTTTACATCGAGTTTGAGTCCAATAGTAAACAGAAGAAGAGTAACACCAAGATCTGCGAGAGTGACGATAACGTCATTGCTTTGGTAACCAAATGCATGCAAGCCAAATCCAGCTAGTAGAAAACCAACGAGGGGAGGGAGGCTGCATTTAAGCGCAATAAAACCAGCTAAAAAAGCGGCTGTAATTAGAATAATTTCCATACTGTTGAGCTGTATTCCTGATATACAAAAACGGGCTGTGAAAACACAGCCCGAGATTGTAACTCAATTGGTTGTATAAACTTAGTCTTCCAGTAACTTTTGTAACAAAACTCCGTTCAGCATAGCGCGTTTAATCATCGCAAATGCGCCCATCGTTGGCTGCTTATCAATGTGAGAAGCCACGATAGGGAGGTCGTTATGGAAAGTTTTAAGAGATTGATTCTCTACGTTGCGTTGAATTGCAGGGAAAACAATATCTTGTGCTGCAGTAATATCGCCAGCAATTACAATTTTCTGTGGATTAAATAAGTTAACCGTAATCGCAATCGCTTTACCTAGCTGGTTGCCCACTCGCACTAAACTCTGTTTCGCAAGTTCATCACCATTCATTGCGTGCTGACATACCGCTTCAATTGTGATGTTTTCAAGGTCGGTTAAGCTTGATTCGTATCCTTGAGTAATCAATTGCTTCACTCGTTGAATAATCGCTGGGTTTGCAGCTACGGTTTCTAAACAGCCAAAGTTTCCACATTGGCATTGCTCACCAAGCGGGTCAATTTGGATATGACCAATTTCACCGACGTTGCGGTTAAAACCAAGAAAAACCTGGCCGTTAACGATAATACCTGCGCCAGTACCGCGGTGGACGCTAACCAAAATAGAATCCTGGCAGTCTTGGCTTGCTCCAAAGTAGTGCTCAGCCAACGCCATGCCACGTACGTCGTTGCCAACAAAGCAAGCTGTATTAAACTTCTCTCCAACAATTTCACCGAGAGCAAGATTATCGATATCGGTATTAGGCATGTATTCGACCACGCCAGTTGTTGGGTTAACAAGGCCCGGTAAAGTGATGCCGATAGCGATGAGTTGATCAATTTTGTCTTCGCATCGGCTTACGAAATCTTTTAATAAATCGATAAGCCCTGCGATTAAGTCTGCTTGGTTAGTGTAGTGCAGTTCATGCTGATCTTCTGCCAGCGCGGTGCCACCTAAATCGTATAAACTGAACTGTACGTAATCTCGACCTAAGCGAACGGCAATCGAATGAAAAGGTTTGACTTCAGTAGTCAAAGAGATCGCACGACGACCACCAGTTGAAGCTTGTTGGGCGACCTCCTTAATAAGGCCGCGCTCTAAAAGTTGGCGGGTTATTTTGGTAACACTAGCAGGCGCGAGCTGACTCACGTCCGCGACTTGAATACGGGAGATAGGACCTTGCTGATCAATCAGCCTATATACCGCAGCGCTGTTAAGCTGTTTTACTAAATCTACATTACCAATCTGTCCGCCATTCATGCTTAATTTTGCTCGTATTGTCCGTTAACAACCGTCGCTTTTACTTTAAAGTCACGATCGAAAATAGTCAGGTTTGCAACCATCCCTTTTCGAACTCGGCCAAGGCGATCCTCAACACCAATTGCTGTTGCTGGGTATAACGTGGCCATTCGTAGAGCTTCGTCTAAAGCGATCCCCGCGTGCTCAACTGAATTCTGAACTGCTTCAATCATTGTCAAAGCTGAGCCGCCTAGCGTGCCATTTTCATCAACACACTTACCATCTCGGTAATATACTTTCTTACCGACAAAAATAAAGTGATCAATGTTAGCACCTGCTGGAGCTGTGGCATCCGTCACCAAAACAAGCTTTTCACCTTTGATTTTATGAGCAATTCGGATGTTTGCGTAGTCGACGTGAAAACCATCAGCAATAATGCCAGCGTATACGTCAGGAGTATCGTAAATTGCACCAACAACTCCTGGTTCACGACCAACCATTGGTGTCATTGCATTAAAGAGGTGTGTAGCAAAAGTAATGCCTGCTTCAAAGCTTTTACGTGCTTCGGCGTAGGTTGCATTTGTGTGGCCAATTGAAACCACGATGCCAGCAACCTTTAATCGCGCAATATGCTCTGGGTCGTTATGCTCAGGTGCTAGTGTTACTTTCGCTACGATATCGGCGTTTGCGCAGATAAGGTCGATCATGCTTTCGTCTGATGGGCGAATAAAATCGACGTTATGGATGCCTTTTTTCGCGACGTTAAGGTAAGGACCTTCGAGGTGTAAACCAAGCGATTGATTTTGATACTTGTTGTGGTACTCACGAGCTGCGGCAATTGCAGTTCGCATATCTTCATCAGATGACGTAATGAGTGTTGGCAGGAAGCTAGTACAGCCAGATTTGAGGTTTGCCTGGTGCATGATTTGCATGGTTTCAGGGGTAATTGCATCGTTTAGCATTACACCGCCACAACCGTTTAACTGCAGATCGATAAAGCCTGGACTTAGATTAGCGCCTGCAAGGTCTTTTACTTCGATGCTTTGAGGTAGCTCAGAAACCGGTACAATAGATTGAATAAGATCATTTTCGATGATGACCGCATGATCGGTAAGAACATCACTACCGGTATAAATTTTACAGTTACTTAGCGCGTACATAGTCAGCTAGTCCTTATAGATGAGAATTCAATTTCTATATCGTTATCTAAGTAGAGACTGCTTCAGTCATATGGGTACTTAGTTTGTATCACTGAATTAGATAACGAGTCACATACAGCAAGTCGCGTTTTATCGATGTTATTGTCATAGTAACTAACTGAAAAGTAATAATTGTATGGTTTTTTTATGATTCTTTTTCAGAGCAAAGTTACAGTGATTTACCCGCCTAGATACCAAAATAACACTGATTCTGCCTTGCATAAAGTGCGAGAATATTATCTTTAAAACGCCATTTTTTCGTATAATAAAATAAGTTTTATGATCTCGCTAGCAAAAACCTTCCGAAAGGGCAAATTGTGGTGATTATGATCACAAACGGTGAGCTTTTAATTTGCGGAGCAAAATTAATATCATAAACTTAGGATGACTAAATTGGACGGCTGAAATAAGTCATTCAACATAACATCTAATCCTATAGGGGGAACTTAAGGTGAACATTCTCGGATACTTCCAGAAGGTGGGTAAGGCGCTTATGGTGCCGGTTGCCACACTTCCTGCAGCAGCAATACTCATGGGTATTGGCTACTGGATCGACCCAAATGGCTGGGGCGCAAACAGTGCACTTGCTGCATTTCTTATTAAAGCTGGTGCAGCGATCATTGACAACATGTCAGTATTGTTCGCTGTTGGTGTTGCTTACGGAATGTCTAAAGACAAAGATGGCGCCGCTGCACTTTCAGGCTTCGTGGGCTTCTTAGTTGTCACAACGCTTTTGGCCCCTGGTGCAGTATCACAAATTCAAGGCATTGACCCAAGTGAAGTACCTGCTGCATTTGGTAAAATCAATAACCAGTTCGTAGGTATCTTGGTTGGTATTGTTTCTGCTGAGTTGTACAACCGTTTTTCTCACGTAGAGCTGCACAAAGCACTGGCGTTTTTCTCTGGCAAGCGTCTTGTACCGATCCTAACGTCTTTTGCTGGTATCGTTATTGCGTTCATCCTGATGTACGTTTGGCCATCAGTTTACGGCGGTCTGGTCAGTTTTGGTGAAAGCATTCAAGGTATGGGTGAAGCAGGTGCAGGTGTTTACGCATTCTTCAACCGTCTTCTAATTCCTGTTGGTCTGCACCATGCACTAAACTCAGTGTTCTGGTTTGATGTTGCTGGTATTAATGACATTCCAAACTTCCTTGGCGGTGCGAAATCATTAGCTGAAGGCACGGCAACGGTAGGTGTTACGGGGATGTACCAAGCGGGCTTCTTCCCAATCATGATGTTTGGTTTACCAGGCGCTGCTCTAGCGATGTACCATACTGCGAAATCAAAGAATAAAGAGAAAGTGGCATCTATCATGATTGCAGCTGCGTTTGCTTCATTCTTTACAGGTGTAACAGAACCACTTGAATTTGCATTCATGTTCCTTGCTCCAGGACTGTACGTTCTTCACGCAGCGCTGACTGGTCTATCAGTTTATATCGCGGCATCAATGCAGTGGATTGCAGGTTTCGGTTTCTCTGCTGGTTTAGTCGACTTAGTATTGTCGACTCGTAACCCGCTAGCGGTAAACTGGTACATGCTCATTGTACAAGGTCTTGGTTTCTTTGCGGTTTACTACTTCGTGTTCCGTACCGTGATTGTTAAGTTTGGCCTTAAAACACCGGGACGTGAAGATGATGAAGAAGCTTCATCTAACGTGGCTGGATCAAGCAATTCTTCAGAGCTTGCTCGTCAGTACTTGAAAGCACTTG
Source organism: Vibrio sp. D54 (assembly GCF_021728075.1). Classification (NCBI taxonomy): domain Bacteria; kingdom Pseudomonadati; phylum Pseudomonadota; class Gammaproteobacteria; order Vibrionales; family Vibrionaceae; genus Vibrio; species Vibrio sp. D54. Next base: position 158,375 of record NZ_JAKKCS010000008.1, on the reverse strand, counting down.
GCGGTCATGACAACCTAAGTTCTATCGATGCCTGTATTACTCGTTTGCGCCTTTCTGTGAAAGATATGAGCGTTATCAATGAGAAAACTCTGAAAGATCTTGGAGCTATGGGAGTTGTGAAGCTAGGTACAAACAACCTACAAGTTATCCTTGGTCCACTAGCAGAGATTGTTGCTGGTGAGATGAAGAATGTATCTAAAGATGAAGACTTAAGTGGTGTTCAGCTACCAGCTTAACTGTTTAATAGTGGTGTGATTGTTTGTTATTGGTATTGCAAACAATTGATACTACAACATCGCAAAAGGCCTCCGCAGGAGGCCTTTTTTCGTTTAGGCCCTTTGAATCTGCTTTGCTTTCACGCTAACTCGATAAATATTGTCGTTTTAGAGCGAGTTCTTGTTGTCTAATTGCTTAGAATTGTGGATCATTAGGAACAATGTACTCTGTGAAACCATACTTGGATACAGGGTTCCGTTTTCTCTGACAATACTAATATTTTTGAGGTGCTATAGATGAGTGAAGCTGATGCTCGTCCATCAAACTTTATTCGCCAGATCATTGATAAAGATCTAGCGGATGGTAAACACACTAGCGTGCATACTCGATTCCCGCCGGAGCCAAATGGCTACCTGCATATCGGTCATGCTAAGTCTATCTGTTTGAACTTCGGTATTGCTCAGGACTACCAGGGTCAATGTAATCTGCGTTTCGACGATACAAACCCTGAAAAAGAAGACATCGAATACGTTGAGTCTATCAAGAAAGATGTAAACTGGTTGGGCTTTGAGTGGAGTGGTGAAGTATGTTACTCATCAAACTACTTCGATAAGCTTTACGAATATGCAATTGAATTGATTAACAAAGGCTTAGCGTACGTAGATGAGCTAAGTCCAGAGCAAATTCGTGAATACCGCGGCACACTTAAGGCGCCAGGTAAACCAAGTCCATACCGTGACCGTTCTGTTGAAGAGAACTTGGCGTTGTTTGAAAAAATGCGCGCTGGTGAATTTGAAGAAGGTAAAGCGTGTCTTCGTGCTAAAATCGACATGGGTTCTTCATTCATGGTCATGCGCGATCCAGTTTTATACCGTGTGCGTTTTGCTACGCACCACCAAACTGGTGATAAGTGGTGCATTTACCCAATGTACGACTTTACGCACTGTATTTCTGATGCACTAGAAGGCATTACGCACTCTATTTGTACGCTTGAATTCATGGATAACCGTCGTCTGTACGATTGGGTTCTAGACAACATCACGATCGAAAGCCGTCCACATCAATACGAGTTCAGTCGTTTAAACCTTGAATACACAGTGATGTCTAAGCGTAAGCTTAACCAGCTAGTTACTGAAAAACTGGTTAATGGTTGGGATGATCCACGTATGCCGACTGTCTCAGGTCTGCGTCGTCGTGGCTTCACACCTGCATCTATTCGTGAGTTTTGTAAGCGTATTGGTGTAACGAAGCAAGAAAATATGATCGAGTTTAGTTCATTAGAATCTTGTATTCGTGATGACCTAAACGAGAACGCTCCGCGTGCAATGGCTGTACTGGATCCTGTTAAAGTTGTTATCGAAAACTTTGAAGCAGGCGCAGTAGAAAACTTGACAGTTGCCAACCACCCAAATAAACCTGAAATGGGTGTGCGTGAAGTGCCATTCACGCGTGAATTGTGGATTGAGCGTGAAGACTTCCGTGAAGAAGCGAACAAAAAGTACAAGCGTTTAGTGCTAGGTAAAGAAGTTCGTTTACGTGGTGCTTACGTGATCAAAGCTGAGCGCGTTGAGAAAGATGCCGAAGGCAACATCACAACGATCTTCTGTTCTTATGATGCAGATACGCTAGGTAAAAACCCAGCAGATGGTCGTAAAGTGAAAGGCGTTATTCATTGGGTGTCAGCTGATAAAGCTCTTCCTGCGGAAATTCGTCTGTACGATCGTTTATTTACGGTGCCAAACCCAGGCGCAGCGGAAGATTTTGCTTCTACTATCAACCCTGAATCATTAGTTGTGATCAATGGCTTCGTCGAGCCTAGCCTAGCTTCTGCAGAAGCAGAAAAAGGTTACCAGTTTGAACGTATGGGTTACTTCTGTGCAGACTCGAAAGACTCTTCAGCAGATAATCTAGTATTCAACCGCACGGTTGGTCTACGTGATACCTGGGCAAAAATTGAGAATCAATAATCTCAATTAATGCTGAGAACGATGAAAAAATGCCAGCAAACGCTGGCATTTTTTATACCTAATCCCACAGAGTGCTATATAGAAGTGCAAAACTGTGGATAAAAAAGATGAGTGTTTAGTAGCTTTTGTTCTGTAACCAAAGTACTGACGTCTAAGGCACTTACTTCTAGAAACAAAAAACGCCAGCATGTGCTGACGTTTACTTTTTAAATTAACAAACCCTTATTTTTTCGGTTTGTGTGCATCTGGATTGTCTTTACAACCACCATCGCTACACTTGCCGTACAAGTATAAGCTGTGGTTTGTTAGTGTGACATTGTACTTAGCTGCAATCTCTTTTTGACGTTCTTCAATAAGATCGTCAGAAAATTCAATTACCTCACCACAGTCTAGGCACACTAGGTGGTCGTGGTGATGTTGAGTCGATAATTCGAAGACTGACTTTCCACCTTCAAAGTGGTGACGAGTTACAATACCAGCATCGTCGAACTGGTTTAGAACTCGGTAAACAGTTGCTAGGCCAATTTCTTCACCTAGATCAATCAACTTTTTGTACAAATCTTCAGCACTGATGTGCTGGCAGTCTGGCTGCTGAAGTACTTCTAGAATTTTTAGCCTCGGAAGGGTTACTTTTAAACCCGCATCCTTCAGCGCCTGATTATTATCTGACATATACTTTCCCGTTGGATCATCTGCAGCGATTTAACAGAATTCAATCTTCCTACCATTATAGGATAAGCGTTCGGAACATTAAACCACGAACTTCAAAGGGTTAATAGAATCTTTTTGTAAATTAGAAACAGGTCCATTATATTACAGCTCTGACCAGTTACAATTGTGTAACATTAAGCTTGGAGAGGGCAGGGATAGCGATGAATAGGCGACTAGCGAAGATATACAAACCAGGAATTGTAAAGTTCGCACTCAATATTTGGCCTCCTTTTTGGGGGGCGGGTATTAAAATCTTACATATTTCTCAAGACTTCCGTACTGTAAAGGTACGTTTAAAGCTTCGCTGGTGGAATAAAAATGCCAATCGCACCCAATATGGCGGCAGTATTTTCTCTTTAACTGATCCTATTTACTCGTTGATGCTGATGGGGATTCTACGAGAGGAATATTATGTGTGGGATAAAGAGGCAAGCATTAACTTTATTAAGCCGGGGCAAAGTGATTTGTTTGCAGAATTTGAGGTCACTGAAGGGATGCTGGAAAACATTTATCAAATGACACGGAATGGAGAAAAGTGTTTTCCTGAGTTTATTACTCATGTAAAAGATAAACAGGGGAATGTGGTTTCAGAGGTTCAACGCAAGCTTTATGTAAGAAAGAAACCTCAGTATCGCGAAGAGGAAGTACTTACCGATGCTGTGTGACAATACATACAAAAAGACCTCCAAGTGGAGGTCTTTGCATCATTCAATTTGATTAGCCTTCTAGCTCAGCTAAACACATCTCTTCATAGATCTGTTTAACCCAGCTTTCAACACGCTCGTCAGTCAATTCTGGTTGGCGGTCTTCATCAATACATAGACCTACGAATTGGCTTTCGTCACCTTCAACAAGTGCTTTAGACGCTTCAAATTCGTAGCCTTCTGTCGAGGTATGGCCAAGAATTGTGCCGCCTTTAGATTCAACGATATCACGGACTGTGCCCATCGCGTCACAGAAGTATTCTGCGTAGTCTTCTTGGTCGCCACAGCCAAAGATAGCCACTAGCTTAGTAGAGAAGTCGATTTGCTCAAGTTCAGGGAAGAAGTCATCCCAATCACATTGTGCTTCGCCGTAGTACCAAGTTGGGATACCTAGAAGAAGAAGATCGAAGTTATCAATGTCTTCTTTGCTGCTTTTCGCGATGTCTTGAACGTGAACTAGATGTTTACCTAGTTGCTTTTGAATCATCTTTGCAACGGCTTCAGTATTACCTGTGTCGCTACCGAAGAAGATACCTACACTTGCCATAGAGTCTATACCTTTACATTGTTTGTTATTGGCGATGCTACTAAGGGTTTAACCTAACCCTGAGCCTTCCCAAGTTAGCTGAATTACACCTTTTGCAATAAAGCCAGCACAGCCTAGGAAAAGGACTAACCACACAATACGACGACCAAAAACAGGTACATTGCCTTGCTTTAGCACATCTTTTATCGCCATCCCGATGAAAAAAAAGATAGCAGCAAAAAGAAGATCGAGCCCAATAGACTCGAGCATATCCATATAGTCGTAAAGCATTTTAGCCCTTCATGCCGAAAAATCTTGGGCGCACTATACCACTGTTAAACGGTAAAGTTAATGCACTACAAGAAGGGTTATTTCAATAATCTAGTGTTGCTTTTCGAATTTGTTAACTCGAAATGTATTTTCGAATGACTCTCATTACTTCTGTCGGTTTCTCGGCGTGTAACCAGTGACCAGTGCCAGCGATAATGTGTGCTTTAGCATGGTTAAATTGTCGCTTCACTGCCGGCTGATGTTCTGGCATTAAGTACTCAGAGTCGCCGCCTTTGATAAATAAAGTTGGGATATCTGTTGGTGTGATTTCTTGCCAGCCAATAATTTGGTCATAATTCTCAAAAAGGCTCGGTACGTTAAACCGCCAATCCATCTTATCGCCATTTTTGTACAGTGATTTAGAGAGAAATTGTCTTACACCATCGAGTTCAATATGTTGAGCTAGGATATCCATGGCTTGCTGTCGATTTGCTGGTTTTTCATTAATAACAGCATGTAAGCCGTTAAAAACATTATCGTGACGGTTCGTAATGTAGGCAACAGGCGCCATGTCGAGAACGACTAACTGCTTGACTACATTTGGAGCAATGTCCACAAGAGCCATCGCGACTTTTCCGCCCATGGAGTGACCAATAACAATAGATGGCTCAACGTTTAAGTGCTGAAGGAGCTGAGCCACATCTTTTGCCATATCGGTATAGTTATGGACTTCGGAGTGGAAAGAGAGGCCGTGATTTCTCAGATCAATACTGATCACCGTGTGATCTTTAATAAGATCGCGGGCGAGTAGACCCAGATTACTTAAACTACCAAACAATCCGTGAATCAAAACAACTGTTTGGCCTTGGCCTTCCTGCTTATAGTTGAGTAATGCTGACATTTTATCTTATTCGTGATGGGTTTAACGTGGAGTATCCGCGTGGATCTCGTTATAATCCCCCAGAGTTTAAACATTGAGAATGTGAAAAGCGAATGAAAACAATTGAGGTTGATGAGGATCTATACCGTTATATAGCTAGTCAAACTAAGCATATCGGTGAAAGCGCCTCGGATATTTTGCGACGCCTTTTAAACCTTGATGGTCAGTTGCAGGAAGCTAAAGCCGCGCCTGTAGTAGAGAAGCCACAAGGGATTGTAGTAAGTAAAGATGCGGGTAAAACGGAATCTGTTGATGTAGTGAAAGAAATGCGTTCGCTGCTTATTTCTGATGAGTTTGCCGGTCTAAAAAAAGCGATTGATCGCTTTATGTTGGTATTATCGACCTTACATAAATTGAATCCAGAAGGTTTCGCCCAGGCTACGAATGTAAAAGGACGCAAACGCGTGTACTTTGCAGATAATGAAGAAACCTTGCTAGCAAACGGTAATACGACCAAGCCAAAAGCCATTCCTGGCACACCGTTTTGGGTTATCACGAATAACAATACAAGTCGTAAAAGACAGATGGTTGAACAAGTGATGGCACACATGGGGTTCCAACCTGACTTAATAGAAAAAGTAACAGGTTCAATCTAAGAAACCTGATAGAAGCCTCATAATGCGTCGCAGTGAGCGGATATTATGAGGCTTTTTTAATTTTATTTATATTGAAAGAAAGGATGTCAAACATGGCTATGCACCCTCGTGCTGGGCAAAAAGCGCAGCAGGAAGATCTTCACAATATCCCAGCACTCGTTGCTAACTACTTCTTACTTCAACCAGACGCGGCAAACGCAGAACACAAAGTTCAATTTGGTACTTCTGGCCACCGCGGTACTGCAGACAAGCACACTTTTAACGAAAACCACATTTTAGCGATCGCTCAAGCGGTAGCAGAAGTTCGTGCTGAGCAAGGCACAATTGGCCCGTTGTTTGTGGGTAAAGACACGCATGCGCTATCTGAGCCTGCTTTTTCAAGTGTGATTGAAGTATTGATTGCAAATGGTGTGAAAGTGATTGTCCAACAAGACAACGGTTACACGCCAACACCGGGTATTTCACACGCGATTCTGACTTACAACATCAAACACGATGAAAAAGCAGACGGTATCGTTATTACCCCATCACATAACCCACCACAAGACGGCGGTATCAAATACAATCCGACACATGGTGGTCCTGCAGAAGCAGAGTTGACTCAAGCTATCGAAGATCGTGCGAACGAACTGATTGCTGAAGGTTTACAAGGTGTGAAACGCCTACCACTAGCAGAAGCAAAAGCATCGGATCTGTTTGTAGAGATGGACTTGGTGAAGCCATACATCGATGACCTGGTGAACGTTATCGATATGGAAGCAATCCAAAAAGCAAACCTGAAGATTGGTGTAGATCCATTGGGTGGCAGCGGCATCGATTACTGGCGTCAAATAGGTCAGGCATACAACCTAGACCTAACGCTAGTAAGTGAAGCGATTGATCCTTCTTTCCAATTCATGTCTCTCGATAAAGACGGCGTTGTACGTATGGACTGTTCTTCTCCTTACGCAATGGCGGGTCTATTGGCATTGAAAGATGAGTACGATCTAGCATTTGGTAACGATCCTGACTACGACCGTCACGGTATCGTTACGCCAAAAGGTTTGATGAACCCGAATCACTTCTTAGCCGTTTGTATCGACTACCTATACCGCCATCGTGAGGCATGGGGTAAAGATGTAGCGGTTGGTAAAACACTAGTATCAAGTGCACTGATTGACCGTGTTGTGGCGGATCTAGGTCGTGAACTATGTGAAGTACCAGTAGGCTTCAAATGGTTTGTAGACGGTCTGTACACTGGTAAGTTTGGTTTCGGCGGCGAAGAAAGTGCTGGTGCGTCATTCCTTCGTAAAGATGGCACGCCTTGGTCAACAGACAAAGATGGCATCTTGCTATGCCTTCTAGCAGCAGAGATCACTGCGGTAACGGGTAAGAACCCTCAAGATTACTATGAAGAGCTAGCGGCGAAGCACGGTGAGTCGAAGTACAACCGTATTCAAGCTGTAGCAAATGGCCCACAAAAAGACGTATTGAAAAAGTTGTCACCAGAAATGGTTGCGGCTGAAACTCTAGCAGGTGATGCGATCACTGCTCGTCTAACGCATGCACCAGGCAATGGTGCTGCGATTGGTGGCCTTAAAGTAACGACAGCTAACGGTTGGTTCGCTGCTCGTCCATCAGGTACAGAAGATATCTACAAGATTTACTGTGAAAGCTTCAAAGGTGAAGAACATCTGAAACAAATCGAAGCTGAAGCACAAGAAATAGTTAATCAAGTATTTGCAGCCGCTGGTTTGTAAAACATCCAATGGTCAATGTATCTAGCAAAGGGTTGATGTGAAAACATCAACCCTTTCATGTTTAAGTGCCCCGAACCGCTTTATCTCCGGGCCATGAATCTGGTACCACAAACCAGAATTGACCGTCTTCCGTTTGTGCGTGTATGAATCGATCTAAAGGCTTTTCAATAGGTTGAGAGAAATCGTCTGTACCGATCGCCCAGCATGGTTTATGTAAATGATAAAGTGGTTTACCAATTAAATCCCATTGACTTTGATAGCACCAGTAACCACTAATCTGACTTGGATTTAATTCATAACCCAAGCACTCCTTAGGAGTTGGCTCTGGAGTAAACGGATTAATATAGAGTCGTCCTTGCATCATTAGGCGCTCTTCTGGAGAGTCGTTTAAAGGAATTATTTTTTGAAATTCCGGGCGAACGCTCATTTTCAGCTGATGCGTGAGCATTCTATCCAATTTTGCATGTAACTGGTCGTGAGCATTCGGGCCATACCAAATGCCGTTGTAAAGAAGATAAAACTTAATCGCCACTTCCCAATGTTCTATCCGATTGGATTCTGTATTCCTCAATACCAAATCGACAGCACCAATGGTCTTACCTTCAGCGTCGTTTAACTGAATTTCTTCGGCAATAATCTGATATCGTCCTGAATTAGAAAGAGCCGCAGTGCATAGGTGCTGATATAAAAAACCCAGTCTCGGATTACCATTGTATTGTTCTGAGCTATTCAAAGGTTTGACCGAGACATCTTCTAAGGTTGCAAACGGAGGGCGTAACTTGAAAAGCGGAGGTGAAGTGGCGATCCATTGGTAAAAGCGTTGCAGTTGGTTCATCCGTATCCCTAAATGTATGGTGAGGCGACAAGCTTTGTTATTGTAACTAAATTTGCTTTTGAGGGTAGGGTGGCTAGCATCGATATTAGGGTTCGAGATACACTTTAAATACCTAAATGATATCAAGGTGCCAGATGTCAAAACGTTGTTGTATCAACTAGGTTGCACTCTTTCGTCTGATTCCATCGAGAGGTTATTTAGGTTTACATGCGCTAGAAATTGGAAGTAATAATGAATAACTTAAAGCTAGAACAGATTCTTAATGACAAACTGTCACCGCAGTTAATTAAAGATTACGCACCAAATGGGTTACAGGTAGAAGGGAAATCAGCGGTAAAGCGTGTTATCACTGGCGTAACCGCCTCTCAAGCCTTAATCGATAAAGCGATTGAGCTTAATGCAGACGCATTGCTTGTTCATCATGGCTATTTTTGGAAAGGTGAGCCTGAGCCAATTCGTGGCATGAAAGGTAAACGAATTCGTAGCCTGATCAAAAATGATATCAACTTATATGGTTATCACCTTCCTCTAGATATTCATCCAGAGCTAGGCAACAACGCTGAATTAGCTCGCTTACTTGAAATCGAAGTAGAAGGTGGGCTTGAAGGGCACCCTCAGTCAGTTGCTATGTTTGGGCGCTTGAAAAAGCCGATGTCTGGTGTTGAATTTGCGAGTAAGATCAACCAAGTTCTTGATAGAGAGCCTCTGCATATCGCCCCAGAGAATACCGATAAGATGATTGAGACAGTCGGCTGGTGCACTGGTGGAGGGCAGGATTTCATTGAACTTGCTGTACAGCACGGGCTGGATGCATTTATCTCTGGAGAAATTTCAGAGCGCACCACTTATACCGCTCGTGAAATGGACATTCATTACTATGCTGCAGGTCATCATGCTACTGAGCGTTATGGTGTTCAGGCTTTAGGCAAATGGCTAGCGGATGAATATGGCCTACATGTGGAGTTTATCGATATTGATAATCCGGTTTAGCGTTCTCCATTAATAACGTTAAACGCAAAAAAGAAAAAAGGGTTGAGACGAAAATCTCAACCCTTTTGTTTTTCTATCTTCGTACTAAAAGATCATTCACGTTCGTGAAGTGGGGAAAACTCACGTTGTGTTTCGCCAGTGTATAGCTGACGAGGACGACCGATGCGGTTCAGTGGATCGCTGTGCATTTCGTTCCAGTGAGCAATCCAGCCGATGGTACGAGAAATCGCGAAGATAACCGTAAACATAGAAACTGGAATACCAATCGCTTTAAGAATGATACCTGAGTAGAAGTCTACGTTCGGGTACAGCTTCTTAGACACGAAGTACTCATCAGAAAGCGCAATGCGCTCAAGTTCCATTGCAACGTCTAGCAGAGGGTCTTGAATGTTTAGCTCTTTGAGAACTTCATGACACGTTTCGCGCATTACTGTCGCACGTGGGTCGTAGTTCTTGTAAACGCGGTGACCAAAGCCCATTAAGCGGAATGGGTCATCTTTGTCTTTCGCGCGGTCTACATATTCAGGGATGTTATCGACGCTGCCAATCTCTTCTAGCATTCTCAAGCAGGCTTCGTTTGCACCACCGTGAGCAGGTCCCCAAAGGGATGCAATACCAGCGGCAATACATGCAAATGGGTTCGCACCAGAAGAGCCAGCTAGACGAACAGTTGATGTCGACGCATTCTGTTCGTGATCCGCGTGTAGAGTGAAAATCTTATCCATCGCACGGGCAACCACAGGATTTACTTCATACTCTTCGCAAGGGTTTGCGAACATCATATGCAAGAAGTTCTCTGCGTAGCTAAGGTCGTTACGAGGGTAAATAAATGGCTGACCGATAGAGTATTTGTAACACATCGCCGCCAGTGTTGGCATTTTTGACAGCAGACGGTACGCTGCAATTTCGCGGTGTTCGTCGTTGTTAATGTCAAGAGAGTCGTGATAGAAGGCTGCAAGTGCTCCAACTACACCACACATTACCGCCATTGGATGAGCATCGCGTCGGAAGCCATGGAAAAAGCTTGCGATTTGCTCGTGTACCATTGTGTGACGAGTAACGGTCGTTTTGAATTGCTCGTATTGTTCTCGGGTAGGGGCTTCACCATAAAGAAGGATGTAACATACTTCTAAGTAATCTGCGTTATTGGCTAATTGATCAATCGGGAAACCGCGGTGCAAAAGAATACCTTTGCCGCCATCGATGTACGTGATTGATGATTCACAAGATGCAGTGGCAAGAAAACCTGGGTCAAAAGTAAAGTAACCATTGGCTCCCAGCTTACGAACGTCAATTACAGGTGTACCTAGCGTACCGTCCATAATTGGCAGTTCGATTGGCGCTTGACCTTCAACATGAAGGGTCGCTTTCTTATCCGCCATAACAATCTCCTTTGTTTATTATTTAATCCGTCCAGGATGTTTATGTGCCATTTTTGTACTGTTGTTAAAGCTTAAAGTCAATTTTTCTCCATCTTTGTGTGCACTTGTTATGATTTTTCTCATGAAAATCGTTAAAAATCTGTTCTATGTAGCATAATTTGTTACACCAATTGTATTAGAATGTTGCTCGCCGTATATTGGCAAAGAAAATTTTAGTTAAATCCTTATAAATTCGGGGCTAGAAACAAAGAGTGAGGTTTGTTGCTGGATTCCGTTTGTTAACAACTTGTTTACAATTATCTGAGTGGTTATTCGCGATATTTGTTAAATAGATGTTAACTTTTGTACGTTTGGAAGCTGAAATTGGTTATAACAATAAATGCTCAATGGAGCTGAGTGAGCAAGCCCGTGAAAGAAAGAAAGTCAAGACCTGTTAATTTAGATTTACAGACCATCCACTTTCCTATCACAGCAATCGCATCCATCCTACACCGTGTGTCTGGGGTAATTACGTTTGTTGCGGTCGGTATATTACTGTGGTTACTATCCATTTCTCTGTCATCCCCAATGGGTTTTATGGAAGCCGCTGACATCGTCGATAGCTTCTTCGTAAAATTCATCCTGTGGGGAATTCTTACTGCACTTGCCTACCACATCGCAGGTGGTATCCGTCACTTATTGATGGATCTAGGTCACTTTGAAGAACTAGATTCAGGCACGATGAGCGCTAAAGTCGCGTTTGGTGCAACAGCAGTATTATCATTATTGGCGGGGATCTTGGTATGGTAAAACACGTATCTTCATTTGGTCGTAATGGTGTACACGATTTCCTACTAATTCGTGCAACTGCAATCATTATGACGCTATACACGATTTATCTGATTAGCTTCTGTGCATTTTCAGATATCTCTTACGCATCTTGGACCCAATTCTTTGGTGGTACCTTCACTAAAGTATTCACCATGTTGGCACTTGTCTCGATCCTGATTCACGCATGGGTTGGTTTGTGGCAGGTATTAACTGATTACATTAAGTGCGCGAAACTACGTGGCGCACTACAACTTGGTGTTATTGCCGTGCTATTCGGCTATGTCTTCTCTGGTCTATTTATTCTGTGGGGTGCGTAAGTGTCTATTCCAGTTCGTGAGTTTGATGCCGTAGTAATCGGCGCTGGTGGTGCAGGTATGCGCGCTGCACTACAAATTTCAGAGCAAGGCCTATCATGTGCTTTGTTGTCAAAAGTATTTCCAACACGTTCTCATACTGTGTCTGCACAGGGCGGCATTACCGTTGCTCTGGGTAACTCGCACAAAGACGATTGGCAATGGCACATGTACGATACCGTTAAAGGTTCCGACTACATCGGTGACCAGAACGCGATTGAATACATGTGTAAAAATGGTCCTGAGTCAGTTATCGAGCTTGAAAAAATGGGTCTGCCATTCTCTCGTTTCGATAACGGTACCATCTACCAACGTCCATTCGGTGGTCAATCTAAAGAGTTTGGTGGTGAGCAGGCTGCTCGTACAGCCGCTGCTGCAGACCGTACTGGTCACGCACTTCTTCACACGCTTTACCAGCAAAACGTAAAACACAAAACAACCATCTTCTCGGAGTGGTACGCTTTGGATCTTGTGAAAAACCAAGACGGCGCAATCATGGGTTGTACTGCGATTTGTATGGAAACGGGTGAAATCTGTTACTTCAAATCAAAAGCAACCATTCTAGCTACAGGTGGTGCAGGTCGTATTTACGCATCGACCACTAACGCGCACATCAACACGGGTGATGGCGTTGGTATGGCACTTCGCGCAGGCGTTCCAATGCAAGACATGGAAATGTGGCAGTTCCACCCAACAGGTATTGCTGGCGCGGGTGTTCTAGTGACGGAAGGTTGTCGTGGTGAAGGTGGTTACCTTCTAAATAAAGATGGTGAACGCTTCATGGAGCGCTACGCACCAAACGCGAAAGACCTTGCTGGTCGTGACGTGGTTGCTCGTTCAATGATGATTGAAATCCGTGAAGGCCGCGGCTGTGATGGTCCTTGGGGTCCACATATCAAGTTGAAACTTGATCACCTTGGTAAAGAAGTACTTGAATCACGTCTACCAGGTATCTGTGAACTGTCTCGTACATTTGCACACGTTGACCCTGTGAAAGAGCCAATTCCAGTAATTCCAACTTGTCACTACATGATGGGTGGTGTACCTACTCAAGTCTCTGGCCAAGCAATTAAGCAGAAGGCCGACGGTAGCGAGATGGAAGTACAAGGCCTTTACGCATGTGGTGAGATTGCTTCTGTATCGGTACACGGTGCTAACCGTCTGGGTGGCAACTCATTACTAGACTTGGTCGTATTTGGTCGTGCCACTGGCTTGCACCTTGGCGAAACGCTAGCAGCGCAAGCAGAAGCTCGTCCTGCAACAGAATCTGATATTGAAGCGTCTCTAGCGCGTACTATGCGTTGGGAAAACAGCACTGGTGGTGAAGATCCAGTTCAGATTCGTAAAGACCTACAAGCATGCATGCAAAACAGCTTCTCGGTATTCCGTGAAGGCGATACGATGGCAACCGGTCTAGAAGAGTTGAAAGTGATTCGCGAACGTTTGAAAGACGCGCATCTAGCGGACAAGTCTTCAGAGTTCAACACGCAGCGTATCGAGTGTCTAGAACTTGATAACCTGATGGAAACCGCGTTTTCAACTGCCGTTGCAGCTAACTACCGTACAGAGAGTCGTGGCGCACATGCTCGTTTCGATTTCCCTGAGCGTGATGATGAGAACTGGCTATGCCACTCTATCTACAATCCGGAAACAGAAGCGATGACTAAGCGTGATGTGAACATGACGCCAACGCATCGTGAAGCTTTCCCGCCGAAAGTACGTACATACTAAAGGGAGGATACGACTATGAAATTAAACTTCTCTTTATACCGTTACAATCCGGATGTGGATACTAAGCCTTACATGAAAGAGTATACCCTTGAGGTAGACGAAGGCTCAGACATGATGGTGCTTGATGCATTGATTCTGCTAAAAGAGCAAGATCCAAGCATCGCGTTCCGTCGCTCATGCCGTGAAGGGGTATGTGGTTCTGATGGTTTGAATATGAATGGTAAAAACGGCCTAGCGTGTATCACACCGTTATCTGCTCTACAAGGCGATAAGATAGTTATTCGTCCACTACCAGGGTTACCTGTCGTGCGCGATCTTATCGTTGACATGACGCAGTTCTATGATAACTATGCGAAAGTTAAACCATTCTTGATTGATGATGGTGCATTACCACCATCACGTGAGAATCTACAATCGCCTGATGACCGTGCGCATTTAGATGGATTGTACGAATGTATCATGTGTGCATGTTGTACAACGTCTTGCCCATCATTCTGGTGGAACCCTGATAAATTCATCGGCCCAGCTGGTCTTCTCGCAGCGTACCGTTGGCTAATTGATAGCCGCGATACGGCAACAGATGAACGTTTGTCTGATCTTGATGATGCATTTAGCGTTTTTCGTTGCCATGGCATCATGAATTGTGTAAGTGTTTGTCCTAAGGGATTAAATCCGACGAAAGCCATCGGTCACATTAAGTCGATGTTGGTTAATCGTTCGGTTTAATTTACTCGCTCTTAGGAATGTCGCAGTGTTGCGGATCACCCGATATGACCGCTTCACTGCTTCAGTAATATTCGAGTAAAGAATACAAAAATTGCCGACCGTATTTTTAGTCGGCTCTTATAGCTCGGCAAAGACCGAAGCAAACGTGAAAACTACTGGTTAAGGGAAAATATGCACAACGGCGTGATGAAGGCATGGCTCGAGTCTTCACACTTGGCTGGCGCCAATGCAACGTATGTAGAGGACCTCTACGAACTGTATCTAAGTGATCCCGATCTGGTAAGTGAGGAGTGGAAACGTGTTTTTGAAGGCTTGCCTAAGCCATCAGAAGAAGTGGCAGAACAACCACATTCACGTGTCCGTGACTACTTCCGACGACTCGCTAGAGAAACAAAGCATTACAATGTCCAAGTTAGTGACCCAGATGTCGATGCAAAACAAGTAAAAGTTCTACAGCTAATCAACGCATACCGTTTCCGCGGGCATGAAGCTGCAGAATTAGACCCACTAGGTCTATGGCAACGCCCAACCGTGGCGGAGTTAGACCCTGCTTTTCATAATCTTACCGAAGATGACTTCGAAGAAACTTTCAACGTAGGTTCTTTTGCTGTTGGGCAAGAAACCATGAAGTTGAAAGATATCTATGAAGCCCTCAACAAAACTTATTGCGGTTCCATCGGTGCTGAATACATGCACATGACTGACACAGAGCAAAAGCGTTGGATTCAGCAGCGCCTTGAGTCTGTCGTAGGCCAGCCATCATTCAACAAAGATGAGAAGCGCACATTCCTAGAAGAGCTAACAGCCGCTGAAGGTTTGGAGCGTTACCTCGGGGCGAAATTCCCAGGTGCAAAACGTTTCTCTTTAGAAGGTGGTGATGCGCTGATTCCGATGACGAAAGAGTTGATCCGTCATGCGGGTACAAGTGGAATGCGTGAAGTGGTTATCGGTATGGCTCACCGCGGTCGTTTGAACATGCTGGTGAACGTACTTGGTAAGAAACCTCAAGACCTGTTTGATGAGTTCGCCGGTAAACACGACGAAACTTGGGGTACGGGTGATGTGAAATATCACCAAGGTTTCTCTGCTGATTTTGCGACTCCAGGCGGTGATGTTCACTTAGCACTTGCATTTAACCCATCGCACCTAGAAATCGTAAACCCGGTAGTCATGGGCTCAGTTCGAGCACGTCAAGACCGCTTGGGTGATAATCAAGGTAGCAAAGTACTTCCTATCACCATCCACGGTGATTCTGCAATCGCTGGTCAGGGAGTGGTTGCCGAAACGTTCAACATGTCTCTTGCTCGTGGGTTCCAAGTTGGTGGTACGGTACGTATCGTCATCAACAACCAAGTAGGCTTTACGACGTCTAATCCTCGTGACACGCGTTCTACGATGTACTGTACCGATATCGCGAAGATGGTGCAGGCGCCAATTTTCCATGTAAATGCAGATGACCCAGAAGCTGTTGCTTTTGTTACTCGCATTGCATTGGATTACCGTAACGAGTTCAAGCGCGATGTCGTGATCGATCTTGTATGTTACCGTCGCCACGGCCACAATGAGGCGGATGAGCCAAATGCGACTCAGCCTTTGATGTACCAGAAAATCAAAAAGCATCCTACACCACGCAAATTGTATGCAGATGTTCTGATCGACAAAAATGAGTCAGATATCGAGACAGCGACTCAGTTAGTCAATGAGTATCGCGATGGATTGGATCGCGGTGAAGTGGTTGTTAAAGAATGGCGTCCAATGGCGTTGCACTCTGTAGACTGGTCCCCTTACTTGGGGCACGAATGGGATATGGAGTGGGATTCAAAATACGACAAGACACGCCTTATTGAGCTAGGCAATCGTCTGTGTCAGTACCCAGAAAGCCATAAACTGCAAAGCCGTGTTAATAAGCTATACAACGATCGTCTAGCAATGATGACCGGTGAAAAAGCTATTGACTGGGGTATGGCTGAAACATTGGCGTATGCTACATTGGTTGACGATGGCAAGCGTATTCGTCTTTCTGGTCAGGACTCGGGTCGTGGTACTTTCTTCCACCGTCACTCGGTTCTTCATAACCAAACCGATGCAAGCACTTACATTCCATTAGCGAATATTCATGACAACCAAGGACCATTCCAAGTCTTTGACTCAGTATTGTCAGAAGAAGCTGTGTTGGCGTTTGAATACGGTTACGCAACAGCCGAACCAGGTGGTTTAACTATCTGGGAAGCACAGTTTGGTGATTTTGCCAACGGTGCACAAGTTGTTATCGACCAGTTTATCTCGTCAGGCGAGCAAAAGTGGGCGCGTTTGTGCGGTCTTACTATGCTTCTACCTCATGGTTATGAAGGTCAAGGTCCTGAGCACTCATCTGCACGTTTAGAGCGTTACCTTCAGCTTTGTGCTGAGCAAAATATGCAGGTTGTGGTTCCTTCAACACCGGCTCAGGTGTACCACATGATTCGTCGTCAGGTTGTACGCCCAATGCGTCGACCTCTCATTGTTATGTCGCCGAAATCTTTGCTGCGCCACCCTCTATGTACTTCAACGATTGAAGACTTGGCGGATGGTACATTCCAATCTGCAATTCCAGAAGTAGATGATTTAGAACCAAGCAAAGTGAAACGTGTCGTGTTCTGTGCTGGTAAGGTTTACTTTGACCTACTAGAGCAGCGCCGTAACAACGAGCAAGACGATGTTGCTATCGTGCGTATTGAACAGCTTTACCCATTCCCAATGGAAGAAGTACAAGCAGCAATTGCTCAATACACTAACGTTGAAGACTTCGTGTGGTGTCAGGAAGAACCTCAGAACCAAGGTGCTTGGTACTGTAGCCAACATAACTTCCGTGCCGCTATTCCTGCAGGTGCAAATCTTAAATACGCAGGTCGCCCAGCTTCTGCTTCGCCAGCAGTTGGCTACATGTCGGTGCACTTGAAACAACAAAAAGCGTTGGTTGAAGACGCTCTGAACGTGAACTCAAAAACTTCGAATTAAGAACTAGAAGTTAAAGGAAGAAACAGATATGACAATTGAAATTCTGGTTCCAGATTTACCTGAATCAGTTGCTGATGCAACCGTAGCGACATGGCACAAACAACCAGGCGACGCAGTAGAGCGTGACGAGGTTTTGGTTGACATCGAAACAGACAAAGTTGTGCTAGAGGTTCCAGCTCCGGAAGCTGGCGTTTTAGAAGCTATTGTTGAAGCAGAAGGTGCGACAGTACTTTCTAAACAAATCATTGCTAAATTGAAGCCAGGCGCAGTTGCAGGTGAACCAACTGCAGACAAAACAGAAGGTACTGAAGCATCTCCTGATAAGCGTCACAAAGCTGCGCTTAGCGAAGAAAGTAATGACGCACTAAGCCCAGCAGTGCGCCGTTTGTTGGCTGAACATGGCTTAGAAGCAAGCCAAGTGAAAGGCACTGGTGTTGGTGGTCGTATTACGCGCGAAGATATTGAAGCGCATCTTGCGAACGCTAAATCTGCGTCAAAAGAAGACTCGCCAGCAGTGGTTGACGTGCCAGCAGCAGCTCGCAGTCAGAAACGTGTTCCAATGACTCGCCTTCGTAAGACAGTTGCTAACCGTCTGCTAGAAGCGAAGAACAACACGGCAATGCTAACGACGTTTAACGAAGTCAACATGAAACCAATCATGGACCTTCGTAAGCAGTACAAAGATCAGTTCGAAGAGCGTCACGGTATTCGTTTGGGCTTCATGTCTTTTTACGTGAAAGCAGTAACAGAAGCGCTTAAGCGTTACCCAGAAGTAAATGCTTCGATTGATGGCGATGACATTGTTTACCACAACTACTTCGACATTAGCATGGCGGTATCAACGCCACGTGGTCTAGTTACACCTGTCCTAAAAGACTGTGACAAGCTTGGTTTCGCTGATGTTGAAAAAGGCATCAAAGAGCTGGCTATTAAAGGTCGTGATGGCAAGCTAACGGTAGACGAGCTAATGGGCGGTAACTTCACTATCACAAACGGTGGTGTGTTCGGTTCACTAATGTCTACACCAATCATCAACCCACCTCAATCAGCGATTCTTGGTATGCATAAGATCCAAGAGCGTCCGATGGCAGTGGATGGCAAAGTTGAAATCTTGCCGATGATGTACCTAGCGTTATCTTACGATCACCGCCTAATTGATGGTCGTGAATCAGTTGGCTTCCTAGTAACGATTAAAGAGTTACTAGAGGACCCAGCACGTCTCCTATTAGACGTTTAATATCGCTAAAACGTCTAGTTATCGTAGGTAGCTAGACGTTAAAAATTTCAATGGCTAGACTAGCTCAACGTTTGGCCTTCATTTTAATCCTTCAGTATGAGAACTCATGATGAAGGATTGATTTGAGAAGACCCTACAGACGTACAAGCAGCCAAGACTGCAGCGTTATGGAAATAATAAATCCCTTAAGGGAAAAACAAACGGAATATCGAAATGAATTTGCATGAATACCAAGCCAAACAGCTGTTTGCAGAATTCGGTTTGCCTGTGCCAGAAGGCTACGCGTGTGATACACCACAAGAAGCTTTTGAAGCCGCAGGCCGTATTAGTACAGCCAAGAAAGTAGTTAAATGTCAGGTTCACGCTGGTGGCCGTGGTAAAGCGGGTGGCGTAGAGCTACACGATACAAAAGAAGGCGTTAAAGAGTTTGCACAGAAGTGGTTAGGTAAAAACCTAGTGACTTACCAAACTGACGCTAACGGTCAGCCAGTAACAAAAATCCTTGTTGAAGAAGCTTCAAATATTGCGAACGAACTATACCTAGGTGCGGTAGTTGACCGTGCTAGCCGTAAGATCGTTTTCATGGCTTCTACCGAAGGTGGTGTGGAAATTGAAAAAGTTGCGGAAGAAACGCCGGAACTCATCCACAAAGCAGCAATTGACCCACTAGTAGGTCCACAAGCTTACCAAGGTCGTGAGCTAGCGTTCAAACTTGGTCTTGAAGGCGACCAAATCAAACAATTCGTTAAGATCTTTATGGGTCTTGGCACTATGTTCTCTCAGTACGATCTTGCTCTGCTAGAGATCAACCCACTTGTGATTACTGGCGAAGGCAACTTGCTATGTCTTGACGGTAAGATCAACATCGACTCAAACGCACTGTATCGTCAGCCTAAGCTTCGTGAAATGCACGATCCTTCACAAGAAGATGAGCGTGAAGCACACGCAGCTCAGTGGGAGCTGAACTACGTAGCACTAGACGGTAACGTTGGCTGTATGGTTAACGGTGCAGGCCTAGCAATGGGTACGATGGATATCGTAAACCTACACGGCGGCAAACCAGCTAACTTCTTAGATGTAGGTGGCGGCGCGACGAAAGAGCGTGTTGCTGAAGCATTCAAGATCATCCTATCTGATGACAATGTGAAAGCGGTACTTGTTAACATCTTCGGTGGTATTGTACGTTGTGACATGATCGCAGAAGGTATTATCGGTGCGGTTAAAGAGGTAGGCGTAAGCGTACCTGTTGTTGTTCGTCTTGAAGGTACTAACGCTGACCTAGGTCGCGAAGTTCTTGCTAATTCTGATGTTGATATCATTGCTGCTGAGTCGCTAACTGATGCTGCTCAGAAAGTTGTTGCTGCTGCGGAGGCTAAATAATGTCTGTATTAATTAACAAAGACACTAAAGTAATCTGTCAGGGGTTCACTGGTGGTCAAGGTACTTTCCACTCAGAGCAAGCTATCGCATACGGTACGCAAATGGTTGGTGGTGTGTCTCCAGGTAAAGGCGGCCAAACTCACCTAGGTCTTCCTGTATTCAACACAGTACGCGAAGCAGTAGAAGCGACTGGCGCAACAGCGACAGTCATCTACGTACCAGCACCTTTCTGTAAAGATGCAATCCTAGAAGCGATTGACGCGGGTATCGAGCTAATCGTAACGATTACTGAAGGTATCCCTACTACAGATATGATCGACGTAAAAGTGAAGCTAGAAGAAACTGGCGTTCGCATGATTGGCCCTAACTGTCCGGGCGTTATCACTCCTGATGAGTGTAAGATCGGTATCATGCCTGGTCACATCCACAAGAAAGGAAAAGTAGGTATTGTATCTCGTAGCGGTACTCTAACTTACGAAGCAGTTAAACAAACCACTGACGAAGGTTTCGGCCAGTCTACTTGTGTTGGTATCGGTGGTGACCCAATCCCGGGTTCAAACTTCATTGATATCCTAAAACTGTTCCAAGAAGACCCTGAGACAGAAGCGATCGTTATGATCGGTGAGATCGGTGGTACTGCAGAAGAAGAAGCAGCAGCATACATTAAAGAAAATGTAACGAAGCCAGTGGTTTCTTACATTGCTGGTGTAACTGCACCTCCTGGTAAGCGTATGGGCCATGCTGGTGCGATTATCTCTGGTGGTAAAGGTACTGCTGAAGACAAATTCGCTGCACTAGAAGCGGCTGGCGTTAAAACTGTGAAATCTCTAGCAGAGATTGGCCAAGGTCTACGTGAAGTGACGGGTTGGTAATCGACCACACTACTTAATAAGTATTAAAAAGCCTGCGATTTCGCAGGCTTTTCTTTTTCCGTTTCCGTGGATTTATGTTTGTTGTTAGCAAGGTCTTTCGCGTTTAATGTTCAATGCGATTATGCTTTGCTTTTAATCAGCTGGCTCAGCATAAATAAGGATGTTGCGCTGATCACTACGGAAGGGCCGGCCGGTGTATCGAAGTGCCATGATAGGCTAAGCCCCATCAGTACTGCCACAGAGCCAATAATGGATGCGAACAATGCCATTTGCTCTGGTGATGAAGAGACTTTACGTGCTGTTGCGGCTGGGATAATTAGGAGCGAAGTCATGATCAACGCGCCAACGAACTTCATACCTACTGCGATTACTACACCCACCATTAGCATTAACACCAATCTAACTAAGTCTGTATTCACGCCCTCAACAGCGGCAAGTTCTTCACTAACAGTGCTAGAAAGCAGTGGGCGCCAGAAGACGTACAAACACGCACTTACCGCAACAACACCTGCGTAAATAAACATCAGGTCTTGTGGAGAGACGGCAAGTAAGTCCCCAAATAGGTAGCTCATTAAATCGACGCGCACGTTTTCCAAAAAGCTAACCGATACTAAACCGATAGAGAGTGCACTGTGTGCCAAGATACCTAACAACGTGTCTGTAGCCACAAGTTGTTGCTTTTGCAGAGTGACAAGCAAAACGGCCAGAGCTAAACAGCAGACGAGTAGCGCAAGGTAGAGATTTACGTTGAGCAAGAAGCCCAGCGCTAAGCCCATTAACGATGCATGAGCTAGGGTATCTCCGAAGTAAGCCATTTTACGCCAAACGACAAATGACCCAAGTGGACCGGCAATGATCGCGATACCAATACCAGCAAGAATAGAAGGTAGGAGAAACTCAATCATGATGGTGATGTCCGTGTTTATGGTGGGAGCATGATGTCGCATCACCGCTTACTGGCGTTCCGGATAAATCGTGATGATGGTGCTCATGGTCGTGATGATAAAACGCGAGAGACTCTCTCGCTGCATTGCCAAATAGTGCGATGTAAGAAGGGTGCTGAGTAATAGTGGCAGGTGAACCTGAGCAGCAAACATGGTGATGCAGACAAATAACATCGTCCGTTTTCGCCATCACTAAATGTAAGTCATGCGATACCATAAATACGCCACAATCAAAGCGGTGACGAATGCTCTCAATTAAGTCATAGAGATCGATTTGACCTTGGATATCCACCCCCTGAGCTGGTTCGTCTAATACCAATAGCTGAGGACGTTGAAGCAGAGCGCGAGCCAGTAACACTCGTTGGTTTTCACCACCGGATAAGCGATGCATATTACTATTAAGTAAATGTTCAGCGCCAACAAGCCGTAATGCATCAATGCACTCCTGCTTACTGTATTTTCCTGCTAAATTTAGAAAGCGGGTTACATTCAATGGAAGGGAGTCATTGAGCTTCAACTTTTGAGGAACGTAACCAATTTTCAGTTTTCTTTGTCGGTTCAACTTGCCGCTAGTTGGCTTTTGAAGACCTAAGATAACTTTGACTAACGTTGATTTTCCCGCTCCATTGGGACCAATTAGGGTAGTTATTTTGCCCTTTTCTAATTCCATACTAATGTTATCGAGAACTCTGCGGCCATCGAACTCGACGCATAACTGCTCAAGATGGACTAAGGAAGACATGAATGAAACTCATTTGCAAATCAATAATGTTATAATGTAACATTATCTCACTTTCCACGCCATATCCCAAGTAAAACTATGAAAAGAGCATTAATTCTTGCTGCCTCAGCAATGTTAACACTGCCAGCACAGGCGGTAACGGTACTGACGAGTATCAAACCTATTCAGTTGTTAGTAACAGAGCTTACTCAAGGAGTAACTTCACCAGACGTGTTATTGCAGTCTAACACATCACCCCATGACTACGCTTTGCGTCCATCGGATGTTAAAAAGGTCGCTTCGGCTGATTTGGTTATCTGGTACGGACATGATCTTGAACCGTTTCTAGAGAAAGTTGTTTCGGATAGATCGAATACTTTGACTATTAGTCAAATTCCAAATCTAGAATTGCGTGAATTTGATAGTGAGCACAACCATGACCATGATGGGCACGATCATGGCTCACATGATCCGCACTTTTGGCTAGGTGTAAGCCAAGCACAACAAGTGGCCAAGGCTGTTGTGAATCAACTTGTATCACTTGATCCGGAAAATGCAGCTCAATATCAAGCGAACCTCAAAAAGTTTGAACTCGAGCTAAAAGACACTGACCAACAGATAAAGCAGAAGCTGGCACCAGTAAAAAACAAAGGTTACTTTGTATTCCATGATGCTTACGGTTATTTCGAAGATCGTTATGAACTAAATCAAATGGGGCATTTTACTGTGAGCCCGGAACGCAAGCCAGGAGCGAAGACCTTAATTCAAATTCGTCAAAAGCTAAGTGGTGGAGATGTGGCTTGTGTATTTTCTGAACCTCAGTTTACCCCGGCTGTCGTTCAGAGCGTAATGAGAGGCAGTGATGTCACTAAAGGCGAGCTTGACCCGTTAGGGAGTACAATTGAAGCAAAACCTGGCAGTTACTTTACTTTTCTCAACAATATGGCGAATAGTTTTGAGCAATGCTTGAACAAAAAGTCAGATTAAGTGCTGTCGTAATGTAGGAGTAGTCTTTTTAACGTGATCCAGTAGTAAGAATTACAACCTTTGGTAAGGCGAGCCTTTTCTCAGAAAGTAATTGAGATATCATTACCAATAATTATCAGCTCAAAATAACCGTATCAATCCATGTTTTACAAACGATGAACGGTCACTTTCAGAGCACAAATTGATACAAAAGGTTTTCGTCTTGCTACGCCAATTAGCCCTTGCTCTGTTGGGCTTTGTCTTATCCTACCAAGCATTTGCGCTTCATAATGCAAATGCAATCTTTTACCCTTTGCCAACTCAGGCAAAGGGTACTTTTATCGCGGCTAAAAAGTTGTTCTTGGGTGAAAAGGGCGGTTTGTGGATTCATGACGTACACGGACGAGTCCTGTTTTACGATGGTCAAACTATATTGCCTAAATCAGGTAGCTTCCTACAAACGTCGGCTAAGCAGTTGGCTTATCATAAAGGTGCTTTTTGGACCTTTATTGAAAATGAGGTCTATCGAACTTATCCAAATCAGGAACGACGTTTAGTCTTTAGTTTAAATCCAGGCTCACAAATAAGAAAAATAGGGTCTTCAAAGAACTATATTTGGGTGAGTGATGGCTCGCATTTCTATACCTACAATATCGACACTAGCGAGTTAAACTCTTTCTCTCTATTGCAGCTCTATCAACATAGTAATAATAGCTACGTTTACATTAATGATGCGGTGCTAGTTGAAACGAAGTGGGCACTAGCAACGACTTCCGGCTTCTATCTTTCTGAAGGTGATAAGTTTGACCATGTCGCTGCCTCAGGTCAAAGCTACATTGAGAAAGTCTATTATTCACACACGCGAAGAGAAATTTTGATAGGTACATTGCGTGGCGCTTTAATTTTCAACATTTACCAGCCTGATAAAGAAGTGATTAGAATTGGCGGCTCACATGTTTTGACATTCGCAGAGACAAATAAAGAGTATTGGGTGGGGACAGAGCATGGCCTTTATTTGTACTCATTTTTTTCAGGTGAGGTCACCGAAGTCGCGCCTGCAAGTTTTCTTGAGTTAGAGTTAGATAACACGAAGATTTATTCGTTGTTGAGCGACAATATGGGAGGGATGTGGATTGCGACTAACCAAGGTATTCGTTATTACTCGCTATTTAGTAAAAAATTTGAACGAGTGACCTTTAGTAGTTATGACTCACACACCCTATCAGGACGAATTCGGCAAACTATTGAAGGTCCTGATGGTGCGCTTTGGTTTGCTGATGACCGAAAGATTTATCGTTCAGGAAAGAGTGGGATTAACCAAGTCTTAGAGTTGGAGTCGCAGATCAATGAATTTGCGTTTCAAAACGGCATGCTTTGGCTTGCAACCTCAAAAGGGCTGGAAATATTTGATCTAAATGGTCTCAACAAGATTACATTTCCTTATTTACAGGTTATGGCCGGACATGCCGTAGAGCATGTGACCGTTGATGGTGATGACCGTCTTTGGGTATCAAGCGGATATCATCTTTACAATGTTGATACTGCTGCACAAAGCGTACGAAACTTTGGAAGTGAGTGGCTAGTAAGTCAGTATTTGCCTGCTAAGGTTACGCGCCTATATGATACTGAAGATGCCCTATTAATAGGCACCGATCATGGCGTATACCAATACAGTAATGACAACATCCAGTTTATCCGTTTTTCAGAAAAGTTTGGTGAATCATTAGACATGACCACGGCGGTTGATGGCAGCCAGTGGTTTGCTTCATCTTATGGTGTGTTTAAAACAGATACACGAAGCGATGAAAAACGTGTTGTTGAAATGAGTGAGCCCAACGCCAGACCTGCTTGCTTGATCAGAGACAGGCAAGGTGTATGGTTAGCTTCCTCTGTTGGTTTAAGCTATTACCACCTTTCGGGTGAGTTAGTGAAACATTACTCATCGTCATCAGGCTTAATGAACAATGAGTTCCTCCCTGGTATTTGTAGCGTTATACAGCAGACAGAAATTGGTGAGCGAGAGCTTGTTCTGGGGTCGAAGTACGGACTCGTAAAAGCAGAAGCATCCAAGCTGCTTGTATCTAATCCCCCAGAGTCTAAGTTTATTGTTAGCCAAGTTGTGCTTGAAAATGAAGTTCTGCAAGTTGGTAGTGCCGATCTGAATGGGCTCACACTGCCATATGGATCTTCGCTGAGTTTTTTATTCGGTGTGATGCCAAAACCAGACAGTCAAAATTTGTACTATAGATTGAACAACGATGACCCATGGCAAACGTTAGAGGGGGGCCAACTGACACTCGAGCACCTTAGTTCCGGTGAATATCACTTGCAGGTCAGTAATGAGTCTCAAGTTGCCACTGGAGTCGTTGGTTTAGAATCTCACTTTATCGTCCTTCATCCTTGGTATCTATCGCGATTTGCTATTTTAGGCTTTGTCGTAGCTAGTATTGCGGTCGTCGCATTACTTGTTTTCTGGCGCTCTCGCTACGTTGTACAGGCTAACCGTGATCTAGCAGCTCAAGTGACTCTCAAAACGAATCAGTTAAGACATCAGAGTAGAGTGTTGCTTACGAGCAACCAGCAATTACGTAAACAGATTCAAGTTAGAAACCTACTCGTAGACCATGTAGCTCTATCCATAAAATCAAGCGTCGACTTTATTGTGGCGAAACTACCTATGCCTCTGGATACTGCGACGGAGGATCATTTGGCTAAAACGAATTGGCAGTTAAATGAACTCAAAAGTGTTCCAAGTGATGTAAGTGGTGGGAGCCAGAACTACAACTTGAGTCAGATAACTCAGTCAGTGGTTGATGTATGGCAAGATGACTTTGCAAAAGCGGGTATTTTGGTAGAGCTAGAAGATGAGAGCAAGCAGAGCCGGGTTGCTCTGGAAAGCTTTAATCTTGATGTTATTTTCAATAGCATTTTTGCCAATATCATCAAGCGCTCTTTCCGAGGTCAAACGGTTAGAATTATGCTAGAAGAGGGGCATGATATTGTGTCATTGAGCTTTCTTGATTACGGGACGCAATTACCTAATAAAGTCGCGACTGGGTTTCCATCTAACTTAAATCACTCTGAGTTGAGTATTGACCACCTTGCCCAATTAGTGACAACGAGTGGTGGTTATTTGGCTGTCTTCTCTTCTGATGCTCAAAACAAAGTCGAGATTACATGGCCATCTGCGAAGGAAAGGAGTTATCTGGATGAACCGCAGCAAGAACTCAATCCTGTAACTATTGCAGAAGATCAAGTCACACCAGAGAAAGAGTGGTTGCAAAAAGTCTATCAATTAGTGGCAGAGCATTACCATGATCCTGAATTTGGCACTGCGTCAGCCGCTAAAATGCTGTATATGTCTGAACGCTCTTTGCAGAGACGTTTTAAATCTGCCTCGTCAAGAACGTTAAAAGACTATGTCACAGAGGTTCGTTTGGAAACGGCGTGTGAACAGTTATTGGCGGGTGAGAAAATCAGTGAAGTCGCCTTTAACTGTGGCTTTAATGATCCATCTTACTTTAGCCAAAAGTTTAAGTTGCATTTTGGTTTGCCCCCTTCCAAGTTTGCTTTGACTCAAGAAAGCCAAGAAATTAACTAGAAAACCTTCATTATACGCTCCCTAGTTAATAGTTAAGATGCTGGGGAGCTGCATACAGTGCTCTATTATTGCTGCAGTTGCTAACGCAGTAAGTTTCATTGTTTCTTCATCACATCTAGCCTACAAGTCCATTCTCAACACGTAAGCACGATCACGTTCTATCTGTTAGTCGCGATGTTCATAGCAATAAGCATAAATGGCTTCAAGAGAATGATTTACTGATAGTTGCAACAAATAAATGACAGTTGTATTGCTGTATCAAAAGAGCGTGGTTCATTTGGGGGAGTGATGGCATGCGACATTCGTGAAAACGAAAACTGTGTTGAAAAGATGAATAAGGTAAAGAAGTTTTGAAAGAGGTGAAAAAAAATATCGTGGTATAGCCGGGGGGACTATACCACGGGTGTCAAGGACACCTTCGCTTGCTGCCGGAGTGACATGTTGCCATGCCACCTCTGGAATTTATTAGAGAGGTTGCCCTCTCGATGGAGTAACTATACGAGAGGTTACTTATTTTTCTTATAAAAATAACGCCATGTTTATATGAGAAAAGCGACAATGTTTGGTTTTTTACTTAAACCATTGTTTTAATTTGAATTTTTTGTTTTCTGTCTTGGTTTGTGACATTTTTGTTTCGTTAGGTGTCATTTTTAATTGTTAATTTTGACGTAAATAACGAGAGGAAATTTACGAAGTTAACGTTTGAAAGCGTGAAAACATTTACGGAATCTTTGATTTCACACAAGGATTGAAGGGGTATAGGGGAGTAATATTGGCAACCTAAACTTATTAAATAATAATATTTCTCATTAGCAAT
Organism: Vibrio sp. D54; assembly: GCF_021728075.1. NCBI lineage: Bacteria > Pseudomonadati > Pseudomonadota > Gammaproteobacteria > Vibrionales > Vibrionaceae > Vibrio > Vibrio sp. D54. The sequence goes on along the minus strand of NZ_JAKKCS010000008.1, from coordinate 130,344 downwards.
ACTCTTAAGGGCCACTATGAAGTTATCAGAGATTAATCCTGGCGATACGGTGACGATTCGGTTGTTAGATGGTCTTTCATCAGATATCAGAAAGAAACTCATGGTAATGGGGCTGCTTCCCAATACAGAAGTCAAAGTGATTCGACGTGCGCCAATGGGCGATCCTTTACAAGTCGAAGTCCGTGGTGTATCTGTCGCATTGCGAGAAACAATTGCTCAGAAAATTGAAGTGGAGCGAGTGTAATGCAATATCAAGTGCTAACCGTAGGTAACCCTAATAGTGGTAAAACGACGCTATTTAATGGTTTAACTGGCGCAAAACAGCAAGTTGGTAACTGGGCAGGCGTCACGGTTGAAAAGAAAACGGGACAATTCAAGCATGCTGGGGATGAGTTTTTGCTCACTGACCTTCCGGGTATTTACTCATTAGACAGTGGTAATGATAGTAATAGTATTGATGAATCCATCGCATCGCGTGCGGTTCTAACTCATCCTGCTGATCTCATTATTAACGTGGTGGATGCTACAAGTTTAGAGCGCAGCTTATATATGACGCTGCAACTTCGCGAACTTGGTCGCCCTATGATTGTTGTCCTCAACAAGATGGATGCGCTAAAGCGTGAACGTCAGATGATTAACGTTGCAGAGCTTGAGAAAACGTTAGGTTGTCCGGTTGTCAGTTTATCTGCAACCAATAAAACTCAAGTGGCAGAGTTTAAAGAAAAGCTTCATAAATCCATCGTTCAAGGAGTGCCACTTAAGGAATTGTCTTTGCATTACGGTGAGAAGATGGAGTCGGCAATTCAAACGGTTTCCGCACTTTTTAACGACCAAACCGTCGCTCATCGTGCACTAGCGATTCGTGCGCTTGAAAAAGACACAATGGTGCTCAATAGTCTTTCTGATATTGATAGAAGCAAAGTATTGGAAGTCATTACGACGTTAGATTTGGATATCGATTTGCATGTCGCGGATACTAAGTACACGCATCTGCATGAACAGTGTAAAAAAGTTCGCCGAAGCGAAGGCAAGTTAAGTCGTAGTGTGACTGAAAGACTCGACCAGTTTATTTTGAACAAGTGGATTGGAATTCCTTTCTTCTTTGTTGTTATGTACCTGATGTTTATGTTCTCGATTAACATCGGTAGTGCATTTATCGACTTTTTTGACATTGGTGTGGGCGCATTGTTGGTTGATGGTGGTCACCACTTGTTAGACGGTCATTTGCCTGTGTGGTTAGTGACGGTTCTTGCTGATGGTATCGGTGGTGGTATCCAGACGGTTGCAACCTTCATTCCGGTTATCGCGTGTTTGTACCTGTTCCTAGCGGTACTTGAGAGCTCAGGTTACATGGCTCGCGCAGCATTCGTACTAGATAAAGTGATGCAGAAGATCGGTCTACCGGGCAAAGCATTTGTACCGTTGGTTCTTGGTTTTGGCTGTAACGTTCCGTCAATCATGGCAACTCGCACTCTAGACCAAGAACGTGAGCGTAAACTGGCTGCATCTATGGCGCCATTTATGTCATGCGGTGCTCGTCTGCCTGTATACGCACTATTCGCTGCAGCATTCTTCCCTGGTTCTGGTCAGAACATTGTATTCGCACTTTACCTACTTGGTATTGTAGCAGCGATCTTCACAGGTCTTTTCCTTAAGCACACGCTTTACCCAGGTAGCAGTGACAGCCTAGTAATGGAAATGCCTGATTACGAACTTCCGACGCTACAAAACGTGGTGATCAAAACTTGGCAAAAGCTAAAGCGCTTTGTACTTGGTGCAGGTAAAACCATCGTTATCGTTGTTGCTATTCTGAGTTTCTTCAACTCATTGGGTACTGATGGCAGTTTTGGTAACGAAGACAGCGAAAACTCTGTGCTTTCTAAAGCAGCGCAAGTAGTGACTCCAGTATTCTCACCAATCGGTGTTCAAGAAGACAACTGGCCAGCGACGGTAGGTATCATTACTGGTATCTTCGCAAAAGAGGCGGTAGTTGGTACTTTGAACAGTCTATACACTACGCCAAGCGACGGTGAAGACGCAGAATTTGATCTAATGGGCAGCCTAGAAGAGGCAGTAATGAGTATCCCTGAAAACCTAGCCGGTTTGAGCTACTCAGATCCACTAGGCATTGAAGTGGGTGACTTAACTGACTCAAATGCCGTTGCCGAAGAACAAGAAGTCGATGCTTCTATCTTCGGTAACATTAAATCTCAGTTTGCTTCTGGCAATGCCGCATTTGCTTACCTAATCTTTATCCTACTGTACACACCTTGTGTGGCGGCGATGGGGGCTTACGTACGTGAGTTTGGTCATAAGTTCGCACGCTTTATTGCGGTTTGGACAATGGGCTTGGCTTACCTATGTGCGACGTTCTACAACCAATTGACGCATTTCGCAGATAGCCCAGTAACAAGTGGTATTTGGATGGCTGTGATCGTAGCTATCTTCTTTGGCACATACCGTGTGTTCAAACAAGTTGGTAAGAAACAAAACGGTGCATTAGAGGCGCAAATAGCATGATTTTAAAAGAGCTTTATCAATACATTGCAGACAAAGGAACCGTCTCCCAGTCAGATCTGGCTAAACAGTTTGGGATGAGTGAAGATGGCGCCGACGCGATGTTAAACGTGTGGATTAAGAAGGGCAAAATTAGCCGCCTAGTCGACACTAATAAAGCTCATGACGTGACTCGTGTTCGCTACTCAGTGACTAAACAAGATGGTTTGTCTCTGACAGTCACCATGTAGCGACTATCAAAATTAGTCACCTAAAAATTATCACGTAAAAACGACAAAGCCGCATCAGCAATGATGCGGCTTTTCTTTTGCTGGTTATTGTTTGTGAATACAGCGAAATTAATGCTCTTCAGAGTGTTTAGTCGCGCCTAACCCTAGGAACTTCAAACCAAGACTTAAAACTAAAATCGAAATAGGTAATGTTAAGATCGTCCAATCTAAGCTGTCGAAGTTAATCAGCACGAGCTCTAAGAATTTCACAAACAAGATCACGATGATGACTTCAGCCAAAATGTTTTTTAGATGGCCGATGTTTGGGGTTCTGATCCAATGCAAAACCGACTGCTCTTGTGTTTTCGCTTTAGCTTTGTTGGAAATAAATAGTGTGTAGATGCCGTGAGCAAAGATGAACAAAACTAGTGCGACAAGAAACGTATCCAGTGACTTGATCAAATAAGCGATCGCGATGTCTGCTTTATCTAAATGTGCGAGTGCTTCTGGAGGTGTTTGATTAAGAATGAAGACCGCAAATGCTGAATAGGTTTTTGCTGCACCCATAAGAAAAAGCAAGAATGAAGCAGCCATAGAACAGATGATGGCGATCCAGCTGACGTATCGGAATGTGTTGAAGACTTGTTTCATGATGACCCTCTCTAACTGAGCTGGTAGTCTAAACAAGTTTTATTTTAGTGATAATCCCAGAAAAATGAGAAAGATTGTTACAAATACGTATTAATCTTTCTCTGTCTGTTTCAGCCGTATTCAAAGGCGAATTATTTTCGCTTGCAGTGCTTATGCTTTTTGGAAAATAGAGCTCAGTGACAGCACATTTTTAATGCGACCAAGCAATTCGTTTTGCTCTTCTTCTGTACGGAATTCACCTTTGGTGTTCCCCCAAACCGGTCCCGGCCATGCTACGTCATCTTTGAAGCGAGCAATATGGTGAATGTGCAGCTGTGGCACCATATTACCTAGTGCGCCAAGGTTTAGCTTGTCTGGACGGAATGTTGCTTCCAGTGCTTGGCTTACCGCTTGAGACTCTAGCAAAAACTGTTGCTGTTCTTGCATTGGCAAGTGGTGAAGCTCTTTTAGGTTTGCACGTTTAGGTACCAAAATAACCCATGGCACGGCATTGTCTTTATGCAGAAGTGCCACACACAGTGGGAAGTGACCGATAACGGTAGTGTCTTTTGCCAATTGAGGGTGCAGTTCAAAACTCATTATATTATCCGATTTGAATTGAATGACATCAGTATACGCCAGATAAAACAAAAGGTTGACGCTTTCACGCCAACCTTTCTAAATCGTCTCGATTCTAGAATCGCTTACATACGCTCTAGAGTATCGATACCTAGTAGAGACAGACCTTGCTTGATGGTCTTCGCTGTTAGCGCTGCTAGTTTCAGACGGCTTTGTTTCACAGCTTCGTCTTCAGCAACTAGGATAGGGCACGCTTCGTAGAAACTAGAGAACTGACCTGCTAGTTCGAATAGGTAGCTACACATGATGTGCGGTTGGCCTTCGCGAGCGACAGATTGAACCGCTTCTTCGAACTGCATAAGTTTAGCAATAAGTGCTTTCTCTTTCTCATCAGTGATTTTGATGTCACCTTGGAGAGCGTCCATAGCAACACCAGCTTTAGCGAAAATAGAAGCTACGCGAGTGTATGCATATTGCATGTATGGTGCTGTGTTACCTTCAAACGCTAACATGTTGTCCCAATCGAACACGTAGTCAGTCGTACGGTGTTTAGATAAGTCAGAGTATTTAACCGCTGCCATTGCAACTGTTTTAGAGATCTTCTCTTTTTCTTCCGCATCTAGTTCAGGGTTTTTAGATTCGATCAGTTGTGCTGCACGAACTTCTGCTTCATCTAGAAGGTCGGCAAGACGAACGGTACCACCCGCACGAGTCTTGAATGGCTTACCATCTTTACCAAGCATCATGCCGAACGCGTGGTGCTCAAGAGATACTGACTCAGGTACGTAGCCTGCTTTACGAACAATTGTCCAAGCTTGCATTAGGTGCTGGTGTTGACGTGAGTCGATGAAGTAAAGCACACGGTCTGCGCTTAGCTCTTCATAACGATATTTTGCACATGCGATGTCTGTTGTTGTGTATAGGAAACCGCCATCGCGTTTTTGAACGATAACGCCCATTGGTTCGCCATCTTTGTTCTTGTATTCATCTAGGAATACAACTTGCGCGCCATCATCTTCAACGGCAAGACCTTGTTCTTTTAGGTCTGCAACGATCTTAGGAAGCATGTCGTTGTACATGCTCTCGCCCATTACGTCGTCACGAGTCAGTGACACGTTTAGACGGTCGTAGTTGCGCTGGTTTTGGATCATGGTTACATCAACGAGTTTTTTCCACATTTCTGCACAGTACTCGTCACCGCTTTGCAGTTTCACAACGTAGTTTCGCGCCTTTACTGCGAAGTCTTCATCTTCATCGTACAGCTTTTTCGATTCGCGGTAGAAGCCTTCAAGGTCCGCAAGTTCCATAGAAACTTCGCCAGACTCTTGTTGTACACGTTCAAGGTTTGCGATAAGCATACCGAACTGAGTACCCCAGTCGCCGATGTGGTTCGCACGGATCACTTTGTGACCTAGGAACTCAAGAGTACGTACTACCGCATCACCGATGATGGTTGAACGTAGGTGACCAACGTGCATTTCTTTAGCAACGTTTGGTGCAGAGTAGTCAGCAACGATAGTTTGAGCTTCGTCTGCCGCAACGCCAAGACGTGAGTCAGCCAGTGCTGCTTCCGCTTGTTTTGCTAGGAACTCTTCGCTTAGGAAAATGTTGATGAAACCAGGACCAGCGATTTCTGTCTTGCTCGCAATACCATCTAGGTCTAGAACATCCAGTACTTTCTGTGCAAATTCTCGTGGGTTAGTACCCAGTTTTTTAGCAACGCCCATTACGCCGTTTGCTTGGTAGTCACCAAATTGTGGCTTTGCTGATTGGCGTACTGCCGCAGGACTGCCTGCAGGTGCGCCAGCGGCTTCTAGAGCCTGAGATACTTTGTCATTAATAAGTGCTTGGATATTCACACGCGTTTCCTTCAATTCAAGGACAAAGAACTCGGCAAAGTAAGTACCGAGTTCTGTTGGAGTTCACAAAAATGGGGCTAATGATAACAACTTTATTGCTTTTCATACAGAGAGGAATTGGCGAAATTTTTACTTTTTCGATTGAATGGAAATGTGGCTTAGTTTGCGTTTACTATTGCGCTCAAAGTAATGAGATAAATCGCCCCATAAGAGAGCCATAATGACGACTCAACTAGTTGAAAAGCGCCTAACGCCTGAATTGATGATCCAAGATCTGGACGCATTTATGGCGAAGATTGAAGAGCTTGCAACCCTGTTAAAACTGGATCTGAGCTTTGCTCAAGCTGACCATATTGCGCTGCGAATTAATGATACTGAAACAGCAAAAGCCGCGCATGAAGCATGGAATCAATACGGTAAGGTGATTTCACAAGCGAAAATCAACGGTCGTCCAATCATCGTTATCGAATTCGACAAAGCGTTGGAAAGCCGTGGTTGGAAGATTGAGTGTCTGGAGCTGCCATACCCTGCGGAAGGCAAAATCTACCCAATTGAAAGCTGGGAACATGTGGAGTTTGTGATTCCGTCTCATGCCGAAACCGCAGATGAGTTTCTTGCTGATTTGAAACACACTTACCCAGCGTTTGGCGCGCGTTTTAATGAGTTGGAAGAGCTGGGTGTAAAGAGCAAATTGTCGAGCCCGAAAGGGGAAGGCGAACGCTTGAACAACCCAACCGTGGCGTTTAAGTACCAAGGCATTTGTATCAAGCTGCACCCGCATTCACTTAAGCGTATTGTGGAGTCTGAGCAGGCGTAAAACGCTAGAGTGACATTTCTGAGTTGCGAGAGGCAAAAAGGGAGCCGAGGCTCCCTTTCGTAAGCGAATCACTATTTAGCCAGTGACTTGCTTTTTGGGTTGGTAATGGAAAGTTTTTTGCCTTTCAACTCTTTATTTAGAGTGAGTGTGAAAGTCTTTGGAAACGGCATTCGTTTACAATGATCCACTTTGTTCCTGACGATTGTGAGCAGGGCTTCCGTTGAAGAGTTTTGCTCTATTTTTAAGCTAAAATCATCGTTCTTACTGCAGCCATTAGACTCGGCGATAAATGAAATTTGACTATCGCTAGTTCGATATGCTTCAACCATGATGGCTTGATGTTCAGACTCTAGACCTTGCTGCGTTTCTGTATTTGCCGAGCAAGCGACTAAACTGATGGAGCTCAAGCCAAGCAGCATTGTTTTGAGTACATATTGCATCTTATTGTCCTTTTTTGCGACGCAGGAAAGGACCTGCGGCCAGCAACATTAATAGGCTAATTGAGAAGCTGCCGCCTGAACTTGATGTTTTGGTTACGCTGCTCTCGCTAGTGTTATCTGAACTAACTGACATCTTGATATTGCGAATATACGCTTGCGCGTTGTAACCACCGCTAAACTCGTAATTTTTCAGATAAGCAAAAGTAACCGTGTTTGACTTCCTGTAAAAATCGATAGAAAGTTCACTGTAATCAATAAGCTGGCGGGTGTAGTCATACTCTTGGCCATTGACAAAAACGACAAAATAATCGAAACCATCGGATAGGACTTTAAAATCCATGGATAGTTTGCCTTTTGGCAAATCGGTTAAATGCAAGATGGATGCACCAGTAGACATTCCCATTTCTGCTGACTGAAGTTCACCATTTTCAGCCGTCCAAGCGTTTTGACCGGTATAAACATTTGCGTCTGCTAGCGGAATGGCATTACGCACTGATCTGCTTGCTTTATCTACACCTGAATACTCGAAAGTTGTTGTGAGTCTGGACAGTTTCGGATGATCGGTAAAGAGCTCTATCGTTGTTTCTGATCCCGAATAGCTAGGTTGGTAGCCGACGGTAATTTGACAGCTTTGCGAAGGCTTTAAGGTACCAGTACAAGTGCTTTTCTCGATGGTACTTCCGTATGATATTGTGCTTTGGTAGATGTTGAATGGGATAGTATCGTCATTACGAATAGTAAAGGTCTCTTGCTGCGCTTTTCGCTCAACGAAACGAAGATCTCGGTACTTAGTGAAGCTGATAGTATTGCGATGGCTATCTATCCATCCATTGTGTTGAAAATGAGCGACGTTGGCGTAAACACCATAAGCGTTTGGTTGAGCACATCCATCCCCCCAGCTGACCACGCCTAGCAATTTGTTGATACCGTTATCATCAACGATGAGTGGACCGCCGCTATCTCCTTGGCAGCTATCTTTACCTCCCCAATAGTATCCGGCGCAAATACCGTCATCTGATACATTAGAGTAGTTTCCTGGTAGGTTTTGGCAGGTAGCTCGATCTACGTATTCCAAATCTACTTGTTGTAAAACGGTTGGGTATATTCGGTCTGTCGTGGACGTATTTCCCCATCCAGCCACGTGCAACTTGTCTCCTACGCGTACGCTATCTAAAAGTTCTGGCGTTGCCAGGTCAATAGTTGCGCTATCGATATTGCGTTCTAATTCAATAAGAGCGATGTCATTGTTCGTTGTTATGTTGTTATATTCATCATGTGAATAGATATTTTTAATGGCGATGCGCTGTGCTTGAGACTCTCTGTTTTTGTCATAAAGACCAAGAACGATATCCAGATCGTCCGCATTAAGACCTTCCACACAGTGCGCAGCAGTTAATACGTATTTTCCACCTAGGAAACTGCCACCACAAAAGTGACCAATAGATGTAGGTTGTCCTTTACGTACCAGTGAAGCAATAAATTTCCAGTCGGAAGTGTTGGCAGGTTCGCCGCCGATAATGCGAGTGGATACATCATTCTGAACAGGCTCAAGAGTATCTGCGATTGTGGTTGCTGGTAAAGTCAGCCCAATCAGAAAAGCCACTAACGTTTTTTTCATTTTAATTCCGTAATATTAACGTGGTTTATTATAAGGAGGGCAAATGATAAACGGAATCATTCTCTCAGTAAATAGTTGTGGAGAAATGAAAAATTATAACGTATCGGTTTAACTTTGATGGTTAGAATTGGAGGGGGGATCTTCTGAAAAGATGAAACCCGCCAAGTTGGACGGGTTTCACTATCGTTGTAACTAGTACGGAGGGATTACAGGATCACTGTCTTATTCCCATAAACAAAGACGTGGTCATTGATCACTTTATTCAAAGCCTTACTCAATACGTTCTTCTCTACATCGCGTCCTGCTTGCGCCATATCTTGGGCATTGAATGTATGGTCGACAGGAATTACGTCTTGCTTGATGATCGGCCCTTCATCTAAATCATTAGTCACGAAGTGTGCTGTTGCACCGATGATTTTCACACCGCGATCGTAAGCTTGTTGATATGGCTTCGCGCCAATAAAAGCAGGTAAGAAGCTGTGATGAATATTAATGATTTTGTGGTGATATTTCTCAACAAACGTCGGCGTTAATACGCGCATGTATTTAGCTAGCACCAAAAAGTCAGCATCGTATTGATCGATCACTTCTAGCATCTTCTGCTCGTGTTCTTCACGGCTAAGGTTTTCATGGGTCACATGGTGGTAAGGAATGTCGAAGCGTTCAGTGAGAGTTTGCAGTTTGTCGTAATTCCCCACCACAGCGGCGATCTCAACATCTAGGCTTCCATCGTAGGTTTTCATCAGAATATCGCCTAAACAATGCGCTTCTTTTGTGACGAGAATGACGATGCGCTTACGGCGAGAGCCAACCAATTTACGCTTAGCACCTTGCGGGAGAGCTTGGTCCAAGTCGGCAAGAAACGTTTGATCGTTGAAGTACCCCTCCAACTCCGTTCTCATGAAAAAGTGGCCACTGGTATTATCAACAAATTCGTTATTGTGAACGATGTTGAGTTGGTGCTTGTAACAGATATTAGTAATTTTCGAGATGAGACCCGGGGCGTCAGAACAGTGGGTCAACAGTGTTTTCTTTTCCATAAATCAGGTACTTCCATGCATTAATATTTTAGCGTACGAATTTGTTATTATTCCCTGGCGGGTGTAACTGTACTGCCATGTTTCACCATAAATAATCTATTCTTACGTTGGTTTCAACAAAATATCCTTGTGTCGCCGCAAGCTGGTCAGATTGTGGGCTGATGTCACTCCTATTCCTCTGATATACTCTCGATAATTTTTCAAACTCAATACCAAGCATGATCGCAAAAACTTTTTCCTCTGATGGCGCGTTAGGTAAGGCCATTCCTGGCTTTCAAGCTCGTCAGCCACAAATCGATATGGCGGAAGCCGTCAGCAGTGCGATCAAAGATCAAACCCAGTTGGTGGTGGAGGCAGGAACCGGAACCGGTAAGACCTTCGCATACCTAGTCCCCGCGCTGTTGAGCGGTAAAAAAGTGATCATCAGTACAGGCTCGAAAAACTTGCAAGAGCAGTTGTACCATCGTGACTTACCGCTCATGGTCAATGCGCTTGGTTTTTATGGCCAAGTGGCGTTATTAAAAGGGCGTTCTAATTATCTGTGTTTGGATCGTTTGAGCCGCCAAGTGGTCGAAAGCCACACTAATGAATCTGACCCGACGTTATTAACTCAACTGGTTAAAGTGCGTGCTTGGTCATCAGAAACCAAAACAGGTGACCTTGGTGATTGTGATGATCTGCCAGAAGACAGCATGATCATTCCGACTATCACCTCAACCAATGATAACTGTTTAGGTAAAGAGTGTCCGAGCTACACCGATTGCTTTGTATTGAAAGCGCGTAAGCGAGCCATGGATTCCGACATTGTTGTAGTGAACCATCACTTGTTTCTTGCTGATTTAGCGATCAAAGAAACAGGATTCGGTGAACTGATTCCAGAAGCCGATGTGTTTATTTTTGATGAAGCTCATCAGTTGCCAGATATTGCGAGCGAATATTTCGGCCAGTCAGTTTCAAGCCGCCAAATTCACGATCTTGCCAAAGACATTGAAATAGCCTACCGCACCGAAGCCAAAGATATGCGTCAATTGCAAAAAGTGGGCGACAAACTCATGCAAAGCGCAATGGACATGCGGATTGTATTGGGTGAGCCAGGCTTTCGTGGCAACTGGCGTGAGGCGTTGCAATCAGGTTCTATTAAGCGAGAATTATTGCGCTTAACTGACAGCCTCGAATTGGCGATTGATGTACTCAAAATAGCTTTAGGGCGCAGTCAATTACTGGATACCGCTTTTGAACGAGCCAATTTGATCAAAGGCCGCATCGACCGCGTCTGTGATGTCGATATTACCGGTTACTCATACTGGTACGATACCTCGCCTCGTCATTTCGCTCTGCACATTACGCCTCTTTCTGTCGCGGACAAGTTCCATGAGCAAATAGAGATTAAACAAGGCGCGTGGATTTTCACGTCAGCAACCCTAGCTGTATCGGGCGACTTCAAGCACTTTACTGAGCGCCTTGGCCTCAAGCCTACAAAGCAATTTTCTCTGCCGTCCCCCTTTGATTATCAAAAACAAGCGCGCCTTTGTGTGCCAAGGTATTTGCCAGAGCCAAACAGTAACGGCTTAGCGGATAAGTTAGTCCGAATGCTTGCTCCGGTGATTGAAGAAAATGATGGTCGCTGCTTCTTTTTATGTACCTCGCACAGCATGATGCGTGAACTAGGTGAGAAGTTCCGAGAAGTACTTGAGCTGCCTGTGTTAATGCAAGGGGAGATGAGTAAGCAGAAAACCTTGGCGGAGTTTATGGAACTGGGTAACGCTTTACTCGTGGCGACGGGCGCTTTCTGGGAAGGGATTGATGTTAGAGGTGATGCGCTGAGCTGTGTTATTATCGACAAATTACCGTTTACCGCCCCTGACGATCCGTTACTCAAAGCCCGTATCGAGGATTGTCGATTACGTGGCGGTGAACCATTTGCTGAAGTACAAATCCCGGATGCAGTGATTACGTTAAAGCAGGGAGTAGGGCGATTAATTCGAGATCAGAAGGATCACGGTGCGTTGATCATTTGTGATAATCGCCTCGTCACGCGAGACTATGGTGGTATTTTCCTCGGAAGCCTACCACCTATCCCAAGGACGCGAGACTTAGATGGAATCAAAGCATTCCTGAAAGCAGAACAATCTGTCACAGACGCAAGTGCTGAGGCATAACCCAATAAATGAAAGTTGTAGAGAGTTAAATGAGCGCAAAAATTCTTGCTATCGATACAGCGACTGAAAACTGTTCAGTTGCGTTGTTGGCTAATGATCAAGTGATTTCACGTAGCGCGGTTGCACCACGCGATCACACCAAAAAAGTACTGCCAATGGTTGATGAAGTACTCAAAGAAGCTGGCCTGACTCTACAAGAGCTGGATGCGTTAGCGTTTGGACGTGGTCCAGGTAGCTTTACTGGCGTTCGTATCGGTATTGGTATCGCACAAGGTTTGGCGTTCGGTGCTGACTTACCTATGATCGGCGTTTCAACGCTGGCTGCAATGGCTCAAGGTAGCTATCGCTTACATGGTGTGACCGATGTCGCTGTGGCCATTGATGCACGTATGGGTGAAGTTTACTGGGCACGTTACACTCGCCAAGCAAACGGTGAGTGGGCAGAGATGGATGCAGAGTGCGTAATTCCACCAGCACGTCTCGTTGAAGAAGCACAAGCAGACGACAAAACGTGGACGACAGCAGGTACTGGTTGGGATGCTTACCAAGAAGTAATAGCAGGCCTACCGTTTAATTTGACGCATGGTGACGTTCTGTACCCTGATTCACAAGACATCGTGATTCTTGCTGAACAAGAATTTAAAAAGGGTAATACCGTGCCGGTCGAAGATTCGAGCCCTGTTTATTTACGTGATAATGTGACATGGAAAAAACTTCCTGGTCGCGAATAGTCCGTTTTTCATTAACCTGACAAAAAGCAGGGCGTTTGCCCTGTATTTTTATGGAGTGCTATGGCGTCGATTAATGGCTTGCCTCCTTCTTTGATTCCCGTTGCAAATCGCACTAATAAAGCCAGTCAAAAGAAGCAGGTAAATAAATCACAAACAAAGCAGCCTGTAGGTCAGCCTTCAAAGGTTGCTAACGCCGTGGCGCACTCCATAAAACACGTGGATGAGTCCCAAATTCACCGAGCTCAAGTGCAATATGACCTTCCTGAAGGGGGCGCACGTAAAGCAATGGAGCAGTACATGGATGTCATGAATCGAGCTAAAAAAGAGGAACTGGCTCAATTACTTGGTGTCGATATTTACGTGTGAGATCTCCCCAGCTTGGGGTTACTAATATTGAAAGGTGGTTTATGAAGGTTTTTGGACGGTTTTTTCTCGCATTATTTGCTACGGTTGGTTTGTCTGCGTGTAGCTCGTTGCCAGAGGAGCTAACTGCAAGCACAGAATTGGTCGTTACAGACTATAAAGCTTTTGCTGAGTCTCAGGGGCAAGTGAGTGAAGATGTTCGCCTTGGTGGAATCATCGCTAAAGTGGATAACTTTAAAGATAAAACGCGTCTAGAGATTGTAAACCTTCCAATCAGTAAGTCTGGTAAACCTGATATTGATGAAGAGCCTACGGGGCGTTTTGTCGCCTATTTTGATGGCTATTTAGAGCCTGTCGCCTTTAGTGAAGGCCGTTTGGTGACGGTTGTAGGCAAAGGAACAGGGGAAGAAGAAGGAAAGATCGGTGAGCACGGTTACATCTTCCCGGTAATTAAGGGGGAAGGGTACCGTTTATGGAAAATTGAAGAACGTGTACGCATGTATGACTCGCCAACCTACTTTTACCCATGTTACTCGATTAACTGCCGCATGTGGCGTAATGATTTCCCACAAGACGGTAAAGTGATAAAACAGGTCAAATAATCTGCGATGCATGAGCGTCAATTCGAGCTTCCTGCCGGCAAAATGGCAGCCCTTGAGATAGGGAACGAGAAAACGGCTGACTTGTCAGTCGTTTTTCTTCATGGGTGGTTAGATAATGCGGGCAGCTTTAAAGCGCTCATGGAGCAGTTGAATCAACTTAATCCTCACTTACACCTCCTCGCCATCGATCATTTTGGTCACGGTTTATCGAGTCATAAATCTCACGATAATTATTACCCCTTTCACGACTATATTGCCGATTTGTATCAGTTTTTGGACGAATTATCACCAAACAGACTGATATTAGTAGGGCATTCACTTGGTGCTTTAATCGCAAGTTGCTATAGTGCAGCGTTTCCAGAGCAGGTCGAAGCTCTTGTGCAAATTGAGGGAGCAGGACCTCTTCATGAGGATCCTACTAACAGTTTGCCTCGTCTTCGCGATGGCGTTTTAAGTCGAATAAGACAGCAAAACAAGCCAGAGCGAGCCATTGCCTCCTTCGATCTGGCGTTAAAATTACGCATGCAAGCCAACCAATTAACCGCTGAGCAGCTTCTACCGATAGTCGAGCGTGGAACAGAGCAGCGAGGAGATAAATGGTATTGGCGGCATGACGCCAAGTTAAAATGTGCGTCGCTTTACCGAATGGCGCAAGCGCATGCTAACTCGATTACCAGCCAAATACGTTGTCCTCATTTGATTGTATTAGGCGATCAAGGATTTCAGAATTTACCATCTAACCAAGCTGATTGGGGAGAGAACCCACCGCAAGTGGTGTCTGTCAAGGGTGGTCATCACTGTCATTTAGAGCAAATACTCGAGGTCGCAACGCGAATTCTTGGTGTAGTTAACAAAATTTAAACAAGTGTTTGAGAGTTGCGTGCTCAAGCACGTTCGCTGTGCTGTAATAGCTTTCAAAATAAAAAGGACGCTATTTTTTAGCCAGTTATAAACGAGGAGTAACATCGTGGATAAACCATGGCTTTCACGTTATCCAAGTGACGTACCTGAAACCATTAATCCAGAGCAATATGAGTCTTTGGTAGAAATGTTTGAACAGTCTGTACAAAAATATGCAGACCAACCAGCATTCATGAACATGGGCTCGGTTATGACCTTCCGTAAATTGGAAGAGCGTAGTCGCGCATTCGCAGCGTATCTGCAAAACGAGTTAAAACTGCAAAAGGGTGACCGCGTTGCTCTGATGATGCCAAACTTACTGCAATACCCAGTAGCATTATTTGGTATTTTGCGTGCAGGTTGTATCGCCGTAAACGTTAACCCACTTTACACTCCTCGTGAACTTGAACACCAATTGAATGACTCAGGTGCGACGACGATTGTGATTGTGTCTAACTTTGCGAACACGCTAGAACAAATCGTCGATAAAACACCAGTCAAACACGTAGTGTTAACCAGTCTTGGTCAAATGCTGCCACGAGCGAAAGGTACGATTGTCGATTTTGTCGTGAAGTACGTTAAGGGCATGGTGCCTAAGTACGATTTACCTGGTGCTATCTCAATGCGTCAGGCTCTACGTAAAGGTCGTCGTCTACAATACGTTAAACCGTTTATGTCTGGGGATGACATTGCATTCCTGCAATATACGGGGGGGACGACAGGTGTCGCGAAAGGTGCGATTCTGACTCACCGCAACATGATTGCGAACGTTCTACAGGCAAAAGGCGCGTACGGACCGGTTTTATCTCCGGGGCGTGAATTAGTCGTAACAGCGTTACCGCTGTATCACGTATTTGCTCTTACCGTAAACTGTCTGCTGTTTGTCGAAATGGGTGGTCGTAACTTACTTATTACCAACCCTAGAGATATTCCAGGGTTCGTGAAAGAGCTACAAAAGCATCCGTTTACTGCGATTACGGGCGTGAATACCTTATTTAATGCATTGGTCAATAATGAAGATTTCCACGAGTTGGATTTCAGTAATCTACGTTTAGCCGTTGGCGGCGGCATGGCAGTGCAGCGCTCAGTGGCAGAAAGATGGCAAAAGACCACGGGTTGCTATTTGCTCGAAGGTTACGGTCTAACCGAGTGTTCTCCGTTGGTGGCGGCATATCCGCATGATCTTGTTGAATACAATGGCTCTATTGGTCTGCCGGTACCATCAACAGAAGTTCGTATCGTGGACGAAGAAGGCAACGCTCTTGCGAATACTGAAACTGGTGAACTTCAAGTTCGTGGCCCTCAGGTTATGCAAGGTTACTGGCAACGACCTGAAGCAACGAAAGATACGATTAACGAAGACGGCTGGCTATCAACTGGCGACATCGTTAAGTTCGATGACGAAGGCTTCCTGCATATCGTTGACCGTAAGAAAGACATGATCTTAGTATCAGGCTTTAATGTTTACCCGAACGAAATCGAAGACGTTGTAGCACTACACGGCAAAGTACTTGAAGTTGCTGCTATTGGCCAGCCGCATGAAGTGTCTGGTGAATTAGTGAAGATTTATGTCGTGAAACGTGATCCGAGCTTGACCAAAGACGAGGTGATCGCGCATTGTCGAGAACACTTAACTGGCTATAAAGTACCGAAGTTGGTTGAGTTCCGCGAAGACTTACCTAAAACCAATGTCGGTAAGATCTTGCGTCGTGTTTTACGCGAAGAGAATGACGCTGAACTTGCGAAGAAAAGCGCATAAGCCGATTTCGTCGAGTCGAGAGATTTAAAAAATGATAGAATGCCAGCGTTTTGCTGGCATTTTTTATAGCGAGAAGTATGTGAACTATCAAATTATTACTAAAAACAAAGACCTAGAAGAGGTTTGCACTCATGCCCGAGAGGCAGACGTAGTGATGCTGGATACCGAATTCGTTCGTATTCGCACTTTCTACCCGCAGTTAGGTCTGATTCAGCTTTTCGATGGTAATCGCCTCTCGCTGATTGATCCGACTGAATTAACGGATATGACGCCGTTTGTAGCGCTATTAAAAGATACTTCTGTGCTAAAAGTGCTACACGCATGTGGTGAAGATTTAGAAGTTTTCCAAAACGCTTTTGGTTGTACACCATTCCCTATGGTGGATACGCAGCTGATGGCCGCTTTTCTCGGTCACGGCCTATCGACAGGCTTCGCATCGCTGGTGGAAGAATATTTAGGCGTAGAGCTCGACAAAAGTGAATCACGTACCGACTGGATGGCTCGTCCACTGACACAAAAGCAATTAGATTATGCTGCCGCAGATGTTCATTACTTGTTACCGTTATACGAAAAGCTGTTCGATAAGGTGACGCAAGCAGGTTGGTGGGAAGCTGTACAGCAAGAAAGTGATTTACTCGTTTCGAAACGTATTCGCGTAACCAATGAAGAGAATGCCTACCTTGATATTAAGGGCGCTTGGCAATTAAAACCTTCTGAGCTGGCGATTTTAAAGCCATTGGCGACGTGGCGTTATCGTGAAGCAATCAAACGAGATTTAGCGCTGAACTTTATCTTCAAAGAAGGTGATCTATTAACGGTCGCTCGTCTTGGCTTAACGAACTTTAAGAAGATGGAAGCAGAAGATATTGATATCCGAGCGATTAACCGCCATGGCGCGAAGATTGCCGCGATTGTTAAACAAGCGAAGCAAACACCTTCTGAAGAGTATCCTGCGAAAATTGAGCGTTTAATGGACTATCCGGGTTACAAGCAGGTCTTCAAAAATATGAAAGACTTGGTGAAATCGGCTTCGCAGAAGTCAGGTTTAGCCACGGAGTTCCTTGCCTCTAAAAAGCAGATCAATCAGTTGATCAGTTGGGTTTGGAAAAAAGATCGTGACCCAGAAGTATTGCCTGATTTGATGCAAGGGTGGCGTTTGGATTTACTCGGCGACAAGATGAACAAAGCATTAAAGTAATGAAAGATGAAAAAGGTTGGCCTCTATGCCAACCTTTTTCGTTCTAATTAGAGCATTCGTCTGGTGAGAGAAACTGATTACTTTTCTTCGTCTGGTAGCTTCACATTCAGCTCAAGAACTGAGATATCGTCGTCTTTGTGCTCAAATGTTAAGTCAACCATATTTGGATCAATTGCCACGTACTTGCTGATCACCTTCAAGATGTCTTCTTTTAATTGAGGCAAGTAAGACGGCGCAGGATCATTTTGGCTGCGGCGCTCTGCGACAATGATTTGCAAACGCTCTTTAGCTAGATTCGCAGAAGTTTTCTTCTGTGGACGGAAAAATTCTAATAATGACATGTCTAGCCTCCAAAGAGTCGTTTAAAGAGTCCTTTCTTCTCCTCAGTAAGGAAACGAAATTCAACCTGATTGCCTAATAAGCGATCAACGGTGTCAGAATAAGCCATACCCGCATCGGTGTTATCGTCAAAAGTGACTGGCACACCTTTGTTTGACGCGTTAAGCACGGCTTGGCTTTCTGGAATCACGCCCAGTAGTGGAATATGTAAGATCTCCTCTACGTCTTCAACGCTTAGCATTTCGCCTTGAGTGACGCGAGATGGGTTGTAGCGAGTCAGTAGCAGGTGCTGTTTTACTGGCTCTAGCCCTTGTTCTGCACGCAGTGACTTAGAATCTAAAATACCGAGAATGCGGTCAGAGTCACGCACAGAAGAGACTTCTGGGTTCGTTGTGACAATGGCTTCATCGGCATAGTACAAGGCCATTAACGCGCCTTGCTCGATACCTGCTGGTGAATCACAAATAATGAAATCAAAGCCCATTTCATCAAGTTCGCCGAATACGCGCTGAACACCATCTTTTGTCAGTGCGTCTTTATCACGAGTTTGAGAAGCAGGAAGAATAAATAGGTTGTCCGTGCGCTTATCTTTGATCAGCGCTTGGTTTAATGTCGCTTCACCGTTAATGACGTTTACAAAGTCATACACGACGCGGCGCTCACAGCCCATGATTAGATCGAGGTTACGCAAACCGATGTCAAAATCGATCACCGCGGTCTTTTTTCCCTTAAGAGCTAGACCAGAGGCGATGGCTGCGCTTGAAGTGGTTTTACCAACGCCACCTTTACCAGACGTTACTACAATAATGCGTGCCATTTTTTTTCCTTTTTAGATTAAATCGCGAGAACTTCTAAATGTAATGATTCATCGGCTTTACTGATCATTACTTTCTTTTGCCAGTACTCGCTTTCAATTTGATCGCTTAACCAGTAGTCACCTGCAATGGATACCAGTTCTGCTTGTAAATCGTGGCAAATAATACGCGCTTCCTGCTGACCACTTGCTCCTGCAATCGCACGACCTCGAAGTGTGCCATGGATATGAATAGAGCCGTCAGCAATGACTTCAGCACCTGCACTTACGTGCGCTAGCACCACCAAATCACCATCTTTTGCGTAGATCTGTTGTCCTGAGCGGACAGGCGTACGAACTACTTTCGTTGGTGCCATTTTGGCAGGTGCTTGGCTTGGCGATTTGCTCGCCGACATAATGGCGAAGCCAGCTTCGGAAGCAAGGTTTTGTACACGCTTGTCTTTACAGCCCGTTACACCGACCGGAATAAAACCAGCATCTGAGATGCCTTGTTTAAGCTTAGGGAAATCAATGTCGCCTTGTACTTTTGCTATATTGATTACCAAAGGCGCGGATGCAAAAAAAGAAGGTGCTTGAGAAACTTTTTCTTGCAAAAATTCGACAGTCTTTGCGATCTCATTGTCAGAAAGGTGTAAAACTGACAATGTAAAACTGCTACCTTTAAGGTCTGGTGAATGGGTCATCGTGGACTTCTTGCCTTTATTGAAAGAGCGTTGCCTTAAACTAGGTATGTCATGTTATATTTCATCCTTTGACGCAGCAAGTTCTCTCGTGGGCAAATAGGTGAATTAATCTCAAATTTGCTATTAAGTTTGCGAGAATTTGACGTTTACAACCTAATCCGCACTCAACGCGGCTAAATCAGCATAAAAGGCGTGTCATGCTTTGTTCTATTTATAAAAGCTCGAAAAAAGAAGGTACTTATCTCTATATTCCGAAAAAGGATGATTTTTCACAGGTTCCTGACACCTTAATGCAGATGTTCGGTAAGCCTATCGCTGTCATGACGATTAAACTTGATGGCCGTAAATTGGCACAAGTTGATATCGAAAAAGTGAAGGCTTCATTACAAAATGATGGCTTCTTTCTTCAGGTTCCACCGCCGCCGGAGAACCTATTAGAAAAGTACAAAGAACAAAAAGCCCAGCAGAAAGGCGAATAACGTCATCGTTTTTCATCTGGGATTTCTGCCTTGCTCAAGGAGGGCAATATGAAAAAAATACTGGCTACCATGCTTAGCGTTGGTATGTGTACCTCGGCTTTTGCAAGTAGCGAGGGTTTTGATGAATACTTGAATAAGCTGCGTGCTGAAGCTCGTGATAAAGGTATCTCAGAGCAGGTCATTAGTGCTGCTTTTGCTAATGTTGAGTACAAGCCCCGAGCAGTAAAAGCGGACCGAAACCAACCAGAAAAGAAACTGACATTGGATGAGTACATTCCTCGCGCGGTGCCTGAATGGAAGGTGAAGCAAGCCAGACAACTCTACAAAGAGCATTACACCGAGCTAAAGCGTATAGGCGATGAGTACGGTGTCCACCCGCGCTTTATTGTGGCACTTTGGGGAGTTGAAAGTAACTTTGGTAAGTTTACCGGCAACTTTAAAGTGATTGATGCACTATCCACAATGGCATTTGAAGGCCGTCGTGAAGAGTTTTTCCGTAAAGAGACTATGTCGGCACTTCAGATCCTCGATCAAGGCCATATTGAGCTAGAGAACTTTAAAGGCTCATGGGCTGGTGCGATGGGTCAATGCCAGTTTATGCCAAGCTCTTTCCTTCGTTTTGCTGCTGACGGCAACGGTGATGGTAAAAAAGACATATGGCAATCTGAAGCGGACGTGTTTGCATCAACCGCTAACTATTTGAGCAAGTCTGGTTGGGATGATAAATATACTTGGGGTCGCCAAGTTAAGGTTCCTAAAAATATTGATCGCAGCCTGGAAGGGCGCACGGCTGAAAAAGGCAAATACCTTCAAGAGTGGAGCCAATTAGGTATCACAAAATATGACGGTAGCCCGTTGCCAAAACTGGATGAAGACATCAAAGCATGGTTGATCATGCCGGACGACGAGAATGGTCGTACGTATCTGGTTTACAATAACTACAACGTATTGATGAAGTGGAACCGCTCTTACTACTTCGCACTTGCTGTGAGCCACTTGGCTGACCGCATTAAATACTGATCTGCCACAAACAATTCGGCATCCAGTCTTCAATACAAGGGCTCTTCGGAGCCCTTTGTTTTTTCTATAACCAAATCGAGGTAAAGCGTGTTATCTGAACGTGCCGCACAAATGGTGATTTTCTCCGCTCTTCTTAAACATAAAAGCTTCACAGCTGCTGCAAAGAGCTTAGGCGTGTCGGTGTCTCATGTGAGTAAACAGTTGAGTCAGTTAGAAGCGTCTCTTGGTATCAAGCTTGTTCAACGCACTACGCGAAGCTTTACGCCGACTGAGGCAGGGAAAACCTTTTTTCATCACTGCGAGCAAGTGGTACAAGCGGTGAGCAGCGCCACATTAGAGATGGAAACCCAGCGGGATGAAGTAGCAGGTTTGGTACGTCTTGGGTTGTCGCAATCATTTGGTACCTTACACATTATTCCAGCGATTCAAGAGTTACGCGAACTGTATCCTCAACTTCAAGTGGAAGTACATCTGTTTGACTATAAGGTCGATATGTTAGCCGAAGGGCTCGATTTATGGGTAACCAACAACGAGCATTTGCCTGAAGGTTACATTGCGCAGCGTTTGACGGATTGCCAGTTTGTTGTTGCGGCATCACCAGATTACTTATTGAAACATGACACGCCAACAGAACCGGATGACCTATCTGCTCACAACTGCCTCATATACAGAAGCTGGGAGCGTGACTATACGGGGTGGGCGTTTACCAAAGATCAGCAAGAATTGAACGTAAAAGTCTCGGGTAACTATTCAGTGGATCTGGCAGAAGCCGTTCGGGATGCGGCTATTGCAGGTTGGGGTATTGCCTACCTTGCCACTTACTTGCTGGGTGATGAGTTCAGAACGGGTAAGTTAATACAGCTGTTACCTGACTGGAAAGCCAGCCAGTCGATGCCGTTTTATGCGGTATACCCAAGCCGCCAGCATATGCCAAAAAAAATATCCGCAGTGATTAACTTTATCAAACAGAAGATCGGCAACCCTTGTCATTGGGACCAACGTTTGGCGCCTTACATCTCTATTCCTAAATAACAGGATCAATGACGTTGTAGAACGACACATAAGGTGATTCACTTCACAAAAATTTTTCCTGAACCAGAAACATATTTTCCATATGGAAATAATTAAAATAAGCAAACGTTTATCTTCAATAAATTCAATTGGTTATTTTGTTGGTCAGTTATTGGTCGCTTAAACTTTTCACACTGTTAACATCCTCAACTTGCAGCATTTTGAGTCCGCTATACAATCCGGTGCCTTCCATATCCCCCTTCTGTCGGATTCATTTTATGAACTCAATTATTGGTATCGTAGCCATACTATTCCTAGCATGGCTACTTTCTACAAATAGAAAAAATATAAAGCTGAGAACGGTGTCGTTTGCGTTTGCTTTGCAGGTACTGTTTGCGTTGTTGGTTTTATATGTACCAGCAGGACGAGATGCGCTGAATTCAGTGAGCAGTGTTGTGTCGAATTTGATCAACTATGGTCAAGAGGGCATTGCGTTTTTATTCGGTAATTTGGCGACAGGGGGCTTCACCTTTGCGATCAATGTTCTGGGTATCATCGTTTTCTTCTCCTCTCTTATCTCAGGTCTTTATCACATTGGTGTGATGCCAAAAATCATTAACTTTATCGGTGGTGGTATTCAAAAGCTGCTGGGTATCGGTCGTGCTGAGTCTTTGTCTGCTACGGCGAATATCTTTGTTGGCACCATTGAAGCACCATTAATGGTAAAGCCTTACCTAAAACACATGACTGACTCGCAGTTCTTTGCAGTTATGACAGGTGGTTTAGCGTCAGTTGCTGGCGGAACGTTGGTTGGTTATGCATCACTGGGTGTCGACCTCAACTATCTTATTGCTGCTGCATTTATGTCGGCACCTGCCGGCTTGTTGATGGCAAAAATTTTAATGCCAGAAGATACGGATAAAGCAGCAGATATCGACATTAGCCAAGTTGAAATTCCACGTGCAACCAACGTAGTAGAGGCATTAGCCGATGGTGCCATGGCGGGTGTACGCATTGCTGTATCGGTCGGTGGTACGTTACTGGCGTTTATTAGTGTCATTGCAATGCTAAACGGTATGTTAGGTTGGATAGGTGATCTGATTGGGACACCATTAAGTTTTGAGCTCATCCTAGGTTTTGTGTTTGCGCCAGTCGCTTGGTTGTTGGGTATACCATGGCAAGAAGCAACCACAGCAGGCTCGCTGATTGGTAACAAGATCGTGGTGAATGAGTTCGTCGCTTTCATCCAGCTTGCAGAAGTGAAGTCTCAACTTAGTGAACACTCACAAGCAATCGTGACGTTTGCTTTGTGTGGCTTTGCAAATATCTCAAGCATGGCGATGCTGATTGGTGGGTTGGGCTCTTTGGTACCAGAAAAGCGTGCATTTGTTTCTAAGCATGGTTTCCGTGCGATTATCGCTGGTGTCATGGCGAACTTAATGAGCGCTTCTATTGCGGGCGTGATTTTAAGTCTGTAATTGAAATAGATATCAACAATTAGCAAAAAGGCTCCTTGCGGAGCCTTTTTCGTATCTGAAGTTTTACGTTATTTGTCTGTGTGGAACTGTTCGCAAGCGAGCATCGTGTTCTCAATTAAACTTGCGACGGTCATTGGGCCAACGCCACCAGGAACAGGAGTAATAAAGCTCGCACTTTCACGTGCTTTGTCGTATTCCACGTCACCAACTAGTTTGCCTGAATCAAGACGGTTAATACCGACATCGACCACCACTGCGCCTTTTTTAATCCACTCACCAGGGATGAAGTTAGGCTTACCAACCGCAACCACGACAACGTCAGCTTGACGCACATGACTCTCTAGGTCTTTGGTAAAACGGTGACATGTTGTTGTTGTGCAGCCCGCTAGCAGCAGCTCAAGTGTCATTGGACGACCAACAATGTTTGATGCACCAACCACAACCGCATGTTTACCACGTAGCTCAATGTTGTAACGGTCGAGTAGGGTAATTATGCCCTTTGGCGTGCAAGAGCGAAGCTTTGGAATACGCTGCGCAAGACGACCAACGTTGTAAGGATGGAAGCCATCCACGTCCTTCTCTGGGTGAATGCGCTCTAAAACATGTGTTGTGTCTATGCCCGCAGGAAGGGGTAATTGCACTAGAATGCCGTCAATTTCATCATCGTTGTTTAATTCATCAATCAGCGCTAGTAACTCTTCTTCTGAGCTAGACGCAGGAAGGTCAAAAGACTTAGAAACAAACCCAACTTCTTCACATGCGCGGCGTTTGCTACCGACATAAACCTGAGAAGCAGGATCTTCACCAACTAGAACCACTGCTAAACCAGGAGCACGTAGCCCAGCTTCAACACGTGCTTTAACACGTGCAGCCACTTCGGATCGAACAGTTTGGGAAATGAGAGTTCCGTCTATATTTTGAGCAGTCATGACTTTCCTTATAAATTAAGAAGGCAGATTATCTGCGGCGCATTGTCGCAGAATTTCTTATTAACATCCATACGCAAACGTTTGCTTTGTGGTGTTTTTGAACATTAAGCGTTTTAATGGACTTTTTTTAGGCATTCAGATCAGAATGTTATGAAAACCCGTTGATTTACCC
This sequence comes from Vibrio sp. D54, assembly GCF_021728075.1. Classification (NCBI taxonomy): domain Bacteria; kingdom Pseudomonadati; phylum Pseudomonadota; class Gammaproteobacteria; order Vibrionales; family Vibrionaceae; genus Vibrio; species Vibrio sp. D54. The sequence continues at coordinate 105,998 of NZ_JAKKCS010000008.1, read as the reverse complement.
GTTTGAACTCGTATAATCCTGTCCCTGTAGCGCGCCCTTAGCTCAGCTGGATAGAGCACGTCCCTTCTAAGGATGTGGTCATTGGTTCGAATCCAATAGGGCGTGCCATTTATTCAAAAGCCCCGATAACTCTTTGAGTTGTCGGGGCTTTGTCGTTTTTAGGTTTTTGGCTGTAATTGCCACTCTATCTACAACTTTTGAATGGCATTCTAGCCATTGCAATTTCTAGCAATTAATATGGACGCATATTAATTACCTTTCGTTAACCTTTATGCCTGCCACTTCTAACTTTTATGACCGACACGCCGACTCTTTCGCGAAGCAATACACATCGATCCAGTTTGAGGATGTCCACGCGAGTTGGAGAGTCTTCTGGCCCCAGGCTGGAGATCGTGTGTTAGATGTTGGCGCGGGCTCTGGTCGAGACGCGAAATGGATGGCTGAGCATGGGTGTGAAGTTGTTGCGATTGAGCCTGCTCAAGCACTTCTAAGGCTTGGTAAGTCTTACTGTGGCGATTCCGTTACTTGGCTTGAAGATGCATTACCTAAGCTTGAGAAAACCATTAATCTTGGCTTTCGCTTCGATTTAATTCTTGTCAGTGCGGTATGGATGCATCTTGCGCCTACGCACCGTGAACGTGCATTTCGCAAACTTGCAAATTTGTTAGCGCCTAATGGTCGATTGGTGATTAGCCTTCGTCACGGTGACTTTTCTGACGGTCGTAAAGCTTATCCCGTATCGGTTGAAGAGCTCGAAAAGTTTGCAAAGAATAGCGCTTTAATGGTGAGAAACGTATCTCTCGATGACGATCAGTTAAAGCGAACGGGTGTATCTTGGCAAACTGTAGTGATGTCTTTGCCTGATGATGGTTCCGGTGATCTGAATAAGGTTCGCCACATTATCGTCAATGATTCCAAATCGGCTACCTATAAGCTCGCACTACTACGTACTTTACTACGTATTGCAGACGCTCATTCTGGTGCAGTGGTTGATCGCAGCGAAGGTAAAGTTGCAATCCCATTAGGATTAGTTGGCTTATATTGGATTCGTCAATTTAAGCGTTTAATCGATAAAGAGAACATCCAGCAAAGCTCGAACTCGTCTAAAGGGCTAGGTTTTATAAAGCCCGATGGCTGGGGCAGACTTTCCCATTTAAGTCCTGATGATCTTGCTATAGGCACGACATTTTTTGGTGAAGATGCAGTGGCGCTTGATAAAGCGATAAAAGACAGCTTAAAAACCATAAAAGATGGTCCCGTCACTTTTACCTATCAAGGTGATAAATCAAACCCTTACTTTGAAATGATTCGTTCAGCTAAGAAGCCAAAACGTTCAATTGTTGTGGATAGCGAGTTCCTCGAAGGTTATGGGCTGTTTGTGTTGGATGAAAGCCTTTGGGATTGTTTTCGATTGTATAACTCTTGGATTGAGCCGCTGGTGGTCAACCAATGGATTATGGAAATGCAACGATTTCGGTCTAATCAAGAGCGGGGTATTCCACTGCAAACGTATCATGATTGTTTGGTCTGGATTGATAAAGACCATGATACGCGAGTCGTGCGAAAGAGAATTGAACAGTTGAAGCTCAGCCATTGCGACATTGTCAGTGTATGGAGTGGAAGCAAATTACGAAATGAGTATCACGTTGATCACTGTTTGCCATTTGCTTATTGGCCCAACAATGATAAGTGGAACTTACTACCAACATCTAAGGTTGAAAACCTAAACAAGCGTGATCGTATTCCTGCTAGCTATCGATTAAACGCATCCAAGCCGCGAATTTTGGATTGGTGGCAGTTAGCTTGGGGAGAGACGGATAATTTGAGTCGGACGTTTTTTACCGAGGCTTCATTGTCGCTACCTAATGTGCCTGCATCTTGTCAAGATTTTGAGCATGTCTTTGAAGCGATGGGATTACAAATTCGTGGTGTTAAAAGTCGCCTTTGTATCGCGGAATGGTAATGTCTTGTTTGCCGTTACAGCGTGATATATGAACCTGATAGGCAACCAACAAAAAAGCGCTGGTTAACCAGCGCTTTTGCATTTACTAAGGGCATTACATCTTTTTAAAGATGATGGAGGTGTTGATGCCGCCAAAGGCGAAGTTGTTACTCATCAAATATTTCACGTCCAGCTCTCGACCTTGTCCGGCGATGTAGTCTAAATCACCACATTGCTCGTCGAGGTTTTCTAGGTTGAGCGTTGGGTTAAACCAACCTGTGTGCATCATTTCTAAACCTAGCCACGCTTCAATCGCGCCACAGGCGCCTAGTGTGTGGCCAAAGTAGCTCTTGAGTGAACTGATTGGCACTTTGCCCAGAGCATTCGCTGTTGCGTTGCTTTCCGCAATATCGCCGCGGTCGGTGGCAGTGCCGTGAGCAGATACATAGTCGATCTTCTCAGAAGGAATGCCCGCGTTTTGCAAAGCCATTTCCATACAGATTTGCATGGTTTCCATCTGTGGTTGAGTGACGTGTGCGGCATCGCAGTTGCTGGCAAAACCGATGATTTCTGCATAGATTTTCGCGCCACGAGCGACGGCGTGTTCGTACTCTTCCAGAACCAGTGTTCCCGCACCTTCACCAATCACCAAACCATCGCGATCGGAGTCATAAGGTCTTGGTGTGCTTTTCGGGTCTTCATTCTTCAGACTGGTGGCAAAAAGGGTATCGAAGACAGCGGATTCCGTTGGGCACAATTCTTCAGCGCCACCAGCAACCATTACCGTTTGGTAGCCATGTTTGATCGCTTCGTAGGCGTAGCCGATTGCTTGGCTGCCAGAGGTACATGCACTGCTGGTTGGGATCACTCGGCCTTTCAAACCGAAAAATAGACCAACGTTCACTGCTGTGGTATGCGGCATCATCTGCACGTAAGTCGTTGCGGTGATCGCTTTGGTGGTTTTCTCATTCAGCATGACACCAAATGCACCGATTGCATCAGTACTGCCTGTTGATGAGCCGTATGCGATACCCGTTTGACCATTGGTGAGTACGTCGTTACCAATCAAACCTGCTTGGCTCAGTGCGTTTTCTGTTGCGACGGTCGCCAATTTGGAAACACGCCCCATGCCGCGTACTTGCTTGCGCTTGTAGTGCTTTGGCAGTTCAAAGTCTAAAATTGGTGCCGCGAGCTTGGTGTTCAAACCATCATACTGTTCGTAAGAAGGCATGTATTGCGTCGCGTTCTGGCAGTCACGCAGTTTTGGCTCGACAGATTGCCAATCGTTACCAAACGCAGTCACGCCCGACATTCCGGTTACAACGACTCGACGGTTCATACTAGGCCTCCGTTTACCGAAATGACTTGGCGAGTTACATAACCTGCGATGTCAGACATGAGGTAACTGACTAAACCAGCGACTTCTTCTGGTTCTCCCATGCGGCGTAAAGGAATTTGCGGCATCGCGTGTTCTTTTACGTGTTCGTCTACCATGCCTGTGTCGATAAGTCCCGGTGCAACGCAGTTAACGGTGATTTTGCGTTTTGCCAGTTCAAGTGCGAGTGATTTTGTCGCACCAATTACGCCCGCTTTTGCTGCGCTGTAGTTGGTTTGACCACGGTTACCCATTAGGCCAGAGACTGATGCAAGGGTAACAATTCGACCACCTTTACGCTTTTGCACCATTGGCATAACACAAGGGTGAAGAACGTTGTAGAAGCTATCTAGGTTGGTATGAATCACACCATCCCATTCTTCTTCAGTCATCGCAGGGAAAGCGGTATCTTTTGTGATGCCAGCGTTGTTCACGACGCCATAGTAAGCGCCGTGTTCGGCGATATCGGCCTCTAGTTTCTCTCGGCAATCTGCGCGGTCACTGATGTCGAATTGGATAAGACGACCGTTACCACCATGCTGTTCGATGGTGTCTAGGGTATCTTGCGCGCCTTGTTGATCACCCATGTAATGGACAATGATTTGGAAACCATCTTTGGCTAATTGAACGGCAATGGCTTTACCGATGCCTTTGCTGGCACCTGTAACGAGGACTTGTCGGGTCATTGTTGACTCCTGATTTTCATTTCTTGTAATTTTTCTTCTGATGGAACGTAAACGTTCAATTGGCAAGTCGCTACAACAGTTCCTTGTAGCTCAATACGGGCAGAAAATACCGCCATACCGTTATCTTCCATGACTTTTTCGGCATACACATCGAGCATTTGTCCGCGAGAAAACGCATCGTATTCAGACGTGTATCGACGGCTACCAAGCAAAAAGCCAATCGGTGGCGCTTGTTCTTTCATTAATGCGTGGTAACCAGACCACGCCGCGACAGATTGCGCCATAAACTCAATGCCAACGTAAGCTGGCACGGTGTGTGATACCAAGTCGAAGAACGGGTTGTGTTCTGCGATATCAACCTGGCAGTGAATCGTATCTTGTTGAACATCCAAAGCACGATCAACCAAAATCATTGGTTTGTCGTGTGGCAAAAGTTGTTCGATGGGAGGAAGTTTAGTCATGAGCGTAACCAAAAATAAGACTAATATTGTTGCCACCAAAAGCAAAAGAGTTGCTGAGAATCGCTTTGTTACCCAGTTTGGTTGGCGTCTCAACTAACGATATATGGATATCGTCTGCTTTGGTTTCGCAGTGTTGTATTGGCAAATCAAGGTTGTACTTGAGAATATGCCAAGCGATCGCGGCTTCCGTTGCACTTGCTGCGCCTAATGTGTGTCCGGTAAGTGGCTTTGTCGAGCTTACGGGAACGGAGTCTCCAAAGCAGCGATGAATGGCTTTGCTTTCCATCGCATCGTTTAACGGCGTTGCTGTGCCATGCGCGTTGATGTAACCAATGTCTTGCACTGTAAGTCCTGCATTGGCCAACGCTTTTCTCATCGCTTCTTCTGCGCCTAACCCTTCTGGATGTGGTGCGGAAATATGGTGTGCGTCTGAGCTGTCGCCAGCTCCGAGAAGAGCAACGGGCGCAGGTGTTTTGCTTAGCAACATTAATGCTGCGGCTTCACCGATATTGATGCCGTTGCGATGTTGGTCAAACGGCTTACAAAGGGTATCGGATAGAGCTTCTAAACCGTTAAAGCCGTTTAGTGTGAGGCGACAAATGGTATCCACACCACCCACAATAACCGCATCAACAATGCCAGAGCGAATCAGGCGTTGTGCGGTTAAAAAGACACGGCCACTAGAAGAACAGGCGGTTGAAACTGAGTAATGTGGGCCGCTCAAATCAAAGTAGGCGGCAATAAAATCGCTGCAGTTGCCAAGCTCTTGTTTGGTGTAATGGTAGTCGACAGGAAAATTACCCTTTGCCAGCTTTTCACCAAATGCGATTTCGCCATCTGAAATGCCAGATGTGCTGGTGCCGATCACGACTGCGATACGGTCACGACCATATTTAGCCATGGCGTCACGCACGTCGCCTTCGATTTGCAGCAAAGCCGAAAGTGCGAGGCGGTTGTTTCTCGTATCAAACTGGCTGAGTGCGGTCGGTAATTGCGGTAACGTCTGTGCAATTCGACCGATTACTGTTTGGCGGCCTGAATTTAAAATATCTTGGTCAACCACCATGTTGGATGGCTTCGCTCCCGATAAACACTGGTGGATGAGCGCGTCATCTTGTCCCATGGCAGAGTGAAAGCCACAGGCCTGAATATACAAAGGTTGAGAAGAGCGAATAGGCATATTGTTATTCTAAATTGTTCTTAGTTAATCTGATGTTGCAGTGTTTGAATAGAAATTGAAAACTGATGTTTGAGGTGATGAAAATCAATCTTACCCTCTAACTTGTTAGAAGAGCTGTATTGAATCTCAATGATCTTTTCACCGTCGCTATCAAAGATGGCGCGAGAATTATTTTTATCAATAATTCGCCACCTTACCTCATTTAACGATCCTTCCCAAGCGGAACTCGGCCAGAGCGTGATCATCAGGTTAAATAATACCTGTTCTGGCTGCGGTAGCGAACCTTGTAAACCATTGAGCACTTCGGTTTGAATTTGTTCTCCATCGTAAGACAGTGAGAGTACTCTTGTCCCCCAGGATGAGAAGCCTGCCAGCACCACTTCGTTGTTGGTCACTTGCAGTTGTACCGGAAGTTGCTCAGATGTGGTTTTACCATCTATTGCCCAAGAAGCCGTAATTAACTGACTGGCAGACAACTGATAGCCCAAGCTTGCGGGAGTGGGTAAGCTAACTTGGGTGTGCTCGGCAATGTCGACCTGAGGCGTCGATTGGTGAGGGACCAAGCTGCATGCACTTAAAAACAGGCTCAGTGCGAATAACGTCGCGCAGCGAAAGGCGTGATTGAAAATCATGACGTCGTTTCCTCTGTTTTAATTGCAATCGGAGAGAGCAGCCAAGCGACAAAAATACCACTTAACACCGTAATGCCGAAACTGTGAATCGCGTGAGTTTGGCTGAGTGACAGCAACCCAAATGACAACACAGTGGTCATTGCCGAAAGGGTGATCGCTAATAGTGTGCTCACACTGCGGGCTTTCTCGGCAAAGAACAGAGTGTAATCGATCCCGATACCAAGAATGAGCACCAAGCCAAGCAAGTTGAACAGGTTTAATGTTGTTCCCATCGCGACAGCAGTTGCAAGACCGCAGGCGCAAGCAATCAATGATGGCAGTAAAACTCGCCAACTGTGTTGCAGACCGTACCGCTTGATTAATACCAGAAAGATCACAGCACTGGCGGCTGCCAATAGCTCCATGATTTTGATTCGGTATTCACCAAATAGGGCGGATATTTCTTCAGCTTTGTTTAGGTAAACAACATCAGACTGTGATTTGGCAAATGCCTTAACAACAGCGGAGTCTTGCAATTGGTTTAACACCACAACCGTTGCCGATTTTTCATTAATTTTACCCAAATGAAGAAAACGTACAGGCGCTGATACCGGGTTTTGCAAGTACTGTTCAACCGTAACAGGGATAAAGTCGGCGTCCATTTTGGGCTTTTTACTTAAGCCCAACCCGGAAGTAAGTGGGCTGGATTGTGTCGCGTAAAGATCGCGAATCAATTGATAGTCTTGTTGCTGACGTTCCACTGAGCTCAAGTAGCGGCTCAGGCTCTGGTAGCTTTCGATGGTGCTTTCCGCTTTCCACGCTTCTAAAGTTGGTGTCAAAGACTCCAGCTTTTTCATTAGGCTTTCGTCATCGTCGGCGGTAACGACCAACATTTGCTGCGAAGATTGCATGCCACTGAGCGTCGTAATCAAGGTTTCTTGCTGCTTGAGATCTTTCGGCATCGTTTGCAGCAGACGAATGTCGTCATCGTAGTTCAATTGCAGCAAGAAAAAGCCACTCGCAACCACACATAACATCGGTAATCCGACTTTAATTCGAGGTTGATTCCAAAGCGTTAACCATTTCGCCAACAGTGATTGTCCTGGTAAGTTCGAAATGGATCGCGATGGGTTACGAGCCAGTATCGGATACCAAGCCACCACAGTGATGTAAGCAGCAATCAGACCAAGGGATGAAAACAGCGCAAGCTGCTGCAAACCTGGAAACGGTGCCACTAACATGCCCAAATAGCCGATCAAACTGGTGATTAAGCCAAGTGTGATAGCTATGAAAATATGCTTTAATCCTTGCTCGCTATCCCATTCATTTCCCGCCGCAAGACGTTCGGTTAGGTAGTGGAATGCGTAGTCGATAGACACGCCGATTAAACTTGCGCCAAACACTAAACTGAACAGATGGACTTTTCCAAAAATCCACGTCGTAACGGACAAAGCAACGAGCAAACCAATGGTGATGGAAAGCAGTGCCAGAGACAGTGGCATCACACTACGAAAGACCAACACGAGCAATGCAATGATACCGAGCAGAGAGAACACACCGATGGTACTGATCTCCGATTTGGCACTTTGCGTACCAAAGTCGGCGTAAAATAGAACGCCAGTATGTGCCACTTTAGCGCCATATTTCTGCGCGACGCTCTGTTCTAGCGCTTGAATGTCAGGGACGGCAAGCTGCCCAGTTAGGCTATAAGGCGAGTCTTTTAGCTCAGCAGTAATAAGCAAGTATTGAGCACCGTCTTTTTCGACGGACAGATAGCCGTTATCCAATCGGAAAGAGGACGATTGCTGGGTAACTTGGCTTAAATAATCACGAAATAGCAAGAAAGGATCATTTTGTAACTCTTGCCCAGTCACTCCAGAAAACGGGTTGTACAGAGACTGAATCACATGCTGCACTTGCTGTTCTGGATTTTTGCTTAAACGCTCTCGTTGTTCAGGCGTCAGCAATTGGAAACGGTGCTTAAAGTAGTAACTCGCCCAAGCTTGCTGCTCTTGAGGTGAGATTTTTCCCACCACATCGCGAAAATGATTACTTTGTCGTAACCCCTTATCAAATTCAGTGGCCGCTGCAAAAAGGGCATTTTTGTCCGGCGCTGTGATCACGAAAATGACTTTGTCGCTCATACTTGCCGAGACCGACTCAAAGGCTTGCTCAGCCACTGGGTTTTGTTGGTTCTTCGGCAACAGTTTTAAAATGTTGGTCTCAATCGGAGATTCTGCGCTCCAAACCCATTGTTTGAGTAGCAACGCGCCCGCTAAAACAACGAGATTGAGCCAAACCAGAGCAAAGGTATGAGTGCCAAGACTGAGTTTAGAAACGGAATTGAGCGTCTTCGGCATCCGTGAGTTCCTGAGGTAGAGAGGTCTGGTTCGTAAACGTGATTTCGGTCTTATCGCCACGCAGCTCTTGTAGGGTTAGGCGATCAATGTGCGTTTTACCGGAAAGAGTGATGGATTGAAACACCGCATTTAATGGCGACTGTTTTGGCACTAAAACGAGCTGCCATTGATTGTTCTCAACTGAAAAATCGAGTGTGAATTGTTCTTGCAGTGCAGAAGTATCCCCGTGGAACACGGATAAAAACACATGGCTAAAGTAGAACGCCATTGGGTTTTCTTCAGCAGAAATCGTTTTCGGAGCTTGGTCGGCAAAAGTCTGACGAAGTTTGTTTTCCGTCAATACCAAATTGACTGCGAAAGGTTCAGTTTGTTGCCACAACAAGCCATGTGTTTTGCTCAGTGTGAACTGACCTTTAGAGGTTAAAGGTTGACTAAACATTTCCAGATGACGCTGCTGCGTAAAATATCCGCGTACGATTTCATGCTGAGACAGCTGCTGTTGAAGCGATGCCAAATCCGTTACGTTTGCTGTCGGTGTGGCCAGTGCTGGAACAGAAAATATCAACAAAAAAGAGAGTAACCACTTTTGCATTAGTTCAGGCTCCCATGGTTGTGCCATTGCTCTACTTTATCTAAAAAGACTGCTGGAGAAACAAAGCACATCTCTTGCTTTTCAATGGATACGGCGACTTGCGTTGTATGCGCTTTGCACATACGTTGATTCGTTTCGGCGTCGTAAATCACGTAATCCACACGCAAGCGGTTTTCCCATTCCGTGAGTTGCGCGGTAATGCGAATGGTGTGATTAAACGGAATCGCCTTGACGTATTTAACGCGCGTGTCGATGATCGGCCACATATACCCAGAGTCTTGCATATCGCGATAGCTGTATTGGATCTTCTCCATCAGCACACGACGCGCTTCTTCAAAATATCGAAAGAAGTTGCCGTGATAAATCACGCCCATCGGGTCAGCATCTTGGAATGAGGTGACCATAGTCACCTCCGCTTCTAATGGGTAGAAAACCTGCTCTTGCATTATACCTCCGCGTAGAGTGGCCAATGACGTTGCTGAATGCGTTCAATGAAATGGCGCAAATCTTGTTCCAATGGGCGATCTTCAATCACAAATTCAAACTCGCTCAGTACTGCGTCACGAATTACTCGCAAACTCTGACTCATGTGGTGTTCGTCCAATTCGTTATGACGACGACGAATCTCAACCGCTTGAACGCTTGCTAGGAGTGAAGCCGCAGCAACTTGCTCTGTTAACTCAAGTACGCGTAGGCAATCACGAGCCGCGATGGTACCCATGCTCACTTTGTCTTGGTTGTGACACTCGGTTGAGCGAGAAAAAACGCTCGCTGGCATGGTGTTTTTCAACGCTTCGGCCGTCCAAGCTGAGATACCAATCTGAACCGCTTTAAAGCCGTGGTTGATCGGTTTACGCTCGCCTTCTGCACCGGTTAAGTTAAACGGCAGGCCGTTATTGAACTTGTAATCCATCAGTTGCGCCATCTGACGGTCCAGCAAATCAGCTAAGTTGGCAATGTTCACTTTCAACGTATCCATCGCCATTGCGATATGACCACCGTAGAAGTGACCGCCGTGCAGAACGCGCTCGTTGTCGCCATCGATGATTGGATTGTCGTTGGCACTATTTAGTTCATTCTCAATCAATTGACGTAGCCAAGGCAGTGAGTCTTGCACCATGCCAATCACGTGTGGCGCACAACGCAGCGAGTAACGATCTTGCAGTCGGTCGCTATTGCGTGGCGGACGTTCAGCATTGAGATCATCACGCAGCCAAGCCGCAACTTGCTGTTGACCAGGGTGAGGTTTTACCGCAAACAACGCTTCATCAAAGTGGAAGTCATTACCTTGCATACCCACAGAGACCATCGCGGTAATCTTGGTGCACAGCTGCGTTAGGTATTCTGCGCGTTTGTAGGCAAGACAGGCGAGGGCAGTCATCACGGATGTACCGTTCATTAACGCCAAACCTTCTTTTGGTTTTAGGCGAATTGGCTCAATGCCCAGCTCTGCAAACACTTCTTGTGTTGGTCGCACATCGCCTTTGTAAAGCACTTCACGCTCGCCAATTAAGGTCGCTGCTAGGTAAGACAGAGGCGTTAAATCGCCACTTGCGCCCACAGAGCCTTCTTGTGGAATACGCGGCGCAATATCGTGATTGATAAGCGTAACGATTTGGTTCAACAGACCGTGAGACACGCCAGATACGCCTTGCGACAATGAACATAAACGTGTCGCCAACACCGCACGAGCTTGCTCATGAGAAAGGATTTGACCTAAGCCACAGCCATGGAAGCGCGTAAGGTGCAACGGAAGTTCATCCACAAGAGCAGGTGGAATCGCCACAGTGCATGAATCGCCGTAACCCGTGGTCACGCCGTAAATAACGCCTTCTTCTTTCAGTAATCGTTCCAGAAACGCCACGCCACGATCAATTTTCGCGGTAAATTCTGGCGAGGTGTTCATGTGTGCCTTTGCACCTTGAGCAATGGCAACGACATCTTCGATGGTTAAAGATTGGGCACCAAAAGTGATGTTGTGATTATTGTTGTTTGTCATGTGGCTGATTACTTAAAGTCCAGAAGTTAAAAAAGTTGTACCACTGTAACGGCGCTTGCAGTGTGTGGTGTTCTAATCTTTGTGCGTACTGTTGAACAACGTGTTCTAGTGCCTGCTGACGTTCCTTGCGCGGTAGCGTGATTTGGTCACTAAAGTGTTCAAAGTACACATTAAAATGCGGAGTGTTTGCTTCATCGTCGCGTAGGCCGAAGAGTAGATAAACCGGCGCTTTTAATACCGAGGCCAGCATGAATGGGCCTTGCGGAAATGGCGCTGGTTTACCAAGAAAATCTGCCCAAACGACACGATTTTCTTTGCTGGTAGAAGTGCGATCGCCAACGATCACCACCCATTCGCCTTGCTCGATTTTTTGTTGAAGCAGAATCGCGGTGTCTGGTCCCATTGAGCTGACTTGAATCAAATTCAGTTCCGAGTTTGGGTTTACCGCCTTCATTACCGCATTAAATTGTTCAGCGTGTTGGGTAAATACCAAGGCATTGATTTTGACATGAGAGTGTCGACGACCAAGCGCGCGGCAGAGTTCGATATTGCCAAGGTGCGAGCCTAATATGAGCACGCCTTGTTTTTTCTGCGCCATCTCTTCGAAATGATGTTGGCCGTGAATGGTTAGGTTGTCGACATTAAAGTCACCTTGCCATGCTGCCAGTTTGTCGAGCATGGTACGCCCAAAAGAAAGCAGATGATGATAGCTGTCCAACTGTTTTGGCAGTGCGATGTTCTGCTGCGCTGCGTAGCGCTGCAAGTTTTGCAGGTAAATCTCAGACGCTTCACGGGCAGATTTACCCGTGAAGTGGTAGTAGCGCATGACTAATTTTAAAATCAGGTCAAACGCTTTTCTGCCGAACAAGCGGTAAACCGCGAGCAAGGTTTTGATGCCTAAAATCGTGCCTTGTTCTTTTCGTTTCGACCAGTGGGCATTGCTGTCGTCTGTGTGACTGCGCTTTCTGGCGAGTAGCGAAGGAATGCGCGGCAACATGCCAAAAAATAGGCGAGTGTGCATCCAGCTTATCTTGATGTTGTCCCACAATGCGTCGAAGTGGGAAATGCCACCTTCAGGGTAGATCACGCGCGTTGGAACAAAATCAATGTCGACGCCTTCCCAATACATTCGCACTAGAATTTCGATATCAAAATCCATGCGTTTGCCGATGCTGTACTTGTTCAACACGGCGACCGTTTTCGCCACTGGGTAGGCGCGAAAACCGCACATGCTGTCTTTGATAGACAGTGACAAGGTTTCTATCCACACCCAAACGTGTGTAGCGTAGCGACCATACAAACGGGATTTGGGTACGCTCTCGTCGTATATCGGTTGGCCCGAAATCAGGTTATCTGGTTTTGTTTCGCTGGCGCTGAGCAATTTCGGCAATGCTTCTAGGTCGTGCTGACCATCTGCGTCGATTTGAATGGTGTGCGTAAAACCAAGTTGGTGAGCTTGATGTAGGCCTGCCATCACCGCGCCACCTTTGCCTTGGTTTTCACTCAAACTAATCAGTTTTATCAGCCCTTGCTCACTCAACGCTGAAAGTGCTTGTTTGGTGTCTTCATTGCTGCCGTCGTCCACGACAAGCACTGGCAAATCGAAAGAGGATAACGACGCAACCACGTCTGCAATTGTGCTGCCGTGGTTGTAGCAAGGAATTAAAAAGCAGGGACGGTAATCACTCACGTGACTCACCCAGTTTCATTTTGCCTGAAGAGTGAGTCACCAAGGTTTCACCGTTTTTCGATATGTACTTAAAGGCCAATTTCTCGCGCTCATTGTCCCAAGAGAGTGAGAGACAAACGTCGGCGTTTGGCAGAATCGGCTCTTGAAACTTGATGACTTCCATTCCTTTAAATACCTTGGGAGTGTTCAAATATTGAACGGCGTAGAACAACGCCCAGTCAATTTGAGTGACGCCGGGTAAAAGAGGAAAGTCACTGAAATGACCTTGGAAATCTAAGATGTCAGCATCCACACGCAGCGAAAGCTCTGCGGTGTGGTCACTCACTTCAATATTCTGAATGGTTGGTTTTCTTTTATCCATGTTACTAGCTTTATTGGAATAGTTTTTCAATTTCAGCAACTTGGCGTTTGCCTTGGCTGTTCAATGGAATTTCGGCGACCACTCGGAATTTTCTCGGGATAGCGATCGGTTCTAGCCAATTGCGCAGTGCCTTGCGAAGCTCAAGCCAAAATTTGCCTTTACCAAGTTCATTAAGCACATCGCTGCCTTTATCGTTAAGTACGATGATCGAGACTAACGTGAGGCGACCAGATTCTTCCATTGGGATCACCACGCTTTCTTGAACCCACGGCAATTGCTCTAAACGTTTTTCCACTTCGACAAGGGAAATACGCTTTTCTTCGACTTTGACGATTCGATCAGTGCGTCCACGCAATTCAAAAGAAATACTATCATGGAAATAGCATTCATCCGCAGTTTGGTACCAAGTGTTTTCATCAATGTGTGGCGAGCGGAGCTTTAAACAATTTTCATGGTTAAGCTCGGCTTCAACACCAGGGAATAACGTCCAGGGAGTACTGGCTTCGTGCTGCTGACGGTAAGCAATGCCGCCGGTTTCTGTGCTGCCAAAAACTTCAATAGGAAGTGACCCAAACAACTGCTGGCTGTGCTGCGCCGCTTGGTTTGGCAAGGGGCCACCAGAAGAAAATACGCACCGAATCGCAACCGGATTGTGCTCTTCACTGAGTCGTTTTAGTAACGCAGGGCTGCTTACTAGCGTGGTGTCAGCATCAGCGTGATGGACAATTTGCTCTGGGAACTCTAGGTTGTGTGCTGAAAATGGACGTGCAGAGCACAAAGGCCACAATACGCGGAACAGCAAGCCGTAAATGTGTTGATGAGAAACGGTGCTTTCAACGCGTGTGTTGGCAACTGTGTCGCCCCACAGGTTATCTAGAATAGCAACTTCGATATCAAGCTGTTTCAGCGTTTTTGCAATGGCTTTTGGTGTGCCGCTTGAACCCGAAGTAAATAGCGTTACTGGTATTTCCGCCAGGTTTAATTCACGCCAAAAATAAGGTTGTTTGGCCTCTGGCTCGTTAATCACGGTGGTTTCTAGCAATGATTGAGCTTCGATCAAAAGCGAGCTCACGAGTTCTGGAGCCGAGACATCGGCATCATGCAGCAACAAATCGTAGTGCTCACTGAGCTCTTTGAGTGCTTCTGGTTGGTAATTACCAGGTAATACAATGGATTTTCCTGCATAACAACAAGCAAAAAAGCCAACGGCAAACAGGTAGCTGCTGCCAAAACACAACGCAATGTTTTGCGTTGGTTGGGTTTCTAACTGCTGAGCAAGTGTTGCGACGTGCTGCTGGAAATCACCCCACGTGATAACCGTGTCGCGATCGTAAGAGACAGGGGATTGCTCAGACCTCTCTGCGATGAACAAGGTCGCTAGGGAGGTAAAGCTCGAATACGTTGTATTCATACGATTAGTGTTCCTTTCGAACAAATTGACGCACGATCCATTCTCCAGCGAACAAGCCACCAGCAAGTAAGTAGCTGATAAGGCCGTTATAAAGCGTCCATATTTTTACTGGTAGGAAACAGGTATAGAGTGCAACGGCAGCGTTGAGCGTAAAAAAGGCGCACCAAACCACCGTCACTTTGCGAGTGTAAGCCACGCCACTAGCCGGAAGGTCGGGTTCTTGCAAGCGAGCAAGCCTCTCTATGATCGATTGCGGCTGTTTTAAGCTCAGTCCAAATACACACAGCATACATAAATTGACAACGACAGGGTAAAACTGAAGCCACCCGTGTTGTTTAAACACCATGCCAAGTGTAATTAGAACAATGCCAACAGCGCCCGTAGCGAGCGCCAAGAATTTAAACTCTTTTAGTGGGGTCTTATTTGCGACGAAAACACGCAAAAGTAACGCAGCAATTAACAAGCCCCCAACTAAGTTCAAGCCAAATTTATCTATACCGAAATAGACGGCGAAGGGGTAGGCAAGCAGTACAATTGCAGACAGACCAGTCAGCAATTGGCGCATTAACTTTCCTTCAATAACTCAGTAACAGCGTTAACCACATCGTCAACGGTTCTTACTGCACTAAACTCTGCTGGCTTGATTTTTTTGCCAGTGACATTCTGTAGGTGTACGACCAAATCAACGGCGTCAATGCTATCAAGATCGAGATCTTGGTATAAGTGCGCATCTGATTGAATGTCGGCTGCGTCAATTTCGAACAGCTCAACAAGCGCATCTTTAACTTGTTCAAATACTTGATCTTTATTTACATCAGTCATGAATATACCTACAACTTATTCATTAGTTTGAGAAGAAACGTATTTCGCTAGATTTGCTACAGACGCAAAGTGTTCGCGCGTATTTGAGTCGTCGGCATCAATAACGATGTTGTATTGTTTTTTTATTGCGAGTCCAAGCTCAAGCGCGTCGATAGAATCTAAGCCAAGTCCATCACCAAAAAGTGGTGCATCCGTTTCAATATCATCTACGGTTAAATCTTCAAGGTTTAAAGCATCAATAATAAGTTGCTTAATGTCGTTGTGTAACTGTTCCACTGGGACCTGCTTATTAATAAAAGTTTTCTGGAAAAATGTTTTCAGCTAGGTGCTGTTGTAAGCGTCGCGCCGCTATTGTCGGCGACGTAGTTTGCTTTATAAAGGGGGTAATCTCAACTTTATCCTTAACTTCAACCCTGAAAAAGGGCTTTGTTGCCGGTACTTGATACCATTTTTTCTCTTTTGTGAGGAAACTTGGTGTTACCGTAATATGGACCACCCTTAAATCTCGCTCTGTTCTTACCGCAATTTGTGCTGCACCGCGTTGTAATTTCGGCTCTACACCTGGTGTTGTTCTTGTTCCTTCAGGAAATATAAGCAACACGTTGCCTTTGTTAAATCGTTCATCACAGAGTGCTAATAAATCATCCGGTGCTTCATTGGGAATATATCCGGCTGCTTTTACGATGTGCTTCATAAAAGGATTCGACCATATTGCCGATTTTACTAAACAGTCGCAGCGATTTAATTGTGAAGCAATGAGAACGTAATCGATTAAACTAGGGTGGTTGGCAACAATTAAACAATTACGATCTTGTTGAAGAATATCGGCACCAATAATTTGATAATCGATTGCGCCACTTAGCTTCATCAATTTACAAAATGTGTTGAATGAATATCGAATCGCACCCTGAACTTTATATTCGCGTTCCGTTTGGTCTGAAACAAAAATACGAATGGTCGGAATAACAATGAAACTCAGTACTAAACCACCTAACCCAAATACTGAAAAACAAAAGCCTGTTGCTAGCACACGCCAATACTGATTTAAGCGAGTCATTTTTTGTGCCATTCCCAAGCTTGTTGCGGAGCGAAAATAGTCCACTGGCTTTTATCTAACAAGTATTGTTGCAAAAATACTAAACCTTGAGGAAGAGGATGACCGGAACGTTCTGCGTTTATGGAGCTTTGTATCGCGAACTTGTCTCCATGAGAAAGTATCAAGCCAAGTCCAAACCCTTTGTATTGTTGGTTTTCATATTCTAAGTAAGAGTCAGGCATAGGCTCATCAAAATCAACAAGCAGTACTTTTTTGTCAGGATTGTCGGACAAAAACAGCCATGCTTCTAATATTGCGCTTTGGAATGTGTTTTCTGCCGCAGCGATAGAAGTTAGGGGAATGGGTTGTTTAGTTGCGATAGTGGCAAGCCCTGCGGCGGTATTGTGCACCGATTGAGAAAAAGCCATCGGAGACGCCTCTTCTCCATTAATTATATCTTCAACTAGTGCGACGCTGCGATGCAGTTCACCATGACGGCTTGAAAATACAAGGTAATCAACTTGATGTTGATTAAGCATTTCGATTGCAGTTTGTACCGCCAGTTTACTGAGTGGGCTCATTCTTCTGCGCATCATCGCAGGAATATTTGCAACATTGATTTTGCCATCTTCTGGCCATTTTATCTCTGTTGCCCATTGTTTCCATTCATTGGATTCGGATAAACCGAATGAATTCGCTGTCCACGCATCAATATTGAACGAAATGTTGATCTTCGAGTTTGGCATATTGGGTTAAATTGTTTATTTTACAGCTCGATACAAATTGGGGTTGACCCAAATTCACAATAAAAAGGAAATTATCATGTCGCGTTTTAAGCTGTATGTCTCGTTATTATTAACTTTGCTTCTTGTTGGTTGTGGACGAGTACAACCTGTAATGAATGTGGAGGATACTCCAGTTGCTTATGATCTTCAAAATAAACAAGTAAAAATGGCCATAGTGCAATCAGCAACTAACCGAGGCTGGACGATCGAAGAAGTAAGCCCTGGTGTTCTTATTGCAAAAATCCACGTTCGTAAACACTCTGCAGAAGTAAAAATCCCATACAATAATAAATATTACTCAATTATTTATCTCAACTCAGTAAATCTCAAAGCAAGTGATGGCAAAATCCACCGCAATTACAATCGTTGGGTAAACAACTTGAATGTTGATATTCAGCGAGCTATTGCATTGTTGGGCAATCAATCTCAACAATAAAACTATTAATTGCAGTTAGGTTTTTCCGTGTTAAATCAAAATAATGACCCTTTTAATGCTTTTGAAGCGAAGACAGAAGCTCAGAAGTTATCTTTTGCACCAATCGTGTTCCAGACCGCCAAAACGCTTCGAGATTTAGGTATTTTAGCCGCTTTAGACAGCGCTGGCGCTCAAGGCATGAGTGCCACAGATATTGCCGAGAAAACGGGAGTATCAGAATATGGTGTTAAAGTACTGTTGGATATGGCGATTAGTGCGCATATTGTTTTATGGGAACGACCTAACTATTCGCTTGCAAACCTTGGTTTTTACCTTCTTCATGATGGTATGACGAATGCAAACATGGATTTTACGGCAGATGTTTGTTACGCCGCGATGATGCATTTGACGGAAGCAATTCAAGAAGGTAAACCGTCTGGTTTGAAAGAGTTGGGCAATTGGGAGACCATCTATCAAGGTCTATCGACGTTACCAGAACAAGCCAAACAGAGCTGGTTTAAGTTCGATCATTTCTATTCGGATCGCTCGTTCCCACTTCTGCTTAAAGAGGTATTTGCAAGCAAGCCAAAGCATCTTGTGGATATTGGCGGAAATACGGGAAAATGGGCGATTCAGTGTTGTAAACATGACCCTGACGTTCAAGTGACGATTGTTGATTTACCGCAGCAATTAGAAGTAGCGATGAAGAATGTTTCAGAAAACCAGTTCGTCGAGCGTGTACGTCCATACCCTGCAAACATGCTTGATAAAGCACAAACATTGCCTGAGCATGCTGACGTATGGTGGATGAGCCAGTTCTTGGATTGCTTTTCCCCAATTGAGATCCTCAATATCCTTAAAAAAGTTAAAGCCCAGTTAACGAAGGGAGATACTATTTACGTATTGGAGCTGTTTTGGGATGCTCAAAAATACGCGGGAGCTTCCTATAGCCTTAATGCCACTTCTCTTTATTTTACCTGTTTAGCTAACGGTAATAGTCGCTTTTATCGCAGTGATGATTTCTTAGAAATTGTCGAAGCGGCAGGTTTATCTGTCGTTGAAAGAACCGACAATATTGGCCTTGGTCATACCTTATTAAAACTACAAGCAAACTAAATTCAGAATGAAAACAGAGCTCAAGCAAGTTGTTGTCGTAGGAGCGGGGCCATCAGGTTCAACCGTTTCTGCCTTATTAAAATCGCGTGGCATAGATGTTGTTGTCTTAGAAAAAGCGACTTTTCCACGTTTTTCCATAGGAGAAAGCCTACTCCCTGCATGTATGGAAGTTGTTGAACAAGCAGGAATGACCAATGCAGTAAAGCAGTTTGGCTTCCAGTATAAAGATGGTGCTGCATTTCGTCGTAATGGTGTATACACCCAGTTCGACTTTACAAACAAATACACGCCAGGACCGGGCACGACGTTTCAGGTTCAACGTGCCAACTTTGATAAAGTATTGGCAGATAGCGCTGAAGAGCAAGGCGTAGAGATTCGCTATCAGCATGAACTGCTCAACCTAGCGTTTGAAGGGAAAAAGTCTCGATTAGAAGTGCTCGACTCAAATAAGAAGGCTTATCAAATCGAAGCAGATTTTGTGCTGGATGCAAGTGGCTTTGGGCGTGTTTTGCCACGCTTGTTGGAGCTAGAAGAACCTTCTTGTCTTCCGCCTAGAAAAGCGATCTTTACCCATATCGAAGATCATATCTCTCCCCAAGAGCCGGAATACGATCGCAACAAAATTTTAATTTCAGTTCATCCTGAAAATCACGACGTATGGTACTGGCTAATCCCATTCTCTAATGGTACTTGTTCGTTTGGTGTGGTGGGTGAGCCAGAATTTTTCGAACAATACCCAGAAGATAAGATTGCAGCGTTGCAGCAGTTAGCCAATGAAGAGCCGGGTTTGGCTTCTTTGTTGCGAAATGCGAATTACCCGAATCCAGCAGGCGAGTTGGGTGGCTATTCTGCTAACGTCAAACGTTTAGCGACAGAGCACTACGCGTTGCTTGGTAATGCAGGTGAGTTTCTTGATCCTGTATTTTCATCGGGTGTCACTATCGCCATGAAATCGGCCGAGTTTGCAGCGGACTGCGTGGTTCGTCAGCTGAATGGTGAAAAGGTTGATTGGCAAGAAGAGTACTCGCAACGCTTAATGGTGGGAGTGAACACATTCCGCACTTATGTGGAAGGCTGGTACAACGGCACGTTGCAAGATGTGATTTTCTATCAAAACCCGAACCCACGTATTAAACAGATGATTAGTGCGATTTTGGCTGGATATGCTTGGGATACGAATAATCCTTACGTAAAACAAAGTGAGCAGCGTTTGTCGACGCTTGCAGAACTGGTTCGGGAAGCTGAACTGTAAGAATATACATTCGCTTATCCGAGAATCAGTAAACCTAGGTCTTACCAAAAAATTGGTAAGACCTTTTTAATGCCTCTTTACTTTTACTTCTAGCGTGTTGGAGACACATTGACCACTTACATCGGTGTGTATCGAATTTGAGAATTTTTATGGTGACATTGATCACATCTAGAATTCCTGTTGCTGATATTTATATTAAATTTGTAGGAAATGGATTACATTCTGGGAGTGTTCCCTACATCTGGCTTCGTTGTGAAAACGGTTTATAAGCAACTGTATAAGTTAGTAAAGTTCCAAAAACTACACCAAAAAAAAGACAAGTTTCTTACCAAATCAATTCGCTTGGTGAGTTCGAGCCATCGACTACGCCAAACGCTTCCTCTACTTTCTAAAATTGTCGAAGAACATGACGCATCAACGGCCTCTTCGATTGCAGATCCCGAGAACGCGGTAGCGTGGGGAGGTAAAGTTTCTCCAGAGTTCAAATCTAAAGTCATCCGTATTAGTAAAGAGCTAAAGATCAATCCTAATCATCTTATGGCGTGCATGGCATTTGAAACTGCTGAAACTTTCAGTCCAAGCATCAAAAATGGTTCCGGAAGCGGGGCTACAGGGTTAATTCAATTTATGCCCTCTACCGCAGAGTCATTAGGAGTGAACACAAAGACTCTTGCGAGAATGAGCGCGCTTGAACAACTTGACTATGTGAAAGCGTACTATTGGCCCTATCGAAATAAAATTAATAGCTTAGAAGATGCTTACATGGCCATTCTCTACCCTGCTGCGATTGGTAAACCGCCGTCTTTCGTTTTGTTCAGACAAGGCTCAATTGCCTATCGACAGAATGCAGGTATCGACCGCCACAAAACGGGGAAAATCACGCTTAATGATGTTTCCTACAAAGTGAGGAAAAAATTAGAAAAAGGTTTGCAGCCCAATTTCCTGGGCTAAGATTGTGTCATGTTCCTAGTTTTTCGCGCATGAATCCTTCTGTTACTTCACGGGGATTCTGATACACTACGCGCCCATTTCCTCTGTTGAGACCTTTCTATGCCATTTTCTAAGCTTGGTTTAAGCGCATCGATTGCTGATGCAGTAAAAGCGCTAGGTTATGAAAAACCCACTTCTATCCAACAAAAAGCCATTCCAATCGTATTGCGTGGCCGCAATTTAATTGCAGCAGCGCAAACGGGCACAGGTAAAACGGCCAGTTTTGTTCTGCCAATCTTAGAAAAGCTTAGTCGAGGCGAAACGCAACGTAAAAAACGCGCTCGTGCGATTATCCTAACGCCAACACGCGAACTTGCGCTTCAGGTTCATCAAAGTATTGAAGCTTATGGTAAAAACTTACCATTACGCTCAATGGCGATGTTTGGTGGTGTGGATTATGCACCACAAAAACAAGCCTTGATCGAGGGTGTCGATATTGTGGTAAGCACGCCTGGGCGCTTGATTGATCTGTACGGTCAACGCGCGATTCACTTTGATGAAGTGGAAATGCTAGTGCTTGATGAAGCCGACAAAATGTTGGATATGGGATTCATCGATGCGATCGACAAAATCGTCGACTGTATGCCAGAACATGTGCAAAGTTTGCTGTTCTCAGCGACGTTATCTAACCCTGTTCGTGACTTGGCGAAAAATGCGATTATTGATCCTGAAGAGATCACGATTGCAAAGCACAGTGCCTCAAAATCAAATATTAAACAGTGGATCACGACCGTCGATAAAGACATGAAGTCGTCGCTGTTAAGTCACTTGCTTAAAGAAAATGACTGGTCGCAAGTACTGGTATTTATTGAAACTAAACACGGCGCGGCCAAACTGGTAAGCCAACTTGAGAAACGTGGCATTGTGGCAGAAGCATTCCACAGTGGCCGTAATCAGCGTGTTCGCCAGGAATTAATAGAAAAGTTTAAAGCGGGTGAAATCCAGTACTTAGTCGCAACCGGCGTTGCTGCGCGCGGTATTGATATTGATAATCTGCCAGTTGTCATCAACTACGATTTGCCTTACCCAGCGGATGAGTATGTACATCGTATTGGTCGTACAGGTCGTGCTGGCGCGAAAGGTGAGGCGATATCACTGGTTTCAAAAGACGACTTTAAGAACCTCTGCATGATTGAAAGCCGTTTAGGGCACTTGCTAGAGCGAGTGGAAATTGAAGGTTTTGCGCCAAGAAAGCCAGTACCAATTTCAATTTTAAATTACGTGCCTAAGAATAAACGTAAACCGCACGATAAGCGCGAATCAAAATAGCCAGTTTATCCCATGATCTAAAAGCCGCATTCTTGCGGCTTTTTGCGTTTTTAGGCATCCAATTATGTAGCCATCGCGACGGTTTCTATTCGATAATGAGGAAAAAAGTTAATCAGTGTCATACGCTTAATACGTAAAGTGAATCAAGGTGCGTTAAGCTTTTGTCAATTATCTGTCCGCAGGTTTGCACAAGGTAAGGAATGGGCGCAAACTTTTTTGCTTGCTAATGAATGCATTAGATGGGGCACAAATGAAAACAGGTGATAAGCAATTCGCCGTTATTGGTCTTGGCCGATTTGGTTTGGCAGTGTGTAAAGAGTTACAAGATTCAGGCGCTCAAGTTTTAGCCGTTGACATCAACGAAGACAGAGTTAAAGAAGCCGCCAGTTTTGTTAGTCAGGCGGTTGTGGCTAACTGTACTCACGAAGAGACGGTTGCTGAGCTCAAACTTGATGATTACGACATGGTGATGATTGCCATCGGAGCGGATGTTAATGCCAGTATTCTTGCGACATTGATTGCTAAAGAGGCGGGAGTAAAGTCAGTATGGGTTAAAGCAAACGACCGCTTCCAAGCTCGTGTTCTGCAAAAAATTGGCGCAGACCACATTATCATGCCTGAGCGTGACATGGGGATACGTGTCGCGCGTAAAATGCTCGATAAACGGGTTCTTGAGTTCCACCCATTAGGCAGTGGCTTAGCTATGACGGAGTTTGTGATTGGCTCTCGTTGGATGGGTAAGACACTAAGTGATTTGGCTCTGTGCAAAGTCGATGGCGTGCAAGTGCTAGGGTTCAAACGGGGCCCAGAAATTACCAAGGCACCTGACCTTAATACCACACTAGAAATTGGTGACCTAATTATTGTGGTCGGCCCTCAAGATGCGCTCGCAAATAAATTAAAATCGCTATGACGTATTTTCATCAGAAAGGTGTTTTTTACGCACCAGATGGTAAACAAGAGAAAGCGAAAGGCAACGAACCGCGAATTATATTGCTCAGTTTTCTCGGTGTTTTACTGCCTTCTGCGGTATTGCTAACCTTGCCAGTTTTTTCTGTTACGGGCCTTTCGATAACGGATGCTTTGTTTACCGCAACGTCCGCTATTAGTGTGACAGGGCTTGGTGTTGTCGATACTGGGCAACACTTTACGCTTGCGGGTAAAATCTTGCTGATGTTTTTAATGCAAATCGGTGGGTTGGGGCAGATGACGTTGTCGGCGGTCTTACTCTATATGTTCGGCGTGCGTTTGAGTTTGCGTCAACAAGCGCTGGCGAAAGAAGCATTAGGGCAAGATCGGCAAGTCAATCTAAACCGACTAGTAAAGCGGATTGTTGTTTTCGCGCTTGTTGCAGAAACGGTCGGGTTTATTTTTCTCTCTATCCGCTGGGTCCCTGAAATGGGCTGGCAGACTGGTATGTTTTACGCCTTGTTTCATGCAATTTCTGCATTTAACAACGCTGGGTTCGCGCTGTTTTCTGACAGTATGATGAGCTTTGTGAATGATCCGTTGGTTATCTTTACACTGGCGGGGCTATTCATTTTTGGTGGGCTTGGTTTTACTGTTGTGGGTGACATCTGGCTAAACTGGCGCAAAGGTTTCCACTTTTTGCATCTTCACACCAAAATCATGCTGATTGCGACACCGATATTGCTCTTAGTCGGAACGATGATGTTTTGGTTACTTGAGCGAAGCAACCCAAACACAATGGCGTCTTTACCTGCAACAGGGCAATGGTTGGCGGCATTCTTTCAATCTGCGAGCGCTCGAACGGCAGGGTTTAATAGTGTTGACTTGGCGTTGTTTACCCAGCCAGCCTTACTGGTCATGATTGTTCTGATGTTAATTGGAGCGGGTTCCACCTCAACGGGGGGCGGTATTAAAGTTTCCACATTTGCTGTTGCGTTTATGGCTACGTGGACCTTTTTACGCCAAAAGAAACATGTGGTTATGTTTAAGCGAACCATAAATTGGCAAACTGTGACTAAGTCATTGGCAATTATCGTTGTGAGCGGAGCCATCCTGACAAGCGCAATGTTTTTATTGATGCTTACCGAGAAGGCCAGCTTTGATAAGGTCATGTTTGAAACCATTTCTGCATTTGCCACAGTGGGGCTCACCGCCGGTTTAACTGCGGAACTTTCTGAACCTGGTAAATACATTATGATCGTGGTGATGATCATTGGTCGTATTGGGCCGCTCACGCTTGCCTACATGTTGGCACGTCCTGAACCTACCTTGGTCAAATACCCAGAAGACGCCGTTCTTACAGGTTAATATAGCGTTAAACAATGGCCGCGCGACCATTACGAGCATTGATTAATAGCAGTGCTCGTACATTTATAGAATATGTGGAATGTTGCCCAGTTTTACCTACAAATTCGTAGAAGTTCATTTCTTATTCCTTTCGTTTCGATACTATTCATTCACTCAGTTTATATTCTCAGAGGCTACGCTCATAACAGCGTTTTGGAATCCGACGCCTTTGTAGTGTGACACCAAAATACGTCGTGTTATCTGAGCGAATTGATACCAGCCTTCGTCAATAGTCACTCAGTCTTACTCTATGCCCATAGGGTTACTTTGTGTTTGTTGTGCTTGGTATTAATGAACGAATCGAAAAGATGGAGTCGTACTTTGAAATTCAACACACTCGCCATGGCTATGCTAACTGCGCTTCTTGCAGGGAAGAGCATGGCAACTACTCCGCCATCGCCGGTTTGGCATACTATTGCGTTGAGCGATGGTAGCTCCAGTGAGGCAATTCTACGTGGAACGGCAGATTTCCACTGGTTTGAAGATAAGCAGGGCAATGCCTTACTTCAGGAAGACGGCGTTTGGTTTTTCGCGCAGATTCAGCGCGAGTCAGACACGCCAATATTGATCTCGACAGGTGTGGTGAAAACGCAGTCGAGTGAGCCACCTGAGTCGGCGAAGTTTCGCCCGGATTTACAAGTTAAACCGCAATTATCTTCTCTAAAAACCATTGAGCCGATGGCACGAAAAAACCTACTGCGTTCGGCGCAAGGTTACCAGGCGATGAGCAGTTCAACGGTGAAGCAGCAGCCCCTATTGGTTGTGCAAGTTTCGTTTGATGACCAAGCAATGGTGCATGATTTTGAGCAACGCGTATTTAATACCAATGGTCAAAGCGTTGTGGATTACTTTGATAAAAACTCTCAAGGTAAATTCAAAGTTGTTCCTGCACTTGAGAGTTACGGCACCGCCAATGACGGTGTGATAGATGTGACTGTGGCACAAAGCCACCCTAACTGTCACTCTAGTTCGACTGATAAGACATGCACCGCCAAGTTGAATGCGGTTTTCACCGAGGCTTATCAAAAACTGGATCCATACTTTAATCTTTCGGCCTACGACAGCAATCAAAATGGTACCGTAGAACCGTCAGAACTCTCTGTCATGTTTATTTTTGCGGGGGGTGATCGTTCAACAGGGGTTCTCAACCGTCCTGCGATTTGGCCGCACAAATTCTCTCACAATGATGTCACATTAGATGGTAAAAAGATCACAGACTATTGTGTGTTCGCTGACTATCAAGTTGATCATCAAGCGACGTTGGGCGTGATCGTACACGAGCTTGGTCACTTAATGCTTGGCTTACCGGATTTGTACGCAAGGAACAGTGATGCCTCGATTGGCTCTTGGGGCGTGATGGGTGGCGGTTCATGGGCGCAGAAACCGGGAGATTCATACGCTGGTGACACTCCGGTGAACATGAGTGCATGGAGCAAACACGCTGCTGGTTTTGTTGTACCAACGGTAACTCATGAAAGTCCAGCGCCTATTTCTGTGAACAACGACGATGTCAAGCTGGTGTATCTCGACCCGTACTTGAAAGAGTTTGGTCCACGTATTTACTTGGAAAATCGCACCTTTAGCGGTTACGACCGAGCATTGGCGGCTGAAGGTATCCTAGCGACGTCGGTCAATGTCCAGAACCGCTTTAATGATGTTGGCGCGATGCAGGTTCAAATCATGCAGGCTGATGGTCTGAATGAGTTAGAAAATGATGGTAGGAGTGACGCTGACGATTTATACCCTAATGGTGGCGATGTCATTTCAGATACATCGACCCCGGGTCTGAGAGCGATCACAGGGTTTGATACTGGGGTTCGTATTTCCAACATTGCCAGCAACACCAACGGCGGTAGTTTTTCTCTTGAGCATACAAACGAACCAAATAAATCAGCATGGCTGAACTCTCTTCACCAAGGGTATGTGTACGCGAGTGGGAGTAACACTCTGGCGGTGTCACTGGACTTGAATAGTGATACAGAGCTTGATGGCCTTCAACTTTACGCGCAAAGAGATAGCGCTCAAAGTGACATGACTTATCGAGTTTGGCGATTCCCATTTTCTGGAAACATTGGCTATCGATTAATATTGAATCAAAACAACGCTGAGCTTTTACAGCAAGGTAACTTCCAAAAGTCATCTCGAATTTTATTCCCTCAATCAAGCCAATTGAGTGCGGGTCAGCATTTATTGGTCGTTGAATTGGAAGGCGGTCAATTTGATGCAAACTTTGATTTCGGCCGCTTGCTAAAAACTGAAAAAGCCTCCCTACCTGTAATGTGGACTGGTGATTACAGTGAGATTGGCACGTTTGGTCTAGAAAAAGCCGGGTTCTCTTATATTCCGTTTGCAGCATTATTAAATGTGGATGCGAGCAACTTGGTTGAAGCGAAATCTGATTCGTTACAAACCAATAAAAATACGCCAATCAAACTGAACCTGATGGACAATGATTTCATGGCGGTAGGGTATCAGTTCAATGTGGACATTGTGCAGAAGCCTGAGCACGGCACCATCTCTGGTAACCAGTACCAACCTGAAGCTAACTTCGTTGGTCTGGACACTTTCCAATATCGTTTGTTGTCGGTTGATGGTGCGTACTCATCTTCAATTGTGAATGTGCAGGTGGAAGTGCTTGGCAGCAACGAAGCGCCAGTGGCCGTGATAGATGTTGATAATAAAGACATGACGGTTGGGCAGCGAGTCACGTTGTCTGCGTTAAATAGTACGGATGCTGATGGTGATGTGTTGAGTTATAAATGGGAGCAGTTGGCTGGCACTTCAGTTTCTCTTGGCAATGCAATCAGTGTTAGCACAAGCTTTACGGTGCCTCAAGGTGCAAAAGCGGGTGAGGTTCTGACATTCCGTTTAACCGTGACTGACCCTAGTAATGAAACGTCCAGTGCTACCGTCGATTTAACCATGAAAAACGCAGCGCCAGTTACGCTTGCAGATACGGCGACCGTTGCCGTTGGTGAAAGTATTCTGATTGATGCAGCGAGCAATGATTCGGATGTGAACGGCGATAAACTGGTTGTAGAAAGCGTACAGAACGTAACGGGTGTGGGAAGTGCGAGTGTAGAGAATGGCAAAATCCGTTTTCAAGCACCGGATAGCCCTACTGACGGCATCAAGCTGCAATATACGGTTTCAGATGGTCATGGTGCCACTGCTACGGGGGAAGTTATCGTGACGGTTGTTGCTTCTTTGAAGACAACGACATTCAAGAACTCTGAAGGTAGCGGCAGTGTTTCTTATTGGGCTTTGATGTTACTTGCAACATTAGGCTGGCGACGTCGCGTCTAAAACGGTATTGAATTGCGGTATAAGCCATTCATATTGAGTGGCTTATTTTTTATCTGATCTATTTTGGTTTCGTTCTCATTGTCTTATGAGATGTGTTTCTCATTATTTTTAAAGCGATTTTTCTACTCTGCGGTTACCCTAGGGGCCGATTTTTATGAACTAAGGATGTTATATGTCTACCGAGGCCTTTTCTGTTTCGGAAATATGCCGAGAAGCGGCAGTGATGGTCAGAAGGAATCTACTCGCAATTGTTATTGCTTGTATTCCGTTGATTATCGTGCACTCAATTTTTGCTTTTATGTATCCTGAAATGACGGGGCAAGATCAAGCGAACGTTCAAGAAGGCAATGTCGCAGGATTTTATTTCGTCACAATTATTTTGTACCCACTTGTTGCCGCTATGGCGGCTGTGCGTGTGCATCGAATTTATTTAGCCGGCGATTACATGCACTCTGCGTTGGATGTATTTCGTTTGTCAGCTCGAGAATTCCGTTTCATAGGCTGGTGGATACTGTTTGGACTGATGATGATGCTCGTCATTGGTATCCCGATCTTTGTGTTGTCGTTTATCTACATTGCAGAAAGTGGTGAAGCCGACTTTGTCGCTATGGCTATTATCACAACGATTGCAAGCATTCCCGGCTATTGGGTAATGGCGCGATGGTCATTTGTGTTGCCAGCGACTGCAATGGATCATCAACCGCGCAGTTTGCGTCGTTCGTGGAACCAGAGCAGAGCATATAACAAACAAGTATTCATTTTGATGGGACTAATTCCATTGGGTGCGGGCTTGCTCAGTCAGCTGATCTTTAGCCACTTTACGAATCTCTTTATGTTGAGCCTCGTCGGTGTGGCCTATGGTATTTTTGGCGCGTACCAGTTGGCATTGTTATCGTTGAGCTATAAAACGGTAGTGGATATCGAACGCGCTCGTTTTGATACGCCATCACAGCCACCAAAAACGGGTGAAGAATTTTCCGCTTAACCCTTTGATCGTTTTTACATGCTACCTCCGTTTAGGAGACGGTCTGCGGCAGGTTTATACCTTCCTGCCGCCTTCACGTTATTCACGCAAAATACCCATGCCCATTTCATGGCTGAATGACAGGGACATTCACACGTATACTCACAACAGTACTTCTTTTTGTTAAGGAACCCTACATGTCCATTTGGCAACGGGTCAATTTCACCCATCGCTTTAGTCAATTACCGTCAGCGTTCTATACGTTGGTCGAGCCACAACCCTTGGACAACACTCGCTGGGTCGCTTGGAATGGTGAGTTTGCACAGCAGTTTGGTTTACCAGCAGAGCAAAACGATGAGTTATTGGCGGTTTTTTCTGGGCTAAGTGAATTCGAACAATTTCGTCCTCTTGCGATGAAATATGCAGGCCATCAGTTTGGCGTTTACAACCCAGATTTGGGCGATGGACGTGGATTACTGTTGGCAGAAATTGAGCATCAGAATGGTACTTGGTTTGATCTTCACCTCAAAGGTGCAGGGCTAACGCCTTACTCGCGAATGGGGGATGGGCGAGCGGTATTACGCTCGACTATCCGTGAGTACCTGTGCAGTGAAGCCATGGCGGGCCTTGGGGTTCCCACGACACGTGCTCTCGGTATGATGGTCAGTGATACACCTGTTTATCGAGAAAAAACGGAATCGGGCGCTTTGTTACTTCGAATGGCTGAAACCCATGTTCGATTCGGTCACTTTGAGCATTTCTTTTACACCAACCAGTTAGCAGAGCAGAAGCTGTTGGCGGATAAGGTGATTGAGTGGCACTTTGCTGATTGTGCATCGGCGGAGAAACCATATGCCGCGATGTTTGACGCCATCGTGACTAAAACAGCCGAGATGCTCGCATATTGGCAAGCTTTTGGTTTTGCGCATGGTGTGATGAATACCGATAACATGTCAATTCTTGGGCAAACTTTTGATTATGGTCCGTTTGGCTTTCTTGATGATTATGAGCCGGGATACATTTGTAATCATTCAGACTACCAGGGTCGTTACGCATTTGATCAACAGCCTAGAATTGCGCTTTGGAACCTGTCAGCACTGGCGCATGCGTTATCGCCACTCGTTGAACGAGAAGATTTAGAATCGTCGTTGAGTCAATTTGAAGTTCATTTAAGCCAGCAGTTCAGCCGCCTCATGCGTGAGAAGTTGGGCTTAAAAACTAAGATAGCGGAAGACGGGCGTTTGTTTGAAGCTATGTTTGATCTTCTTCACCAGAATAAAACGGACTACACTCGCTTCTTCAGAACACTTTCAAACCTTGATAATGCGCCTTCCCAAGCCGTAATCGATTTATTTCTCGACCGAGAAGCTGCGCGAGCTTGGCTTGATCTGTACTTAGCTCGTTGTGAGCTAGAGGTTGATGAACTAGGGGGCCTGATTTCAACCGAACAGCGTTGCAAACAGATGCGTCAAGCCAATCCCAAATACATCTTGCGTAACTACTTGGCTCAGTTGGCGATTGATAAAGCGGAAGAAGGGGACTTTAGCGAATTACACCGATTGGCCGAACTGTTAAAACGCCCATTTGATGAGCAACCCGAGTTTGATGATTACGCGAAATTGCCACCGGAATGGGGGAAGAAAATGGAGATAAGCTGTTCTTCATAAGTGGGTCATTTTCCACCCATTTGTATCTTTTTCTTGGGTGGAATTCACTCGTTACACTTCGGGTTCATGTTAATGGACTGTGTTAATTTATTGAAATGCATATAAATTTTAACATGGTCCATTAATTGCTCTTTGTTGAACATCCGTACCCATCGCCTAACACCTAGTTACTCATGGACGGGATGGGATGTGATTCAACAAGGAGAATAATAATGTTTAAGCCTCTAACTCTACTATCTGTCTCTGCACTTGCTGTTACCAGTTTTAATGCTGCCGCAAATTGTGACCCGGGTGAAACGGTCATCAAGTTTAGCCATGTAACGAATGCGGACAAACACCCTAAAGGCATCGCGGCTTCGTTACTTGAAAAGCGCGTCAACGAAGAGATGAACGGTAAAGTCTGTATGCAGGTGTTTCCTAACTCAACACTTTATGATGATGATAAAGTGTTGGAAGCGCTACTGAATGGTGATGTTCAACTCGCTGCTCCTTCTCTTTCTAAGTTTGAGAAATTCACCAAGAAGTACCGCCTTTTCGATCTCCCTTTCTTGTTCGATGATGTCGACGCGGTTGACCGTTTCCAAAACTCGGAAGCGGGTGAAAAGCTGAAAAACTCAATGAAACGTCGTGGCCTACAAGGCATTGCGTTTTGGCATAACGGCATGAAGCAAATGTCAGCCAACAAGCCGCTCATTTCTCCAACTGATGCTGAAGGACTTAAGTTCCGTGTTCAAGCCTCTGATGTACTCGTTGCTCAGTTTGAGCAGCTAGGTGCTAACCCACAAAAAATGTCGTTCAAAGAAGTTTACGGCGGCTTGCAAACTAAGGTTATTGATGGTCAAGAAAATACTTGGTCAAACATTTACGGCAAAAAATTCTTCGAAGTTCAAGATGGCATTACGGAAACGAACCACGGAATTTTGGATTACTTAGTTGTGACGTCAAACGACTTCTGGGAAAACCTACCAGATGATCAGCGCGAGCAGTTAAATACCATTATTCAAGAGGTAACTGCGCAGCGTAATGCTGAGTCAACCAAAGTAAACCTTGCGAATAAGAACAATATCATCGAAGCCGGTGGTGTGGTTCGTACTCTAACGCCAGAACAGCGCCAAGAGTGGGTCACTGCACTTCAACCAGTATGGAAGAAGTTCGAAAAAGACATTGGTTCTGACCTAATCGAAGCCGCTTTGGCGTCTAACCAAAAATAATAACACCTAACACATTTAGCCCTCTCAAACTAAGGGGGCTCTTTCCCTCTACAGACGACGTGATGTAATTATGGAACAGACTTTTTTTGCCAAGGCTGGACGAATCACCGATGCCATTGAAGAGACTTTAATTGCTTTCTTCTTGGGTGCCATGACCTTGCTGACTTTTGCCAATGTCATCTTTCGTTATGTCTTTAACGACAATATTCTTTGGGCGCTTGAGCTCACCGTTTTCATGTTCGCATGGATGGTGTTGGTTGGCGCATCTTATGGTGTGAAAAAACACTTTCATATTGGTGTCGATGTCATTATTAACATCGTTCCGGAAGGTAAACGAAAAGCCCTGGCGCTTTTTGCAGCAATGTGTTGCTTAGCCTTCTCTATTTTGCTGTTAATTGGCGCTTGGAACTACTGGTATCCGTTCGCTACTGACCGAGCGTGGTATGAAACGGACGATATTCCGATGCCTGAAATGCTCCAGTTCATGGCCGACTGGTTAAATGAGGGAGAGCGTTATGAAAAGCTGCCACGTTTTATTCCTTACTTCGCTTTGCCACTTGGAATGGCGCTACTAACGTTTAGATTTGTTCAAGTCACGTGGCAAATCGCTACTGGTAAGCTCGATCGCTTGATTGCAGGACATGAAGCGGAGGAAGAGCTCGAATCTCTTAAAGCTGAGATGAGTGACGCTGAAGACGTAATGGCTCCAAAGGCCTCGCAAGACGCTAAAAACAAGGAGCAATAAGCCATGGATATCTTATTTCTATTTTTGATGGTAATTGGCTTTATGCTGGTTGGCGTGCCAATTGCTATTTCGCTGGGCCTTTCCAGTGTTCTTTTCCTTTTAATGCATTCGGATGCCTCTTTAGCGTCAGTTGCTCAAACGCTGTTTAATGCATTCGCGGGCCACTACACGCTATTGGCTATTCCATTCTTTATATTGGCTTCAAGCTTTATGTCGACGGGTGGCGTAGCAAAGCGGATCATTCGTTTCGCCATTGCCATTGTAGGCTGGTTCCGCGGCGGTTTGGCGATGGCTTCGGTTGTCGCGTGTATGATGTTTGCCGCGTTGTCAGGTTCCTCACCTGCAACGGTTGTTGCCATAGGTAGTATTGTTATCGCAGGTATGATCAAAAACGGTTACTCAAAAGAGTTTGCCTCTGGGGTAATTTGTAACGCAGGTACGCTAGGGATTTTGATCCCACCTTCGATTGTGATGGTGGTGTATGCAGCCGCAACGGATGTGTCAGTTGGACGTATGTTCCTTGGTGGTGTGATTCCCGGTTTGCTGGCGGGTGTCATGTTGATGATCGCGATTTACATTGCCGCGAGAATCAAGAACCTTCCAAAACAACCTTTTGTCGGTTGGAAAGAAACCTTTGATGCTGCCAAGGATGCAAGCTGGGGCTTGTTGTTGGTCGTCATCATTCTTGGTGGTATCTATGGCGGTATCTTTACGCCGACAGAAGCCGCTGCGGTTGCTGCTGTGTACTCATTCTTTATTGCTAACTTTGTATACAAAGACATGGGGCCATTTGCAGACAAGAAAAACACTAAACCTGCGCTCGTTAAAATCTTCCAAACCTTTGTTCATAAAGACACCAAACACACCCTGTATGAAGCGGGCAAACTCACCATCATGCTGCTGTTCATCATTGCTAATGCCTTAATTTTGAAGCATGTTTTAACGGAAGAACGCATCCCGCAAATGATCACAGAGTCGATGCTCTCGGCTGGTCTCGGACCCATCACTTTCTTGATTGTGGTGAACGTCTTGTTGTTGATTGGTGGTCAGTTCATGGAGCCATCAGGCTTGTTGATCATTGTTGCGCCGCTCGTGTTCCCAATTGCGATTGCATTAGGCATAGACCCAATTCATTTGGGCATAATGATGGTGGTGAATATGGAGATAGGAATGATAACGCCGCCCGTGGGTCTTAACTTATTTGTGACCGCTGGTGTTGCCAAAATGTCGATGATGAACGTAGTGAAGGCAGCATTACCCTGGGTTGGAGTGATGTTCTTATTCCTAATTATCGTCACATATGTACCATGGGTATCGACTTGGTTGCCTACTACCTTGATGGGGCCGGAGATCATTACCAAGTAATGGAAGCCAGAAAGTAGAAAGAGGTGTGAGAATTCACACCTCTTCATCTATTGATTTGTAACAAGTTTTACGCGGGTCTGAATTAATTCGACGTTCATAGTGTCGCCACCTCTTTTTATTTTTACGACGCTCTTCACCGAGTCTTCTCTCTTCTTGATAGCAACCGTCTACGATCACGGTATCTGTAACAATCGGTATTCTCACTTTTTCGTTCATATCTGTAACAACCATGATAAACCTGTTGTTAAAAATTATGATTCAAGTTGAATATAATGCCAGTTATCTGAACGTGTTTTATTTGTAAAGGTCTTTATTTATTTGGTAGCGCTGCATCTTGTCGTAAAGGGTTTTTCTTGGCACATTCAATTGGCACATTGTCTGTTTAATACTACCGTTGTTTTCTAATAAAGCGCCTTCAATGGCTGCTCTCTCAAACTCCGCCACTTGCTCTGCAAGGCTTGAGGAAGACTTAGCAACTGGGTTCGATTCTCCCAACTGAATTAACTTACCCAATAGTACAAAACGTTCTGCAGCATTTCTGAGTTCTCGAACATTACCAGGCCAGTCATGGCTCATCAGTTGCGCTAGATCTTGGGGTGACAAACTAGGTGAGCTTTTGCCATAACGTGAAGCTGCTACCAACAGAAAGTGGTGAAAGAGGGCGGGAATGTCTTCTTTTCGTTCGCGTAGTGGCGGGAGATCCAAGGTCACGACATTGAGCCGATAATAGAGGTCCTGACGGAAAGTACCTTCTTCAGCTGCGTGTTTTAAATCGACCTTTGTTGCGGCAATCACTCGAATATCTAAAGGCAATAATTCATTTGAACCGACACGCTCAATCACGCGCTCTTGTAATCCCCTCAATAAACGAATTTGGGCTTGGATAGGCATCGACTCGATCTCATCCAAGAAAAGTGTGCCGCCTTGTGCAAACTCAAATTTACCGATACGACGGCTTTCGGCGCCAGTGAATGCGCCTTTTTCATGGCCGTAGAGTTCACTCTCAATTAAGTTCTCTGGAACCGCTCCACAATTTACGGCGACAAAGTTTTGGTTCCGGCGAGAGCTTTGCTCATGTAAAGAACGAGCGATTAACTCTTTCCCTGTACCGGTTTCACCAAACAATAAAATATCGGCGTCGGTATCGGCGATTTGGGTGATGGTTTCTCGTAATATTTGGATGCTAGAGGTTTCACCAATAACTCGTGGGCCAAGGGTTTTACTGGCTTTAAGTGACAGGCGCAGTTTTTCATTTTCATTGGTTAGTTTGCGCTTCTCAATCGCCCGCTTAACCGTTTCAACCAAATGCTCTGGCGCAAAAGGTTTCTCAATAAAGTCGTAAGCGCCTTGATGAAGGGCTTGCACTGCCATGGAAATATCACCGTGTCCAGTGATCATGATGACGGGTAAGTTTGCATCGCGTTGAGTCAAAGTTGTTAGCATATCCATACCAGAAATGCCCGGTAAACAGATATCAGTGACCACGACGCCAGCTTCTTCTCCTTGCTGCATCGCTATTAAAGCCGATTCTGCATCCACAAAAAACTTGGCGTCGATATCCGCAAGTTCAAAGGTCTGTTCTATAGCGAGTCTGAGATCGGCCTCATCATCAATAAAAAGCACCTGACACATGATCTTATCCTTTTGATGGTTCAGTGTTGTAAGAAGTGATAGGTAAACACAATGAGAATCGAGCGCCGCCTTGTTCTCGATTATGGGCACATAATTTTCCATTCATACTGGCTAAGATTTGTTGCGAGATAGAGAGACCCAAGCCTAAACCGTTCAGTTTAGTGGTTAGAAACGGTTCACATAAATCAGAAAGTGAGAAAGAGCCAAGCCCTGGGCCATTATCATCAACATGAATCCAAACCAAATCAGTGTGCTCATCGTGTTCTACAGATAATTCTACCTGTTTGTCTTGTTGTTCTTTGAGTGCTTCTATCGCATTAGTCAGTAA
This sequence comes from Vibrio sp. D54, assembly GCF_021728075.1. NCBI lineage: Bacteria > Pseudomonadati > Pseudomonadota > Gammaproteobacteria > Vibrionales > Vibrionaceae > Vibrio > Vibrio sp. D54. Next base: position 70,111 of record NZ_JAKKCS010000008.1, on the reverse strand, counting down.
ATTGACCAACACTTGCTCCAGTTGAATAATATTGATCTGCACTTCAACATCATGCTTTGGCAAATTTGTTTCTAACGTGACGCGCCCTGATTTAAATGCGGGCTTCATCAGTTCTTTTACAGAGGCAATAACAGGGAACAATCGAGATTGAGCCAACTCGTCACCACTGGTTTTTTTGGCGAAAGAGCGAAGTTGCTGACTGATATTTGCCATACGGTCAGTGAGAGCAGAAATGCGAGTGAGATTATCTTCCACTCGCTCATATTTTTCTTTTTTTAGAAACAGCTTGCCGTTCTCCGCAAAGCTACGAATTGCCGCAAGTGGATTATTCAGTTCATGGCTGATACTGGCTGACATTTGTCCTAACACCGCGAGTTTCGCTGCTTGCACCAATTCATCTTGAGTAACGCGTAAAGTTTGCTCGGTATCGATACGCTGTGCGATCTCAGCTTGCAACTCGGCAGTCCGTGCCATGACTTGATATTCCAACTTTTGATTTGCTTCTTGTTGAATTCGTTCAATTTGCAAGTGACGCTGTTGACGGTGATAGATAAGCTGACCAATTAAAAACAAAACCATGAATGCTAGAGTGAGTACAAAGATGTAACCCATGGTGAACCAAACGATCGACTGTTTAGGAGACAGCACACGAATTGTCAGTTTGAGTTCGGGAAGGGGCAGCGAAGAGACCACCAAGGTTCCTTTATTGTATGGGTAACCCTGTTTAAGCTCAGAATGCACCTCGTCCAAACTACCCACTAATCCAAGCGTTTCAATTGGCGCATCAAGATATTGTTGGCTTGCCCAAACTTGCTTTTTCTCTTTTTTTGTCAGTGGTTGTAAGCTTTTGAGTAGCCATTCACTTCGGCTACTCATGAAAACAATTCCGTATGGGTCGCTGGCGACAAAAACACTGTTAGGTTGCTGCCAGTTGTCCTCTATCTTACTTAGGTCCATCTTCACCACGACGACACCAAGTACACCGCCAGCGTATACGATGGGATAAGAATAGTAGTAGCCACGTTTACCAGATGTTGAGCCCAGTGCGTAGTATTGGCTTCGTTTACCTACAATAGCTTGTTTGAAATAAGGTCGAAATGCAAAATTTCGACCGATAAAGGAGCGCTCTTTACGCCAGTTGCTGGCCGCGATCGTTGTACCCCATTGATCGATTAAGTACGTATCCGCTGCTTCAATCACGCCATTAACGGATTCTAAATACCGATTAGTGATTTCCAGTTGCGCACTGTTGTTGGGGTGCAGAAGCGCTTGATAAAGAGGATCATCTTTAGCGAGAAGATTTGGGATATGGGCGTACTTATCGAGTTTATTTTTTATATGGCCAGAAAACTGCTCCAGCTGTGATTGGTGTTTATCAAGTAGAGATTGATAACTGGTCTGCCAAACCCAATGGCCACCGATAATTGCGGACAGGAAATAGAAAGCAAAAAATGTCAGCAGAATCCGTTTTTTTTGCGACATCCTTACACTCCTTACAACTTCCTTTGGTCACGTAAGAAAATGTTAATAGTTTGTAGGAAGGATTAGGGATTTAGTTTTCAACTCTGTGGAGTAAAACAAGAGCAAGATCTCTTTTTAGGCTTTTCGATAAAAAAACCGGTCGATTCTCTTGAAAAAGTCGCTATTGTCCCCATTCTAGATATGCTGGCGATGCTTAGACGGTGTCTGAATCGCATTTTTGAAGAAAAAATGGGTCAGCATTCGAGAATTTAGCGCAGACAATGTCCACATAGTGGCTATTGGCTCGACAGGGTTGCGACAGATCGCTAGAATGTCGCGTCTAAAAATTCTGTCCTGAGGCTAATAGGAGATACCTTTGGTTATTTTATCGAAGATATCACTGATTAGTCCGGTACTGACAACCAGTATCGATACTCGATTTTAAATTAGGTGTTCGGACAGAACACTACACAAGGATGAAGCGTAAGCTCCTCTGAGTTTCGCTCATACGCTCGGAAAACCGAGCCACTTTAGAGGTTTATATATAATGCAAGTTACTGTTGAAACGCTAGAGGGCCTAGAGCGCCGTCTAAACATTACTGTTCCAGCTGCAAACATCGAAGACGCTGTAACAGCTGAACTACGCAACATCGCTAAAAACCGTCGTTTCGATGGTTTCCGTAAGGGTAAAGTGCCTCTAAAAATGGTTGCTAAGATGTACGGCAAAGCAGTACGTCAAGACGTTCTTGGTGAAGTAATGCAACGCCACTTCATCGAAGCTATCGTTAAAGAGAAAATCAACCCAGCTGGCGCTCCAACTTTCGCTCCTGTAGAGAACAAAGAAGGTTCAGACCTAGTTTTCACTGCAACTTTTGAAGTTTACCCAGAAGTTGAGCTTAAAGGCCTAGAGAGCATCACTGTTGAAAAACCACTAACAGAAGTTAAAGATGCAGACGTAGAAGAGATGATCGATACTCTACGTAAGCAACAAGCAACTTGGGTTGAAGTTGAAGAAGCAGCAGAAGATGGCAAACGCGTAAGCATCGACTTCGTTGGTTCTATCGACGGTGAAGAGTTCGAAGGTGGTAAAGCTGAGAACTTCCCTCTAGAAATGGGTGCTGGTCGCATGATCCCTGGTTTCGAAGACGGTATCGCAGGTAAAACTGCTGGTATGGAATTCGACATCGACGTGACTTTCCCAGAAGATTACCACGCTGAAAACCTAAAAGGTAAAGCAGCTAAGTTCGCAATCAAAGTGAACAAAGTTGAAGCTCGTGAACTACCAGAACTAAACGACGAGTTCGTTGCTAAGTTCGGTGTTGTTGAAGGTGGTGTTGAAGCACTTAAAGCTGAAGTTCGTAAGAACATGGAACGCGAACTTAAGCAAGCTGTTAAGAACCGCATCAAAGAGCAAGCGATTGACGGTCTAGTTGAGCAAAACGACATCAACGTACCATCAGCGCTTATCGAGCAAGAAATCCAAGTTCTACGTCAACAAGCTGCACAACGCTTCGGTGGTAACCCAGAAGCTGCTGCTCAGCTTCCACGTGAACTGTTCGAAGAACAAGCTAAACGTCGCGTAGTTGTTGGTCTTCTACTAGGTGAAGTAATCAAATCTGAAGAGCTAAAAGCGGACGACGAGAAAGTTAAAGCTCTAATCGAAGAAATGGCTACTGCATACGAAGATCCATCAGAAGTTATTGCTTACTACGAGCAAAACGAAGAAATGATGAACAACATGCGCAACGTAGCTCTAGAAGAGCAAGCAATCGACGCGATCATCGCTAAAGCACAGGTTTCTGAGAAAGAAGTAGGCTTCAACGAGCTACTTAACCAACAACAACCTGCTGCTTAATAAGCAATATCTTGCGTAGAAGGTTGACTTAACGTTAACTATTCTGCTAACAATGGTCCGTATGATAGTCATCATCCGGGCCATTTATTTTAGGGACATAAGAATATGAGCTACCAAGAAAAAAATGCAATGTCGCCAATTATGGACGCGCTAGTACCAATGGTGGTTGAACAAACTTCCCGAGGCGAACGCTCTTACGACATCTACTCACGTCTGCTTAAAGAGCGCGTGATTTTTTTAACGGGTCAAGTGGAAGACCACATGGCAAACCTTGTCGTGGCTCAGCTACTTTTCCTAGAATCTGAAAATCCAGATAAAGATATTTTCCTATACATCAACTCGCCAGGCGGCAGCGTAACAGCTGGTATGTCTATTTACGATACCATGCAGTTCATTAAGCCAAATGTCAGCACTGTGTGTATGGGTCAAGCATGTTCAATGGGTGCCTTCCTGCTTGCAGGTGGTGCGCCAGGTAAGCGTTACGTACTGCCTAACTCTCGTGTAATGATCCACCAACCATTGGGTGGTTTCCAGGGTCAAGCTTCTGATATCCAAATCCATGCTCAGGAAATCCTGACGATTAAACAGAAGCTAAACAAGTTGTTAGCAGAACATACAGGCCAACCTCTTGAAGTCATTGAGCGCGATACTGATCGTGATAACTTCATGTCATCAGAGCAGGCTGTGGAATACGGTATCGTGGATGCAGTGTTAAGCCACCGTGGCGAGTAATTTGCCAGCGCATTTTGGCAAAAATTGATATACACTCATTCATGAAGAGTAAAGGCTAAGAGGTTAGCGAATGACAGATAAAAGCAAAGAAAGTGGCAGCGGTAAATTGCTGTACTGTTCTTTCTGCGGCAAAAGTCAGCACGAAGTTCGCAAGCTAATCGCAGGTCCGTCAGTGTACATTTGCGACGAGTGTGTCGACTTATGTAACGATATTATTCGCGAAGAAATCAAGGATGTTCTCCCTAAGAAAGAATCTGAAGCGTTACCAACGCCAAAACAGATCCGTGAACACCTTGATGACTATGTGATCGGGCAAGATTACGCGAAAAAAGTGCTCGCAGTTGCGGTATATAACCACTACAAGCGTTTACGCAATGGTGATACAACGAGCGAGGGTGTGGAGCTTGGTAAGAGTAACATCCTTCTAATTGGTCCTACAGGTAGCGGTAAAACACTACTTGCGGAGACATTAGCTCGATTCTTGGATGTGCCATTTACAATGGCAGACGCGACGACACTAACCGAAGCCGGTTACGTAGGTGAAGACGTTGAAAACATCATCCAAAAGCTTCTGCAAAAATGTGATTACGATGTAGCTAAAGCGGAACGCGGCATCGTTTACATTGATGAAATTGATAAGATTTCACGCAAAGCTGAAAACCCATCTATTACGCGTGACGTATCTGGTGAAGGTGTTCAGCAGGCGCTACTAAAACTTATCGAAGGTACGGTTGCATCGGTTCCACCTCAAGGTGGTCGTAAGCATCCTCAGCAAGAATTCCTACAAGTGGACACATCTAAGATCCTGTTCATTTGTGGTGGTGCTTTTGCTGGCTTAGACAAGGTGATTGAGCAGCGTGTTGCAACAGGTACAGGTATTGGCTTTGGTGCTGAAGTTCGTTCGAAGAATGAATCGAAGACGGTAGGTGAGCTATTTACTCAAGTTGAACCTGAAGACTTAGTGAAGTACGGCCTCATTCCAGAATTCATTGGTCGTCTACCTGTAACAACAACACTGACTGAGCTTGATGAAGAAGCGTTGATTCAGATCCTATGTGAACCGAAGAACGCACTGACCAAGCAATATGCAGCATTGTTTGAGCTAGAAAACGCCGAACTTGAATTCCGTGAAGATGCGCTGCGCGCTATCGCGAAAAAAGCAATGGAGCGTAAAACAGGTGCTCGTGGCTTACGCTCGATTCTTGAAGGCGTGCTACTTGAAACCATGTACGAATTACCATCTGCAACAGACGTTAGTAAAGTCGTGATTGATGAGTCCGTCATTAATGGCGAGTCAGAGCCACTGCTTATTTACAGTAACGCAGACAATCAGGCAGCTGGAGCAGAGTAAATTCAGCCATAATGAAAAAGGAGGTAAGTAATTACCTCCTTTTTTTATTTCTCTTATTGAATCCAAACAATTAGCCCCCATATACTGCCTTAAGTAATACGTTAAACGTGAAAGCGGAAGAGAGAATTATATGAACTTGGAACGTTCCGAGCGTATCGAGATCCCGGTACTACCTCTACGTGACGTAGTGGTCTACCCACACATGGTTATTCCATTGTTTGTTGGTCGTGAGAAATCGATTAGCTGTCTAGAAACGGCGATGGAAACCAACAAACAAGTTCTTCTTGTGGCACAAAAGCAAGCGGATACTGACGAGCCTACGGTTGACGACCTATTTGACGTAGGTACGGTAGCCACCATTCTCCAGCTCTTGAAGCTTCCGGATGGCACAGTAAAAGTATTGGTCGAAGGCCAGCAGCGAGCAAAAATCAATCACTTTAAAGAGAGTGACTTTTTCCTAGCGGAAGCTGAATTTGTTGTTACGCCAGAATTGGATGAGCGTGAGCAAGAAGTGATTGTTCGCAGCGCGATTAATCAGTTTGAAGGGTTCATTAAGCTAAACAAGAAGATTCCACCAGAAGTGCTAACGTCACTTAATGGTATCGACGAAGCTGCACGCTTAGCGGATACCATTGCGGCTCATATGCCGTTGAAGTTGGTGGATAAGCAGCAAGTGCTTGAAATTGTTGACGTCACTGAGCGTCTGGAATTCCTGATGGGCCAGATGGAATCAGAGATCGACTTGCTGCAAGTTGAAAAACGAATTCGTGGTCGCGTTAAAAAGCAAATGGAAAAATCTCAGCGTGAGTACTATCTGAATGAGCAAATGAAAGCGATTCAGAAAGAACTTGGTGAGATGGAAGACGCACCAGACGAGTTCGAAACGCTACAGAAGAAGATTGACGAATCAAAAATGCCTCAAGAGGCACGTGAAAAGACAGAGCAAGAGCTGCAAAAGCTTAAGATGATGTCTCCAATGTCTGCTGAAGCAACAGTGGTTCGTAGCTACATCGATTGGATGGTCAGCGTTCCTTGGGCTAAGCGCTCAAAAGTTAAGAAAAACTTAGCGAAAGCAGAAGAGGTTCTTAATGAAGATCACTACGGTCTAGAACGCGTCAAAGAACGTATCCTTGAATACCTGGCGGTTCAAAACCGTATCAACAAGCTAAAAGGTCCTATCCTTTGTCTTGTTGGTCCTCCTGGTGTCGGTAAAACATCTCTTGGTCGTTCAATTGCTTCAGCTACAGGCCGTAAGTATGTTCGTATGGCGTTGGGTGGTGTGCGTGATGAAGCGGAAATTCGTGGTCATCGTCGTACTTATATCGGCTCATTACCAGGTAAATTGATCCAGAAGATGTCGAAGGTTGGTGTGAAGAACCCGCTGTTCTTATTGGATGAAATCGACAAAATGTCTTCAGATATGCGTGGTGATCCGGCATCGGCTCTACTAGAGGTTCTGGATCCTGAGCAGAATAACTCGTTCAACGATCACTACCTAGAAGTGGATTACGATCTTTCTGACGTTATGTTTGTTGCGACATCGAACTCGATGAACATCCCGGGTCCGTTGTTAGACCGTATGGAAGTTATTCGTTTATCTGGTTACACCGAAGACGAGAAGCTGAACATTGCAAAACGTCACCTTGTTGATAAACAGGTGAAGCGTAATGGCTTGAAAGCGGATGAGATCGTCATTGAAGATTCTGCGATTATTGGCATCATTCGTTACTACACGCGTGAAGCGGGTGTCCGTAACTTAGAGCGTGAGATTTCTAAGATCTGCCGTAAAGCGGTGAAGAACATCTTGTTGGATAAGGACATCAAGTCAGTAACGGTAACGATGGACAACCTAAAAGAGTACCTAGGTGTTCAACGTTTCGATTACGGTAAAGCGGATGAAAGTAACCGAATTGGTCAAGTAACTGGCCTAGCTTGGACAGAGGTGGGTGGCGATCTGTTAACGATTGAAACTCAATCAATGCCAGGTAAAGGTAAGCTGACACAAACGGGTTCTCTTGGTGATGTGATGCAAGAGTCTATCCAAGCAGCAATGACAGTGGTTCGCTCTCGTGCAGAAAAGCTAGGTATCAATACTGACTTCTACGAGAAGAAAGATATTCACGTACACGTCCCGGAAGGCGCGACACCAAAAGATGGTCCAAGTGCGGGTACAGCAATGTGTACAGCATTGGTTTCTTCTCTGACAGGCAACCCTGTGAAAGCAGAAGTAGCGATGACGGGTGAAATCACACTGCGTGGTGAGGTTCTACCTATCGGCGGCTTAAAAGAGAAGTTACTTGCGGCACACCGTGGTGGTATTAAGACAGTGCTAATTCCAAAAGATAACGAGCGTGATTTGGAAGAGATTCCTGATAATGTTATCGCTGATCTGGAAGTTATCCCTGTACAGTGGATTGATGAAGTACTGAAAGTCGCACTAGAGCGAGACCCGACGGGCGTTGAGTTTGAGTCTCAAAAATAGTGATGTGTAGCAAAAATAAGTAAAAGTTTACGCTGATAAGCCCAAAAAGGCTTGTCAGCGTTTTTTTTGGGCGCTAAGTTAGTTTCGATAGCTGCCAGCCCTTGATGAATAAGGGGTGGAGCATATTTTCTTAACAATGGAACGAAAGTCATCACAAAAATAATCACAGATGACACAAAGGGGAAATTACAGTGAATAAAACTCAGTTAGTAGAACAAATCGCAGAAAATGCAGATATTTCTAAAGCGTCAGCGGGTCGTGCTCTAGATGCATTCATCGAAGCAGTAAGCGGAACTCTTCAATCTGGTGATCAAGTCGCTCTAGTTGGCTTTGGTACATTCAGCGTTCGTACTCGTGCTGCACGTACTGGTCGTAACCCAAAAACTGGTGAAGAAATCCAAATCGCAGAAGCAAAAGTACCAGCTTTCAAAGCTGGTAAAGCACTGAAAGACGCTTGTAACTAATCACGGCGTTATTTCTGTAACCGGCCATTTGCTTAACTTTTGCTCAAACAATAAGTTTCGAACAAAAATTTACAAACTTCGAGCCGAACTTTCTTAAATTATGCGCATCATACTGATGCGCATTTCTTTTTCTGATATTATTGCGCCATTATTTCTATTAGATAGAAGCAGTAGGCTTCAATTGTGGAGAGCAGTTAAATTATGATGGATCGACTACGCGAAGGCGTGAATAGCATCGCGGTCAAAATTATCCTTGGGCTTATCATCCTGTCTTTCGTATTTGCAGGAGTAGGTAGCTACATCGTTGGTGGTAGCAACAACTCTGCAGCGAAAGTCGGTAACACTGAGATTCCTCGTGGTGAGTTCGAGATGGCATACCAAAATGAGCGTAACCGTATGCAAGCTCAGTTGGGTGACTACTTCTCTCAAATGCTGGCTGACCCTGCATATGTTGAATCTTTCCGCAAATCCGTTTTAGATCGAATGATCAATGACGTGTTGCTTGACCAACAAGCTGAAGCTTTGGGTCTGCGAATCAGCGACACTCAAGTGCGTAGCATGATTCTAGACATGCCTCAGTTCCAATCTAATGGTCAGTTTGATCAAGAGATCTATCAAGCTTCTTTGCGTCGTGCAGGCTTTTCGCCAGACTCTTTTGCTGAGTACATGCGTCGTGAATTGGTTCGTGAGCAACTGCTGAATGCGCTACAAAACAGTGAATTTATTCTGCCGGGTGAAGTACAAGCAGAAGGCAAGCTGTTCACTCAAACTCGTGATATTCGCACGATTCAGATCGACTTAGCGGAGTTTGCGAAAAATATTGAATTGACCGACGAAGAAATTCAAGAGTACTACAAAGCAAACCCAGACAACTTTACACGTCCAGAGCAGGTTAAAGTCTCTTACATCGAACTGTCAGCTGAAGCGCTAAAGGAACAAGTTAATGTTTCTGATGCTGAGGTGAAAAAGTACTACGACGAGCACTTAAACAAATACTCTTCAGAAGAGCAACGCCGTGTCGCTCACATTCTTGTAGAAGGGGACGATGAAGCAAAAGCGCAAGCTATCCTAGATGAGCTAAACGCGGGTGCAGACTTTGCGACGCTTGCTCAAGATAAATCTGACGATTTTGGCAGCGCTGAAAACGGTGGTGACTTAGGTTGGATCGAGCGTGATGTGATGGACCCTGCTTTTGAAGAAGCGGCATTCGCACTGAAGAATCCTGGCGATACGTCGGGTCTAGTAAAGTCGGACTTTGGCTATCACATTATCAAGCTTGAAGAGCTGAAAGATTCTGTGGCGAAGCCATTTGAAGAAGTCGCTGCTGAAATCAAACAAGAGATGGTTGACCAACAAGCTATCGATCAATTCTACGAGTTGCAAAATGAGCTTGAGCGCGTAGCGTTTGAATACCCAGACTCATTGTATGATGCTTCTCAAGCGGTTAACCAAGAAGTGAAGACAACAGACTTTATTTCTCAGGTTGATGCACCTGAAGTGCTTCGTAGCCCTGCGGTAATGCAAGCTATCCTAAGCCCTGAAGTTAAAGAAGATGGCCTAAACTCTGAAGCTATCGAAGTTGCGCCTGAGCATATTATCGTTGTTCGTGTTGAAGATGCGCGTGACGAGACAGTTCTTCCACTAGAAGAAGTGAAAGATCAGGTTGTTGCAGAGCTATCTCGTGTTAAAGGTGAGCAAGAAGCGATGGAGCTTGGAACACAAGTCGTTGCGGCATTGAAAGAAGGTAAGACGAACGTGCTTGCTGAAAACAATCTTGCCTTTGGTGAACAAGAGACAGTAGATCGTCGTTCTCCGTTGGCAACAACGGTATTCGCGATGGCAAAACCAGTCGATGGTAAACCAGTATATGGTCAGTCTAAAGATCTTGAAGGTAACATCATTATCATCGAGCTTGATGCTGTAAACGCAGAGCTAGATAGTGAGTTAGAAGATCAAGTTGCGATGCAAATGCAGCGTGCATCTTCTCAGCAAGATTTATCATCTGTACTAGCCGTACTGCGTGCAAATACTGACATTGAGTACTTTGTTGTGAGCAACTAAGCACAATTAGTGTAATTTGTATGTTGAATAAAACGGACCGCACAAGCGGTCCGTTTTATTTTTGTCTTTATGAACTTCAATCATCAATAGGCATTACTTAAATTAGTGCGCGTTTAAGTGATAGCGGCCGTTGTGAATTCCGGGTCATATCAGTTTGTTAAATGCATAACCATATTGCTTTCCATTGCAAACTTGATAGTGACTCGCTCTCGACGACTGTTTTTAGCCTACTATTTTGGAGATTGTATGTTCAATATGAAATGGATTTTGACATTGTGCTTATTTGTTTTTGCACCTTTTAGCATGGCTGCGGATTCAGCCACTGACAAATATGAAGGAATTGAAATTACTGTAAATATCAACACGGCCACTGCTGAAGAAATTGCGACCATGTTGAAAGGTATAGGTGAGAAGAAAGCGCAGAGTATAGTGGACTACCGCGAGGAACATGGCCCTTTTAAAACGGCAGCAGATTTGAAGAGCGTAAAAGGCATAGGTGAAGCGACAGTTAAGAAAAACGAAGACCGCATTTTACTGTAGCTTGATGTATTGCAGATATTGAGTCTGAATTCAGAACAATATCTGTTTCCCTATTACTGCTTTCCCGAACCAGCCCCTCTTTCGTGGTTCGGGATTTTTTATCCGAATAAACGACGGCGAAGGCCTTTTTCCATTAAAGCCATTACTAACCCACCGAGTGCGCCAAACATATGAGCATCAATAGCAACGTTTGCACCGATAAGCTCAGCAGTACTGCTGGATGGGCCATAGACCTGCTCCCATGCTACTTTGGCGATTAGCCCTCCGACTAACAACACACTGCTTCTTCTGTTTTCAAAGACTTCTCTGAGCGCCCAAAATCCAAACAATCCGTGTAATACGCCGGATAAACCCACGTATACCGACATGTTGGTAAACAAATTCAGCGCACCAACACATGCACATAAGATTGAAAAAACGATAAGGAAGTTACGAGTGCTTGGGCGAAAAATAAAAGTAATGATCCACAATCCGGCGAGGTTCATTCCTAAGTGCGCAAAGTTGGTATGTGTGAGATTTCCTGTTACGATTCGCCACCATTCACCATGGCGTATATTGTAGCTGTGCCACTCGGTTAGGTTTGCCATTGGTTCAAATTGAAGTATCAAACAGATCACGCTGATAATACTCAGCAAGGTATAAAGGTTCACTCTATGTCTCGTTATTGTTCTCGTTGTGGAAAATCGCAAAAAGCGTGTATTTGCCAATGGATTGTACCGCTGGCAAGCGAGGTAGAACTTATCATTCTTCAGCACACGAGTGAAGAACATCGTCCGCTTGGTACTGCACGGATTCTCAATTTGAGTTTAGATAACTGTATTTGTTTGATAGGAGAGGACTTTTCTTGTGATGATGTCTTAAATCACTTATTAGCGGATGAGTCATATCAACATTTTGTTCTTTACCCATCAGAAGAGTCACGATGCATTTCTGAAATCACTCAAGCGAGTCATAGTGTATCTAAGAAAATACGTTTGATTTTGCTCGATGGTACGTGGAAAAAAGCGTACAAAATGTGGCAACTCTCAAGCAACTTACATCCACTCCCAACCGTGCAGTTGCCTAAGCAACTACAAGGGCACTACACCATTCGTAAGGCGCCCTCTGAGAATAGCTTATCGACAGTCGAGGCTGGTTATCATTCGCTTCGCTTGCTTGAACCCGAGCGCGACTTTACACCGCTTATGCATGCCTTTGAAAATATGATCGAATTCCAAATTGCCCAGATGCCTCCGGGCGTTTTTGAAAAGAATTACTTGAAAGGTTGAGTGTTACTAAAGAACGATGGAAGAGAAAAGTTGGCGGTGTAGCTTTTGCGCGTGACCATCGGTCATTGCAGAAATATAATCGGCGATGACCCTCATTTTATTGCTCTCGCTCTTCGCCTGACACCACAGATCTTTTGTATGAACGGGTAGTAATCGCTCTGGGTCTGCTGTTAACGCTTCAAAAATATCCATAATAATTTGCTGACCCTTATACTCAACGATCTGGACCTGCGGGACTTGGATAACGAAGGTGCTGACAAAGTGCTTGAGTACGTCAAGTGCACGTGCCATCTGTGGTTCTAAACACGCATTCCAAGACAGTAACGGGTTATTAAACGGCTCATCCACCGCTTTGATTGAAATGCTGGTCAGTAGCGCGTTAACCATACCACCGATGGCATCTTTCCGCTCATGGTGCTTCCCGCTAAATAGCATCTGCCCGATGGAATCGATATGAGCTTCAAACCACGGGTCACCACAGTCCGCTAATTGACTTGCTGCGCCTTCTTGCCATTGCTGACGTGTCACCATACCAAGTACGATTGCATCTTCTAAATCATGAACACCGTAGGCGATATCATCTGCTAGCTCCATGATTGAGCAATCGAGTGATTTAAAACGCGTTTTACTGTGCTCAAACTCCGATTCTGGCGTTGAACGCATCAGACTAAGCAATGCCTTGTCGTTGTCAGAAAGCGGTGCAATTACCCAATCAAATAAGTCTTTATCACAATCATAAATGCCTTTAGCTGGGCTCCAATCTTTTGCTTTTAGTTTACGTTGATGCTCGGCTGGTTGAGGCAACTTGACGGAGCGTGTTTGACTAATGAGGGCAGGGTACTTAATCAAACCAAGCAGTGTGCGGCGTGATAAATTCATTCCGAAATGCTCAGTATAAGGCTCTAACTTAGTGACGATACGAAAGGTTTGGGCGTTCCCCTCGAAGCCGCCATGTTCGCGCATTACGTAGTTTAGAGCGACTTCTCCCCCATGACCGTATGGAGGATGCCCGATGTCGTGAGCCAAACATAATGAATCAATTAAGCTGTCTGATGGTAATAGATCACGGAACTCTGGCTGTTTTTTCTTTAACTGGGCGACGATACCGGTTCCGAGTTGCGACGCTTCTAAGGAGTGTGTTAACCGACTGCGGTGAAAGTCTTCCAAGCTATTGCCGTGTACTTGGGTTTTTGCTTGTAGGCGTCGAAATGCAGCCGAGTGAAGAATGCGCGCTCGGTCTCGTTGGTACGGGCTCCGATGGTCGTCTCGACGGATTTTATGCTCATCATCATGGCGCTCTTGCCATTGCGGGTGTAATTCAAACGACACGATTATCTCCGTAAGCTAACTGATTTCATCTAACGATAATTCGAAACTTGGGGCAAAGGTATTGAGAAAGTAATCCATTTCAGGCGTTCTGCGTTCTTGCAAAGTGACGTCTAAGCGTTTTTTTGCCAGAGCGAACTCATGGTTGCCGGCGCTTAGTTCTTCAAGACATTTTAAATAGGCACAGATGGAATCGGCTTGCTTAACGATTTTTGCGTCCTCTTCGTGTGCAGAGTGAGAAAGAAGATAGGGGGCAAAATCATCGTGGAACTCTTCCGGTAACATTGAGAGTAATTTTTGTTCCGCTGCCGATTCTATCTTCTTATATTCTTTGGCAATTTCAGGGTTGTAATACTTCACTGGAGTTGGAAGATCACCCGTTAATACTTCACTGGAATCATGGTACATGGCAAGAATAGCGATGCGTTCTGGATTAAGGTTGCCGCCGAACTTTTTGTTTTTAATTAGGGCAAGGGCATGAGCGACAAAAGCAACTTGTAAGCTATGCTCTGAAACGTTTTCTGGTGAGACGGACCGCATTAAAGGCCAGCGTTGGATCAGCTTCATTCGAGCCAGGTGGGCGAAAAAATGGCTTTCTTTCATGGCTTTCTCCGTTTCTGGTGTAAAAAAGGAACTCACTAGGAGTTCCTCTAAGCATATGAGAGATCAGCACTAATTACTACCAGTGATTCATTACTGGCTGTAGGTTGATAGGAATCTTTCAAAACGTCCAATGGCGATTTCTAGATCTTCAACGTGCGGTAGTGTCACGATGCGGAAGTGGTCTGGTTTTGGCCAGTTAAAACCGGAACCTTGCACCAGTAAGACCTTCTCTTGTTTTAAGAAATCTAAAACCATCTGCTGATCGTTCTTGATGTTGTACATTTTAGTGTCGATTTTCGGGAAGAGGTACATCGCACCCTTAGGTTTGACACAAGAAACGCCAGGAATCTGATTGATCAGTTCATACGCTCGGTTGCGCTGCTCTAATAAGCGTCCGCCAGGTAAAATCAGTTCATTGATACTCTGGTATCCACCTAACGCGGTTTGAATGGCATGTTGCATTGGTACGTTTGCACATAAACGCATCGATGAAAGCAGCTCCAAGCCATTCACGTACCCTTGAGCCAGATGTTTAGGCCCCGTTAGGAACATCCAGCCACCACGGAAACCACAAACACGGTAGGCTTTTGAAAGGCCATTGAATGTCATGACTAGCACGTCTTCAGTGAGTGTGGCGACTGAGGTATGTGTTGCACCGTCGTACAACACTTTGTCGTAGATCTCATCTGCGAAAATGATCAGTTTGTGCTGGCGTGCTATCTCAATCACTTCAAGTAGGAAGTCACGGCTGTATACCGCACCTGTCGGGTTGTTCGGGTTGATCAGAACAATGCCACGTGTCTTTGGTGTGATTTTCTTTTTGATGTCTTCAAGGTCTGGGTACCAGTCAGCCTCTTCATCACATAGGTAATGAACCGGCTTACCACCAGATAGTGCAACTGAAGCTGTCCATAACGGATAGTCTGGTGCTGGGATCAGCATTTCGTCGCCATTGTTTAATAGCGCTTGCATGGCCATTACGATCAACTCAGACACGCCGTTACCTACATACACATCTTCGACATCTAGCGAGCGTATACCTTTACGCTGATAGTGTTGGACCACAGCTTTACGAGCAGAGTAAATACCTTTGGAATCACAATAGCCTTGAGAAGTCGGCAGATTACGAATCACGTCGACTAAAATCTCATCAGGGGCGTCAAAACCAAATGGGGCAGGGTTACCAATGTTTAGCTTTAGGATTTTATGCCCTTCTTCCTCCATGCGCTTAGCATGTTTGAGTACAGGACCCCTAATGTCGTAGCAGACATTGTCGAGTTTTGACGACATCCCGATATTTTGCATTGTTTAATTCCTAAAAATTCGTTAATTTCTTTATTAAAATACAATAATTTGTTTTTTAT
Source organism: Vibrio sp. D54 (assembly GCF_021728075.1). Lineage (NCBI taxonomy): Bacteria > Pseudomonadati > Pseudomonadota > Gammaproteobacteria > Vibrionales > Vibrionaceae > Vibrio > Vibrio sp. D54. Next base: position 54,604 of record NZ_JAKKCS010000008.1, on the reverse strand, counting down.
TAGAATATATATCTGTAAATAATCTGTCTGCTGGTTAAGTTTTGCTCGCTTGCTATCACAGGATTTTGCAAAAGATCGCATACGACCTTGATTTGCTTTGGGTCTAAACTTAGAGTAGCCGTCAGTTACCATTTATCCTCACATACAACGAGGTTGATTTGTCACAGTTCCATCAAGCCGTAAAGAAAATTATCGAGCGAGTTCAGCAATCGGAAGGCAATCAAACACGTCTGGTCGAGCCCCTTAGCGAGAAACCTAATTTCTCATTTATTGATTGGCTTGATGCACAACCACTTTTCCCTAAGTTTTATTGGCAGTCCCGCGATACACGTGAAGAGGTCGTTGCACTAGGGCAATTGCACGCTTTTGTTGAGCCAGGTCCTGCTTATACCATTCTAGGTGAAGGGCAAAGAGTCTGGGGCGGGCGCTCTTTTGATGGACAGCATGAGAAGAATCGTCGCTGTATGCCTTCTTTTTTCTTTTTGCCTCAAATTGAGTTAATTCGTTTTGACCGACAGTGGTCTCTCGCAGTTAATATTTCAGAAGACAAAGCGCGAACTCTAGCTGGGTTGAATAAACTGGTTTGTGAGGTCGCGACCTTGGCTCCAATTTCGTCTCACATCCGCTCTATTGTTCATACGCCAAGTCAGCCTCAATGGAATGAGTTAGTTCATAAGGTTCTGACTGGTATAGAGAATGATGATTTTAAGAAAGTGGTTTTAGCGCGTCGCTCTACCGTGCAGCTTGATAACACATTAAGTGCTGCACAGCTACTTAAAGCAAGTTACTTAAATAACCATCATAGCTTCCATTTCATGCTGAGCTTAGACAGTAAGCACAGTTTTATGGGGTCTACGCCAGAACGTTTGTATTCTCGCGTAGGGCATGAGCTACATACCGAAGCGTTAGCAGGTACGATTGGTCGGGGAGACAATGCCACTCAAGATATGGAGTTGGCGAATTGGTTATCCCAAGACCAAAAGAACCTCAACGAAAACCAGTATGTGGTGGACGACATCATTGACCGTCTATCACCGCATTCTGAAATGGTTGAAGTGGAAGCTGAACCGAGTTTGGTCAGACTACGAAAAGTGCAGCACCTTAAGCGAAATATTCACGCTAGTCTAAGAGCGGGGATAAATGGTGTTCAGTTGTTATCGGCGCTTCAGCCAACAGCGGCGGTTGCTGGCTTACCCCGACAAGAGTCCATGCAGTTTATTCTTGATAATGAGCCCTTTGCACGCGGCTGGTACGCGGGGTCAATGGGTTATATAAGCCATGAACGAGCAGAGTTTTGTGTCGCAATCAGAAGCGCGCTTGTGCTCGGTGATCAAGTACAACTGTTTGCGGGCGCAGGGATTGTGCCTGGTTCTGTGGCAGAACATGAGTGGGCAGAACTTGATAAGAAAATGTCGACGTTACTTACGCTGATTTCTGATCATCCGCCATTGGGAGTCGCATCATGAGTCATGACCAAGCGGTGCTCAATCGAGTTTGGTCAGAAACCATATTGATTGAGCTTCAGCGATTTGGCGTTAAGCATGTTTGTATCGCTCCCGGATCTCGTTCTACGCCTTTAACTTTAGAAGCGGCAGAACAGTCCGACTTTTCCATTCATACTCATTTTGATGAGCGTGGACTGGGCTTTATGGCTCTTGGTTTAGCGAAAGCGACTCAGGAGCCAGTGGCAATTATCGTTACCTCTGGTACGGCAGTGGCGAACCTATTACCGTCGGTTGCCGAAGCCAAACTTACTGGTGAAAAACTGGTGCTGCTGACAGCAGATCGTCCAGTAGAACTTGTCGGCTGTGGTGCAAACCAAGCGATAAATCAATTGGGTATTTTTTCACATCATGTTTCGGCCAGTTTGAATTTACCAAGCCCAAATTTAGCAACGTCGCTTAACTGGTTGCTGACCTCTGTTGACGAAGTGATGTTTACTCAGAAATTGCAGGGTAGTGCTGTTCATATTAATTGTGCATTTCCAGAGCCTTTGTATTCCAACGGCGCAAAAGCGGATTATCAAACCTACTTAGATTCGGTCGCCGGATGGCGAAAAGGAAGCGGCACTTATACTCAGCGTTTTAGCCATTTGTCACAGGCGAACATCCCGTCTTGCTCAGACAAAAAAGGGTTGGTTGTGATTGGCAGCTTACCGCTTGAACAAGCGCAGTCGGCGCAGGCGTTTGCACAAAAAATGGGATGGCCGGTACTTGCAGACCCGCAAAGTGGTCTCAGTTCGGATTGGGCGCATTACGATGTATGGCTTCAACTTCCCGAGTTCGTAAACGAGCTTGAGTCTTGTGAACTTATTATCCAATTTGGTAGCCGAATCATCTCAAAACGTTTGAATCATTGGATTGATAAACAAGTTTCGCAGAGTCAACAAGATAAAGACGTTCAGTATTGGTATGTCTCACCTTGTATGGACCGGAATAACCAAAATCATCTGGCGCAAATGCACTGGGTTGAGCCTCCTCAAACGTGGGTTTCTCGCATTAGCTTTGAGAAGTCAATATTTGCTGGGTGGGCTGATAGGTTAGCGAATGACGTTAAGCGAGTTCATCAACGTATCGAAGAAGCCTTCCTATCTGATTCAGCGTCTGCCGTTGACGAAATTGCGTTGGCAGCAGACATCAACGAGCGCACAAAGAACGTAGATGTTTTCTTGGGTAATAGCTTGTTTGTTCGGCTTGTTGATATGTACGGAAAATTGGATGGTGTAGAGGTTTTCACTAATCGAGGCGCGTCAGGGATTGACGGTTTGTTTGCTACGGCATCAGGCGTGCAACGGGCAAGAGGTAATCCGTTATTGGTGTATATTGGTGACACAGCAGCACTTTATGATCTCAATTCTCTGGCGCTATTTTCTCACAATAAACTGCCGGCGGTACTTGTTGTTACTAATAATGACGGCGGTGCGATTTTTGATATGTTGCCAGTACCACCAGAGCGCAGGACGACATATTATCAAATGCCTCATGGTTATCAGTTTGAACACGCGGCAAAGCAGTTTGGTTTGGCGTATTTGCATGTTTCTACACTGGAGCAATTCCAATCATCTGTAAAAGAGAATTTATGTCACCGCCAAGGAACGTTGCTGGTCGAGGTTCAAACCCCATCTAACCAAGCTGCTGAGACACTCAAGGCATTTAATAAGAGTCTGAATGCTTTACTTTGAACGTTTCCCTGTATTAGAAAAACACCAAAGTAGAACGTTGCCCACTTTGGTGTTTTTGCATGGCTTACTCGGTAGCGGTGCCGATTGGCTCGCGTGTTTAAATGCATTACCCGAATATGAGCGTGTTACGGTTGACCTTCCTGGTCATGGGCATAGCCAATCTATTTCTTGCTGCGATCTGAATGATTGCTGCAAATTACTCAATTCCACACTATCTTTATTATTTCCCTCACAACAACCACTTATTTTGATTGGTTACTCTATGGGCGGCCGCATTACGATGCATGGTATTGCCCATCAATGCTTTCCAGATCTCAATATTGCGGGCGCGATTGTTGAAGGGGGAAACTTCGGGCTTCAAACTGAGTCAGAGAAACAGGTGAGATTAGAGAATGATGCTCGCTGGGCAATGCGTTTCAAAACTGAACCACTTGAACGTGTTTTGAACGATTGGTACCAACAAGCGGTGTTTTCTTCACTAAACCATGAGCAAAGACAAACATTCATTGCGAAGCGAAGTGATAATCTTGGCTCAGCGGTGGCGAATATGTTGATGGCGACATCGTTAGCCAAACAGGCATATTTGTTGCCCTCACTGCAAAAGCAGAACATACCAGTGTATTACTTGTGCGGTGAGAAAGACCAAAAATTTAGCCAACTGGCACAACGTAGCGGGTTGGCGTATCGACAAGTTGAAGGCGCTGGTCATAACGTCCATCAAGAGCAGCCCAAACAGTTTGCGATACATACCAAGCAAATAATTCAGTCTCACTTTGGTGAGAGTAACGAGAACAATGGGAATCACCATGGCTAAAACAGTAGGCATTTCTGAAGAAGAACTTTACGCTCCGGTTCAATGGAAAGATTGCGGCGAGAAATACGAGGACATTCATTACCATAAGTCTGAAGATGGTATCGCGAAAATCACCATTGCGCGTCCTCAAGTGCGTAACGCGTTTCGTCCTCAAACGGTAAAAGAGATGATTGATGCGTTGGCAGATGCGCGTTACGACTCTGGTGTTGGCGTGATCATTCTGACAGGTCTAGGTGAAGACGCATTCTGTTCTGGCGGCGACCAGAAGATCCGTGGCGACTACGGCGGCTATAAAGACGACCAAGGTACGCACCACCTAAACGTATTGGACTTCCAACGTGATATTCGTACTTGTCCAAAACCAGTGATCGCATCTGTAGCTGGTTGGGCTGTGGGCGGTGGTCATGTTCTGCACATGATGTGTGACCTAACGATTGCAGCTGACAACGCTCAATTTGGTCAAACAGGCCCTAAAGTGGGTTCATTTGATGGTGGTTGGGGGGCATCTTACATGGCTCGCATCGTAGGCCAAAAGAAAGCTCGCGAAATTTGGTTCCTATGTCGTTTCTACAATGCTCAAGAAGCGGTAGACATGGGCCTAGTAAACACAGTTGTACCACTAGCGGATCTAGAGAAAGAAACCGTTCGTTGGTGTCGTGAAGTACTACAACACAGCCCAATGGCATTGCGCTGCCTGAAAGCTGCATTAAACGCAGATTGTGATGGTCAAGCGGGTCTGCAAGAGTTAGCGGGTAACGCAACGATGATGTTCTACATGACAGATGAAGGCCAAGAAGGTCGTAATGCCTTTAACGAGAAGCGTCGCCCAGACTTCGATAAATTCCCTCGCAACCCATAATCCGTCTAAATGAGGAGCGTGTTAGCTCCTCTGTTCCTTTTTTCCTGAGCGCCTCGCCCTCTGGGAGGCTGGTGGGATTGCTCGTCAGAACGCTCAAATATACGGCATTACATAGGACTTGAATTATGCGTGAAGCGAAAATTTATCGTTATAGCTTGCCCATGGATAGTGGTGTCATCCTACGTGACAACAAGCTAACCGAACGTGTTGGTTATGTTGTTGCGCTTTCCGAAGATGGTAAAACAGGGCTTGGAGAAGTCGCTCCTCTTCCTGGTTTTAGCTTAGAGAGCGCCGAAGATGCGGGTGTTCAGCTACAAGAACAGGCGGAGCGTTGGGTTGCAGAGTTGGATGTGGATTATACCAATATGTACCCGTCGGTTGCGTTTGGTTTATCGATGGCACAGCTTGAATTAGCTGGTGGCTTACCACAACAAGGTAAATACCAAACAGCGCCACTATGCACTGGCGACCCAGATGAGCTCATTCCAAAGCTGAACGAAATGGAAGGTGAGAAAGTCGCTAAGGTGAAAGTTGGACTTTATGAGCCAATTCGCGATGGCATGCTTGTGAACCTTTTTCTTGAATCAATCCCTCAATTAACGCTTCGACTTGATGCAAACCGCGCTTGGACACCAGAAAAAGCGCAGCAGTTTGCTAAATACATTACTCCGTCTTTGCGTCAGCGCATTACCTTTTTGGAAGAGCCGTGCCGCTCTCCTGGCGATAGTCTCTCTTTTGCGATTAATACTGGTATTGCTATCGCTTGGGATGAAACATTGCAAGATGCGGTTCGTCGTGAAGATTTCCGTCTTGAAGATCTAACTGGTGTGAAAACGATCATCATCAAACCCACACTCATTGGTTCAGTGGATTTTTGTATTACACTGATAGAGAAAGCGAAGTCACTAGGGATGAAAGCAGTGATTAGCTCGAGCATTGAATCCAGTCTCGGTTTAACTCAATTAGCGCGCTTTGCCCAATGGCAGCTGCCTGATGAAGTTCCAGGTTTGGATACGATTGGCTTATTCAAAGCTCAGCTAGAGCAGGGCTGGCCTAAGTGTGAACTTCCCGTACTTCCTCTAAAAGACCAGGAGATTGTGTGGCATTCTGCGTAGACAATATTGCGAAGGCACCATGGAAATATTGGGCTCAAACGAGCCCTTTTTCTATTGCACTCAAGACATCAACAGAAGTATTAAACTGGCAACAACTCTCGAAGCGTATTGACCAATACACTCACTATTTGAATGACTTGGGTGTAACTCGGGGGGATGTGCTGACTTTGGTTGGCAAGAACCAAGTAGAAACACTGTTGTTTTATCTTGCCTCCAAACAGTTAGGTGCGCTCGCTGCGCTGACCATGGAACAACCACTAGATAAGTTGCAGGGTAAGCTTGCTACACTTTACAGGCCTGATCAAACTCGGTTTATCTGGTTTTCTCAGGAGTGCGCTTCGACCTTTTCTGAACATGATATACAAAAACTCAAGGCAACATTGCTTTCACCGCTTGTAGTATCACCGCAAGAGAGTGATTCGTTGACTGAAGATAGCTATCATCACGACCGGCTCGCTTCAGTAGTATTTACTTCTGGCTCTACAGGGGAGCCTAAAGCTGTGGTTCATACACATCGACAGCATCTTGCGTCTGCAGAGGGCTTGTTGCAGGAGTTCATTTTCACTCAGCAAGATACTTGGCTATTATCGCTTCCGCTGTATCACGTCTCTGGATTGGCGATTGTCTATCGTTGGCTATATGTCGGAGCAACACTAAAAGTCGGTTCAGGGAAACTTGTTGATGATGTTCAGGGTGTATCACACGCTTCTTTGGTTGCGACTCAGCTCAAACGGTTATTGGATGATGATGCACATTTGTCATTGACACATGTGCTACTTGGCGGCAGCCACGTTGATCACGAGTTGGCACTACGAGCAACAGGGAAAGGCATTGAGACATGGTTAGGTTATGGGATGACGGAGGCGGCCTCTACCGTTACCGCAAAGAGAATTGACAGCACCAGTAATGCTGGACATGTATTGAAGCACCGTAAGATAAAATTAGTTGACCAACGCATTTTTGTTGGCGGTAAGACATTAGCGGCAGGGTATTTCCATCAAGGACATGTTACCCCATTTCTGGATGAGAAAGGCTGGTTTGACAGCAAAGATCTTGGCGAGTGGCAAGGTGATGAATTAAAGATAATCGGCCGTGCCGACAATCAGTTTATCTCTGGTGGTGAGAATATCCATTGTGAAGAGATTGAAGCCGCTTTGAACCAAATTGATGGTGTAGTGCAGAGTATAGTGGTTCCAGTCGAAGACGCGGAGTTTGGTCATAGACCAGTAGCTGTGATTCAGACCAATGGATTGCGCAGCAAATCGGAGTATGACCAGCATTTGCAATCAAAATTAGAGAAGTTTAAATGGCCAGTGGAATACCACGTAATGCCACAAACTCTACTAGAAGGTGGGATCAAAATTTCGCGTAAGGCCGTGAAAGAGTGGCTGCTGTCATCACTTCAGCATTAGTCAATTTTGCTATGTATTAGTCATAAAGAGAATTTCGTATCCTTATAACTCTGAATCATAATTATGCTTCTTCGTGGAGAGAAAATGCATAAGGTTCAGGATGGCAAAGCTAGTTTTAATTGCGGCAGTAGCACTACAAATTGGTATCGCGATAAGTAGTGAAGGGCTAGCCCGCTCTCTTGCAGAGCTAACGGCATTTTTGATCGCTATTGCGTTGGTCGTTATATACAAAAATAGCAAACGGGAAATTCCGTCCCCTCAACGCGATAAGCAGACCACCAATATCTAAAACAGTAACCAACTTAGAGAAGTGGTCGAAATTAACACCCACAGAGTCACACCAAACAACAGTGGCTTAGCTCCAGCAGACTTTAGTTTTGAAATTGAAATGCTACAACCTATCAAGAACAGACATACAACCAACGCTTGCTTTGCTCCAATGAAAATGCCGTGATAGACCATTTCAAATTGAGGAAAGAAGTCGCTAAACGCGATAGCTGCACAGTACCAAAAAATGAAATAAGGGATAGCTAGTTTTTTCTTTCCATTCTCTTTTTGGCCTCTTGAAAAGATGACGGCACTGATCAAAGCAACAGGAATGATCCATAAAGCGCGCGCGAGTTTCAATGTTGTTGCCGTCGTTAGTGCTTCTTCCCCATAGGCCGAGGCAGCCCCGACAACAGAAGATGTGTCATGAATGGCAATCGCAGCCCATGTGCCAAACGTGTGTTGATCTAGCCCTAAAGCATGTCCAATCACAGGAAACACAAAGAGTGCAATGGAGTTGAGGACAAATACCGTTGCCAGTGCTAATCCAATTTGCTCGTCTTTCGCTTTAATCGCCGGTGCCACAGCAGCAATTGCGCTACCACCACAAATTGCAGTACCTGATGAGATTAAGTAAGCGGTTACTCGCTCCAATTTAATTACCCTGGCAATGAGAGTGCCCATGATCAGTGTGCCTGTAATAGTGGCGAAGATCAGGCCGATACCATCCGATGTGACTGCAAGTGCTTGCTCAAAGTTGATGCCAAAGCCTAAGCCAATAATCGAGTAAGACAGCAGCTTTTTAGTAAAAGAAGCGATGGGCAGCTCGGAAGGCACAAAACCAAAACTTGCGAGTAGAAAACCGATAACTAGAGCAATAGGAGAGGAGGCAAGGGGGGTTAAACAAAAAAGTAACGCCAACCCAAACAGGAGGTAGTTTCTATTCAAGGTTTTTATTCGCTGTTGTGAATGAAAGGGAGAGTATATCGCACTGGGTGTGGTCAGTTTGTCTTAATGATTTGAACACATGTTCAGTTATCCTAAACATGTGTTCAAGTGTATTTTATCGCCAGTCGCCTCTGAGTTGATGCACTTTATCGAACATTGTTTTTGCCGTTGCCTCATTTGGTGGCACCGGTTGTCCTGCTTCAATTTCTAGCTTTGACCAAAATCGAGTCGGTAAGCCACAGCATGCGCGACCTTTTGCGCGGCTGAAATAGCTTCCCCATAAGCCTTTAAGTGCAACAGGTATGACAGGTACTGGGCTACGACGTAGAATGATATCAATACCGCGCATGAATTCATTCATTTCACCATCTGAAGTTAATCTTCCTTCAGGGAAAATACAGACGATATGACCTTCGCTTAGCGCGGCTTCCACATCGTTAAATGCACGTCTGATAGAGCTTCTGTTACTCGCTGAAATTGGAATTACCCCAGTTCGACGTAAAAAGCGCCTTAATGGAGGTAGGTTGGCGTAATCTTCCTCCATCACAAAACGAATCAACCTTGGGCATACCGCACTAAGTAGCAATGCATCCATGTAGCTTACATGATTACATACAATCAATGCCCCACCATGCTCGGGTAGGTTGTGTAGATTCTTATGCTTAACTCGATAGATGGTGTGCGTAAGCATCCACATGACAAAGCGAACTACAAAAATAGGAATTTGCAAAAAGATGTAAGCGGCAACTAAGAAATTTAAAATGGCTAACAATGCAAACAGTTGAGGAATTGTCATCTTGATTACACTTAGGCACACAATACCTAAGACAGCGCTGCCGACCATAAACAGAGAGTTAAAGATGTTGAGCCCTGCGATGACTTGAGCACGTTCGGTTTCCTTTGCTCGATGCTGCATTAATGCGTAAAGAGGCACGATAAACAAACCGCCCGAAGCGCCAATCATCAATAGGTAGAAAAATAATGGCCAAAAAGGCTCATATCTAAAGAAGTCTACAAAGTTATGGAAAGTAGGTAGATCATTGGGAATGGAAGTGGCCATTAGGTACCCAAATACCGTAATGCCAAAGGCACCAATTGGCACAATACCGACTTCGATACGATGGTTTGAGATCCAATTGCAAAGTAGCGACCCTAGCGCGATACCAATGGAAAATAGAGCGAGCAAGAAAGACACCGCACTCTCGGTGCCATTTAGGTAAATCTTAGTGAAATTCGGGAATTGTGTTAGATATGCGGCGCCTAAAAACCAAAACCAGCTTATTGCCATTATGCATTGAAAAACAACTCGATCGGATTTGGCGATAGAGAGCGTGTGTTTGGTTTGCTTGTATGGTTGCCAACGAAAAGAGAGATTGGGCGCGCTGGCTGCAGCAAAGGGGATTGAGCGGCTCGACAAGTAGCCTAACAATGCGAAGATCACGACACAAAATGCGGCAAGGTATTTTGCGTTGTCTGCAGAGGCTATAATCCCAGCGCCTAAGGTGCCAATAAGGATGGCGATAAAGGTACCAGCTTCAACAAGAGCGTTGCCGGGCACTAACTCTTTAGCATTTAACTTTTGAGGCAAAAGGGCATATTTAACTGGGCCAAAAAATGCTGACTGTGTGCCCATTAAAAACAGTAGCAATAAAAGCACACCATAACTTTCGGTTATGAATCCGATGGCACCCAACAGCATGATGGCTATTTCAAATAGTTTGACCTTACGAATAAACCATGACTTTTCATATTTGTCGGCTAATACGCCAGCGGAAGCAGAGAACAGAAAGAACGGTAGAATGAACAAGCCTGCCGCAAGGTTGATGAACAAATTGCTCGAAATAGGCAGTGCACTGGAGCCAGCGAATGCGACAAACAACAGCAAAACGTTTTTAAAAATATTGTCGTTGAAAGCGCCAAAAAACTGAGTAATGAAATAGGGCAGGAATTTTCTCTGCGTAAGTAAGGACGGTTGTCTGTCGGATGACATGTATAATCCTTTGTTACCAGTTCGTGAGGTAGTTGGAAAGAAGATTACTGATCAACTCTTTGCCATCAATCGGTTCACTAGAGAAAAACTTATCATCGACACTGAGTAAAGTAATGCCATGTACGCCAGACCAAAGGACTCGACTCGCTTGAATCACTTCGGATTCAGTACGATGTGGTGCGATTTGAGCCAATAGTGACTCTAGCATTCCCGTCATACCATCGATACGTTTGGCATGCCATTCCGGAAGTTCTGCTCCATTCATGTTGTGTTCGAACACTAACTGCCAACGGTATGGGTGTTTTTGAGCAAAATCGTGGTAGCAATAAGCGAGTTCAAAAAGCGCTTGATGGGAGTCTTTGCTGTCATTAGTCGCTTTGCGTGCTTCTTGAGATAACTCATCTAAAGTTTGAGCGACAACATGAAGCAACAACAAATTATAATTACCAAAAACATTTACCAATGTGCTTGGCACGTAACCAATCATGTTAGCGATTTTACGAAGACTGAGTTCGTGGTAAGAATTCTCATCTAAAAAGTTTTTGACCGTTGTTAAGGTCAAATTCACTAACTCTTCTCGGGTGTGATCGTTTCTGCGCGCCATACTCTCAAACTACTTTATTGAACATCGTTCAATATGATAGTCAGCTACCTATTAACCGTCAACAAGGCAATGTGTCCAAGTGCCCTCAAGGTGTAGGATTCTGAGCTGTGTCACTGATTCTAATTCAAGTAAAACAATCTGGAGTATTAGTGAACTTATTCCATACTTTTTTTACATTGATCAAGCGCCTTCAGGTGAATTGTAAGCAGTGTGAGCAGTCTGCATTTTTGGCAATATTCTGATACATGTCAGCTTCTATAAGCTATTTTCATCAATCGGTATACAGAGTATGATGACTTAAAAATCATCTTTGGCGTGCTACTGTTTGAAACAACGATTGTTTCGTCTTGAAAATGGGGCACTATCTTAGATAGCTAACTTTAAGGATAACGATGAAACGTTTATTTTCTATTGTTGCTTTGTTGATGTTTACCGTTGCTGTAACGCCTATCGCGGAAGCGAAGAAGTTTGGTGGCAGTAAGTCTTTCGGTAAGAGCTACAAAACCGCACCAGCACCGAAACAACAGCAACAAAACACCAATACGGTCGGCAAAGATCAGACGACAAAGTCTTCAAGTAAGAAAGGCCTTATGGGTGGTCTGCTAGGCGGACTTCTTGCTGGTGGTCTACTTGCTGCATTCTTTGGCGGTGCTTTTGAAGGTATCCAGTTTATGGATATCCTAATTATTGGTTTGATTGCCTTTGTCATCTTTAAACTAATGCGCGGTATGCTAGGTGCGAAGCAGGGCAGTATGAACCAGCATCGTCAACAGCCTGCATTTGGTGGCAACGCATCTAAGTTTGAGCAACCAAACATGCAAAACTTTGAGCAACAACCAAACACAAATAATGGTGGCTTTGGTGGTTTTGGCGCTCAAACAGACGTACCACATAACTACCCACCGGGTTTTGACCAAGCAGCGTTCATTAATGGTTCTCGTGAACACTATCGAATCCTGCAAGGTGCGTGGAATCACAACCAGCTAGAAACTATTGAAGAATATGTTTCTCCAAGCTTGTTTGAAGACCTAAAAGCAGAGCGCGCGAAGCTCGACGGTGAGCAGCATACTGACGTAATGTACGTTGATGCGGAGATCGTCCGTGCTGATTACGATGCAAATAAAGCACAGCTTAGTCTGCAGTTTAGCGGTCGTTACCGTGACACAGTAGAAGGTGTTGAAGAAGAAATCGAAGATATCTGGCACCTAGAGCGTGACTTGACTGCGCCTAATGCGCCATGGTTAATCGTTGGTATTCAAGGCTAGTCACCTTTAAACCAATTTAGTCACTAGTAAAAATCCCGCATCCCCTGCGGGATTTTTTGTATCTATCATTTATATTTCTTGTACGTGTTTTTATACAAACATCACTAATTGAGTCCGTTTGGTAATTTTGCGAGCCCACTTTTTCTAGTAAGTCCTCAAGTGTTTTCCTATTTATATTGAACATTCATATTAAGGCCATACGAACTAACAAAATCAAAATAGCTAGTACATTGTTTGTAGGGTAAAGATCTGCTCCTCAGCCTTTTGTTTGTGGAGTTTCACATGGGGTTGGTTGCTTTAGTGAGATTGAGTATAGGTTATACCAATCGTAGTAAATAACTGGTCATTCTAGCTTGTTAAAATACTCGATAACTGCGTTGCAATTTTTGATTGTAGAATAACTACTTATCAAAAAATTACGCCTTGTTCTCAAGCATTTTCCCTACGTTATTTCTGATCACTTATTTACTGTGATAGGTATTCAATCGAGAAGAGTTTCGGTTAGGAGTGAAAGGTTCGTTGTAGTAGGACTATGCTATCAAGATCCTGAAACGAAAAAAGCCAGCTCAATGAGCTGGCTTCTTCAATATGGTGGAGGGGGACGGATTCGAACCATCGAAGGCAGTGCCGGCAGATTTACAGTCTGCTCCCTTTGGCCACTCGGGAACCCCTCCAGGGTGTTTTATACTTAAAAGTTAGTTTCCCAACCTAGCTTTCAAGTTGTTCTCACGTTTAAAGGAAAAACATAAGAAAGAATATGGTGGAGGGGGACGGATTCGAACCATCGAAGGCAGTGCCGGCAGATTTACAGTCTGCTCCCTTTGGCCACTCGGGAACCCCTCCAGGGTATTTTTATACTTAAAAGTTAGTTTCCCAACCTAGCTTCCAAGTTGTTCTCATGTTTAAAGGAAAAACATAAGAAAGAATATGGTGGAGGGGGACGGATTCGAACCATCGAAGGCAGTGCCGGCAGATTTACAGTCTGCTCCCTTTGGCCACTCGGGAACCCCTCCAGGGTGTTTTATACTTAAAAGTTAGTTTCCCAACCTAGCTTTCAAGTTGTTCTCACGTTTAAAGGAAAAACATAAGAAAGAATATGGTGGAGGGGGACGGATTCGAACCATCGAAGGCAGTGCCGGCAGATTTACAGTCTGCTCCCTTTGGCCACTCGGGAACCCCTCCAGAGGATTTTTATACTTAGTAAGATGTTTTCCCAACTCATCTCCCAAGTGCGGAGCGAATCATAGCAAACTCGCTCAGGCTGTAAAGCGTTTTTCTTACGTTTTTACGTTGAATGCTGTCTTTTTGGGCAAAGATGGTAGAAAGTCAGCGTTTTGTTTGTCCTTTGAACAGAAGAGAGGCGCGCTTTTTACTTGAATTTACACTACTTGACGTTAAACACCGTATCTACTGATAAACTGTAAGCAGTTTAATGACATAAGTTTATTCGTTTAGAAGTCAATATCATGAGCATGAAAGCCACGTTATCGTTATCTGTTTTAACGCTTTCTATATTACTGAGTTCTCCATCGGTTTCCGCTGCGATGCGAGGAGGATCAGCGGTTACCGTTGTGACTGAACAAGTAGAAACGCACGAGATCAATCAATCCTTAACTCTTATCGGCAAATTAAAGGCAGCGGAGTCTGTGGTTGTCGCATCGGAAGTCGCCGGCAAAGTGAATCAAATCGCTGTTAAAGCGAATCAAAATGTCCAGCAAGACCAGCTATTAATTAAGTTAGATGACGATAAGGCTCAAGCCGCTTTGATTGAGGCAAAGGCGTACCTTAAAGATGAACAGCGTAAGTTAAAAGAGTTCCAACGTTTGGTTAAGCGGAATGCGATTACTCAAACTGAAATCGATGCACAAAAAGCCAGTGTTGAAATAGCACAAGCGAGGCTTGATGCTGCTCAAGCCAATTTAGCTGACCTCCATATTACTGCCCCATTTTCTGGCACTGTTGGTTTTATCGATTTTAGCCGCGGCAAAATGGTCAGTGCGGGTACTGAACTTTTGACGTTGGATGATCTTTCCGTCATGGAACTGGATTTACAAGTACCGGAGCGCTATTTATCGATGCTTTCTATTGGTATGGAAGTCATTGCTAAAACCAGTGCATGGGGTAGTCAGACCTTTACTGGTCAAGTCACAGGTATTGATACGCGTATCAGCGCCGAAACACTGAATCTTCGCGTGCGTATTGAGTTTGATAACCCAGAAAATCAATTGAAGCCAGGCATGTTGATGAACGCTTCACTAGCATTTCCTGCTATTAAGGCGCCAATCATTCCTGTTCAAGCACTTGAATACTCCGGAACTAAACGTTTTGTATATGTAATTGATGAAAATAACAAAGCTACTCGTCAAGAAGTGTCGCTAGGTGCTCGTGTTGGTAACGAGGTGGTGATCGAATCTGGTGTTGAGATTGGTGACAAGATTGTGGTTCAAGGCATTGTTAACATGCGTGATGGTGTTGAAGTGAAAGAAATTGTCGCGCCACTAAAAGCGAACACCACGGATGTGACACGCAATGACAGTGAATCGGATGAGGAAGAAAACTAATGTTACTGTCCGACGTTTCAGTTAAACGCCCTGTCGCGGCGTTAGTTCTGAGCATGCTGTTGTGTGTGTTTGGCTTTGTGTCATTCACCAAATTAGCCGTTCGTGAAATGCCTGATATAGAAAGCCCAGTCGTTTCTATCAGTACGCGTTATGAGGGTGCATCTGCGACTATTATTGAAAGCCAAATTACCTCCGTTTTGGAAGACCAGCTTTCTGGGATCAGTGGAGTTGATGAAATTAGCTCCACTACTCGTAACAGCATGTCGCGTATCACGATCACGTTTGAATTAGGTTACGATCTCAACACAGGTGTGAGCGACGTGCGTGATGCTGTGGCTCGTGCTCAGCGCTCGCTACCTGATGAAGCGGATGACCCTATTGTTTATAAGAACAATGGCTCGGGAGAGGCGTCGCTCTACATCAATCTCAGTTCTGCAGAGATGGACCGTACTCAATTAACCGATTATGCCGAACGTGTATTGATGGACCGCTTTAGCCTGATCTCTGGGGTTAGCTCCATTGATCTCTCCGGTGGTTTGTACAAGGTCATGTACGTGAAGCTTAAGCCAGAACTAATGGCTGGACGTTCAGTTACAGCTTCGGACATTACATCAGCTTTGCGAAGTGAGAACCTAGAAAGCCCAGGTGGTGAAGTTCGCAACGACTCAACGGTAATGTCCGTGCGTACGGCTCGTACTTATAACACGCCTGAAGATTTTCAATATCTTGTCATTAAACGCGCAAGCGACAATACACCTATCTATTTAAAAGATGTAGCAGATGTCTTCATTGGTGCAGAAAACGAAAACTCAACCTTCAAAAGTGATGGTGTAGTAAACATCAGTCTTGGTGTGGTACCGCAGTCAGACGCAAACCCGTTAGAGGTTGCGAAGCTGGTTAGGTCTGAAGTCGATAACATCCAGAAGTTCTTACCAGAAGGTACACGCCTTGCGATAGATTACGACGCGACAGTATTTATCGAGCGTTCAATCGAAGAGGTGTACAGCACGCTATTTATCACGGGCGGCTTGGTGATTTTGGTGTTGTACATTTTCATCGGCCAAGCGCGTGCAACCTTAATTCCTGCGGTTACGGTGCCTGTTTCTCTGATTTCTTCGTTCATTGCCGCGTACTACTTTGGGTTTTCTATCAACTTGATCACCTTGATGGCGTTGATATTATCGATTGGTTTGGTGGTGGATGACGCAATTGTGGTTGTAGAGAATATCTTCCACCATATTGAACGCGGTGAATCGCCATTACTCGCCGCATATAAAGGCACCAGAGAGGTTGGTTTTGCTGTTATAGCAACAACATTAGTGCTGGTGATGGTGTTCTTACCGATCTCCTTTATGGATGGCATGGTAGGTCTACTATTTACAGAGTTTTCTGTATTGCTGGCTATGTCTGTCATATTCTCCTCTTTGATTGCCCTGACTCTGACTCCTGTATTAGGTAGTCAGATTTTGAAAGCGAATGTAAAACCAAATCGATTCAATGAAGCGGTTGATCGCTTGTTTAGCAAGCTTGAGAGTGGTTATCGCGCATTATTGAAAGGCACATTGAAAGTACGTTGGGCTGCTCCGCTGGTGATTCTAGCTTGTTTGGGCGGTAGCTATTTCTTGATGAATCAGGTACCGGCCCAACTGACCCCACAAGAAGATCGCGGTGTGATATTTGCGTTTGTGCGCGGTGCAGATGCTACGTCGTACAATCGTATGTCAGCCAATATGGATATTGTCGAAGACCGATTGATGCCATTACTAGGGCAAGGTTATCTGAAGTCATTCAGCATCCAAACGCCAGCGTTTGGTGGCCAGGCAGGAGACCAGACAGGCTTTGTGATCATGATTCTAGAAGATTGGAACGAACGTGATATCACGGCTCAGCAAGCCCTTAACAAAGTACGGAAAGAATTGGCAGGTATCCCAGATGTTCGAGTGTTCCCATTTATGCCAGGTTTCCAAGGTGGTTCGAGTGAGCCAGTTCAGTTCGTATTAGGCGGCTCTGATTACGATGAGCTCGTTGTTTGGGCTGAAATGCTAAAGAACAAAGCAGAAGAATCACCAATGATGGAAGGAGCAGAGATAGATTACTCGGAAAAAACGCCTGAGTTATTGGTTACAGTTGACCGACAGCGTGCCGCAGAGCTAGGAGTCAGTGTTAAAGACATTTCTGACACCCTAGAAATCATGCTCGGTGGTAAAAGCGAAACGACTTATGTTGAGCGTGGCGAAGAGTACGATGTGTATCTTCGCGGTGATGAAAATAGCTTTAATAATGCTGCAGATTTAAGTCAGATTTATCTGCGCACGAATAGCGGTCAGCTAGTGACGTTAGATGCGGTCACAAAAATTGAAGAAGTGGCGGCCTCTATTCGTCTTTCTCACTACAACAAACAGAAGTCCATCACTATTACTGCCAACCTGTCGGAAGGTTATACATTAGGAGATGCGCTGAATTACCTAGACCAGGAAGCCATCGACAACTTACCGGGTGACATTTCGGTGAGTTATTCGGGGGAGTCGAAAGACTTTAAAGAGAACCAAGCGAGTGTTGCTGTTGTGTTTGCATTGGCACTGCTAGTGGCGTATCTCGTGTTGGCGGCTCAGTTTGAAAGCTTCGTAAACCCGTTAGTGGTCATGTTTACGGTGCCGATGGGTGTATTTGGTGGCTTTCTTGGTTTGGTTATTATGGGCCAAGGTATGAACATTTATAGTCAGATCGGCATGATCATGTTGATTGGTATGGTGACGAAAAACGGTATTTTGATCGTAGAATTTGCCAATCAGCTACGTGATCGTGGCGTTGAGTTTGAAAAAGCGATCATTGATGCTGCCGCGCGTCGTCTACGTCCAATCTTGATGACTGCGTTTACCACACTTGCTGGCGCAATTCCGTTGATAGTATCGACAGGGGCGGGTTATGAGAGCCGTATTGCCGTGGGTACGGTAATCTTTTTCGGGATGGGGTTTGCGACATTGGTGACCTTGTTTGTTATCCCGGCAATGTACCGATTGATTTCGGCGAAAACACAAGCCCCAGGTCATGTAGAAGCAGAGTTAAACAAAGCAATTAGCCATGATACGAAGGGCCGTGTTGCCCACCCCTAGCAGTAGCACGTAAAGCTTTGATTGAAAACGCCGGGCAATTTTTGTTCGGTGTTTTTTTATATAGATAGTGATTAATTATAGATTTAATGATTATTTTTGTTTATTATTTCGCCACTTCTTCGAGGGGCACAGGACTCGCTCATCGTTTTGACTGAATGTTGGGTCTTGTTAGGTTTAATGCTAGGAAAGCAGCCTATGCCTATTATTATTGAGGTGTTTCCTTGAAAAAAGTACGTGGTAGTTACATGGTCGAAATGGTTTTAGTTGCAGGTGTTATGGCGTTGCTAGCAACTACCGCACTTCCAACGTTGACGAATGCATTAAAAGATCGTCAAGATGGTATTTTGCATTCTCTCGATGCTGGTCAACCAAGCAACCATGTGAACAAAGAGGCAACAGAAACGTTCTCTGTTCAGTAAGTGACGACATACTATAGAATCTAAAAGAAGCCGAGGCAAAACACTCGGCTTCTTTGTTTTTCAATTATGGAAACTTGGTGCTATCTAATGTTAGAAGCGTTTACCTAGGCTGATTTGTACACCTTCGTAGCTGTCGTAAAAATCTTCAAAACCCATATCCGCGACATTATAAATGTACTCTGCGCGTAACCAGATATCTGTACTCATATCCCAATGGACACCAGCACCGATGTTGAATAGTGCGCCTGAGTCATCTGTGACTTTTTGTTCGTTTGGTACGTACATTTCGGCTTGAGTGCCAAGCGCTGTTACGCGACCGAATAGTGATAGTGGCGTATCGCCTAAGTCATCACTCGTTACAACAGCAGACATACCTGCTTGGTAATAGTGAAGATCTAAGTCAGTTTTTAGAGCATCGTTCTTAAGTTCATTTTGTGAATAGCGCAGAACCCCTTCAAACGCGAGGTATTGGTTTACATGGTAACCCCAGCCAACTGTGATATGTGGTGTTGACCACTCATTGTCTCTATCCGAGCCGAAATACGGTGTATCAAAACCAACGTTACCACTACCCAGATAAAAATAAGATTGATGAGCTTGTTCTTGAGCAGCTAAAGTTGGCACGCTAATGGTCAAGGCAGACAATAATAGAATGGCGTTTTTCATAACTAGACGATAACCTTGGTAAAAGACCGTTGTAATGATTTGTTTAAATGTTAATTTAATCAATAGGATGGATGGTAATTATCATATCAGCTTTTATCAAAGGTAGTGATTTTTGAATGGGAATTGTTGCGCTAAAGCATACTTCTTACTCATGACTACCGACTAACTAGATATGGTGACGAAAGCTAGTCAAATAAGAGAAAAGGAAAGGAAAGTGGCTGAATTCAAATATAAAAACTTGACTCAAGAAGAACAAGATAAGTTAGACGCGGCGACATTTCGCCGTTTATTGGCGCATTTAGATGCCAACAAAGACGTACAAAACATCGATCTGATGATCCTTGCGGGCTTCTGTCGCAACTGCTTTAGCAAATGGTATAAATCTGAGGCTGAAAATCTCGGTTTGGATTTAGATATTGATGACGCTCGCGAACGTGTTTACGGCATGACTTACGATGAATGGAAACAAAATCATCAACCAGCGGCAACGCCAGAACAATTGGCTGCGTTTGAAGCGCGCCAGAAAAAGTAAAACCCAGCGATAAAAACAGCCCGCATGAAGTTGGGCTGTTTTTTAAAGTCCAGTTTGCACGTTAAGCGTTAGTTGAGCCGCAACAAGCTGGCTCAACGCAACCTTTTGCTTGAATGACTTCGAGTTGAGCTAAGTAAGGTTGAATATCGCCGATGTTCTCTTTTACCCATGTTAAGTCATAATACGTATCTAGGTAACGCTCTCCAGAATCACATAGAAGCGTCACGATAGAACCCTTCTCACCGCGTTGTTTCATCTCACAAGCCAATTGCAGCACACCGTAAAGATTGGTGCCTGTTGATGCGCCGACTTTACGCCCAATCAGCTGAGATACCCAATGGGCAGTTGCCACACTGGCTGCGTCTGGAATTTTGCGCATTTCATCAATGACACCAGCAATAAAGCTTGGTTCGACACGTGGTCGCCCGATACCTTCAATTTTGCTGCCAGTATCACCTTTTAATGAGTGATTTCCTGACTGGAAAGCGTCGTAAAACACTGAGTTTTCAGGGTCTACCACGCAAAGCTTGGTGTCGTATTTTTGGTAACGAATAAAACGGCCAATGGTTGCTGATGTGCCGCCTGTTCCAGGACTCATCACTACCCAGCTAGGAATCGGGTGATCTTCTAACTCCATTTGGCTAAAGATAGAGTTCGCGATGTTGTTGTTACCGCGCCAGTCAGTAGCACGTTCAGCATAAGTAAACTGGTCCATGTAGTGACCATTTAGCTCTTGAGCCAAGCGTCGAGACTCGTCATAAATCTGATCTGATCGTTCAACAAGGTGCGCTTTACCACCGTAAAACTCAATTTGTTCAATCTTTTTACGTGCAGTGGTTTTCGGCATGACGGCAATGAACGGTAAGCCAAGTAAACGCGCAAAATACGCTTCCGAAACGGCAGTGCTGCCTGAGGACGCCTCGATTACAGTGGTTTCAGGACCAATCCATCCATTACAAATAGCGTAAAGAAATAATGAGCGCGCCAATCGATGCTTAAGAGAGCCTGTTGGATGCGTGCTCTCATCTTTTAGGTAGATATCGATACCATCAAGAGAAGGCAGTTCAAGTTTAAATAAATGAGTATCAGCAGAACGTTGAAAGTCTGCTTCAATTTTACGCACTGCATTGTTGATC
The DNA here is from genome assembly GCF_021728075.1 of Vibrio sp. D54. Classification (NCBI taxonomy): domain Bacteria; kingdom Pseudomonadati; phylum Pseudomonadota; class Gammaproteobacteria; order Vibrionales; family Vibrionaceae; genus Vibrio; species Vibrio sp. D54. The sequence goes on along the minus strand of NZ_JAKKCS010000008.1, from coordinate 33,722 downwards.
CAGTTGTGGTCAGTACACATGGCGTCTCTCCTTGGAAATCGATAGATAAGCATTAGATGGGAATAATTTACCTATAATGCGAGAGAAAAACTTTGCTATAGTTGCCGGTAATGACTATTTTGATAGAAAAGTTTTCTACACTTCGTGGGTTTTATAGGATGATTTTGGATCGGGTCGATAAACAGCTGCTTGCGTTGTTACAAACCGACAGCACCTTGTCATTAAATGAGTTAGCAGAGCAGGTAAATCTGACAACGACGCCATGTTGGAAGCGTTTGAAAAGGTTGGAAGAAGAGGGCTACATCGAAAAACGCGTGGCGTTGTTAAGTGCAGAAAAGCTCGAGCTATCTTTCATTGCATTTGTTCAGTTAAAAACGATTGATCATTCCGAAGGTTGGTATCACCATTTTGTTACAACTGTGAGTGACTTTCCTGAGGTAATGGAGTTTTATCGTATGGCTGGCGAGTATGACTACATGATGAAAGTACTAGTCAAAGATATGAAGTGTTTTGACGAATTCTATAAGCGGTTAGTTAATAGCGTAAAAGGGCTATCTAATGTGACTTCAACATTTGCTATGGAGTCCATTAAATACACAACAGAGTTACCAATCCTAAAATAACTCGCCCTATAAGAATTCTATCTAATGTTAATTCTACCTTTTAGTATTTTAAATGTTAAAAGGTAGTTTGATTATGCTTTTAAAACTATTTCCTACCAGATTTTTATAAATATAAACGATATTTATTCTCTCTTCTATTTTTCATTAACCATTTGTTTTTGCAGTCCATTAATCCTATACATCATAATGAAAGAAAAAATAACGCAATTTTTTCTCTTTATTTTTCATGTTTTATTTTATTGAATATTAATTTTTACTAAATTAATGGAAGAGTTTGATTTAAACGTTTGCTTTTTGTGTTTTTATGTAATTTGGTCGCTATTTTTGAGTATTTATTTTTAGGATTAATACAGTAGCAATTACTTAAGTAATAAAGTACTCAAAAATGGGGATAGTGATTAATAAAACATCGTATTATTATCGCCCCATCTTGTATGTAACAAAGTATTACTAAAAATGAACAGAAATTACTATTTGCTTTTTCTCGCAGCTTTACTCGCTGGCTGTGGCGGTGGGGGAGACTCTAAGCCGAACAATACGAAGACACCAACTACGGTAACAAAGCAGAACCGTCCGCAATTAAAAGTGGAAGACACGGTGTTGAAGTTTGAAGGAGTGGGAACGGTTACTGAAGCAAAACTGAGCAATGTACATGGGTCGGTATCTTACCAAGTCATTGATTCTAATCCGCCAAATGTCGTGAAAATTAATGACTCAGGAATACTACAAATTCTGCGCCCAGGAACGGCGACTATTCTTGCTACAGATAGTAGCTCTGCTTATGAATCTTCTGAAGCAAGATTTTCTGTGACTGTAGAGCGAGGCATCAATACTGAACTTTCAGTGAGTGATCTGAATTTCAATGCGATTGAGTCAGAAGGAAAAGCGTTGATCGTCCGTGGCCAAAAAGGCGAACTGAGTTATGAGGTAGAAAGTGGTCATAACTTGATTCGTGTTGATGAGAACGGGTCGGTATATTCATTAGGTTCAGTTGGTCAGGCATCGGTGCTGATTACTGATTCAGGTAACGACTTTTACTTGCCGAAACAAGTTCGCGCTACGGTTAAACTGCATGCAGTAGTTCCGGGGCCATTACAGTTCGCTTTGCTTGAAGACGAGTATCGAGAAGGGTTGACGTTAGAACCAGTGCGTCTAGATAAAGCTCAAACGCAACGTATTTCTTACAAAATCATAAATAGCGTACCAGACAGCAAGGTGGCCGAGTTGCTAGACCCTGAAACGGGTTTGCTTCTTGTTCATAATGTTGGTCGATTAACGGTTGAAGCGACTGCAACTTACAGCGACGCGTTTCTGGATAAACAGCAAACAGCGCAATTTTTTGTGGATATAAAACAAGGCAAGCGTCAAGAAATCAGCGCAGCGGATATCGTCACAACTTATGAGGAAGGTGGACGAATTTTCCCTAAGGTGACGAACGCCTACGGTGACTATGAGCTGAGAATCATTCGTGGTGAAGACGTTGTCGCTAAAACTGAAAATGGTGAAGCATTACTGATCAAAGGTGTTGGTGCTGCTGAAGTGGAAATTTACGAGCATGACATGCGTAATTATCCTGCAAGCAAAACTCGTTTTGATCTTGAAGTTAATCGCGCGCCTCATCCCGTTATAAAAGACATTGAAATGCCGCTTACCTATCAACCAAATCTTTCAATCCCTCTGGCGTTTAAAGGGCAAAAAGGTAACGTAAATCTAGTTAGCAGCTTACCTAATGGCTTACGAATGACTGACGGCAAGTTGAAGGTAGTGACTGCGGGTGAGTACGACCTTAAGTTTGAAGACGATGGTGGGGAGTTCTACCAACCTATTCAATTTAATGTCGTCATTAAAGTTGCAAAGGCTGAAGGCCAACCCATGGCAACGCACGATTATGACGTTGTATACAGCAACAAATACAGTTTTGATCTTCACCGTGATTTTGGTTTGAGTGCTGACGAGCAAATTGAGATTGTAGATAACACCGCACCAGATGTTGTCGGTGGTTTTAGTGAAGGACGTCTCCATGTGTATAAAGCGGGTAAAGCGACGTTAACTGTGCGCAGAAAAGAGAGCGCGAATTATACCGTTGGTCCTGATCAAAAAGTCTACGTGACAATTCTGAGTGCGCCGAGTCGAATTGAAGTTCAATCCGATGTGGAAGAGATTTGGAAGGTTGACCAAACATTTCTTGCGCCGGAAATCTCTGGTGTGGTCGGGGAGCTTACTTATCGATTTGAAGACAACGCAGCAACAGATGTGGTTTCCTTAAACAACCAAACGGGTGCCATGAAAATTCTCAACGCGGGTAGCACAAAAATTATTGTTTCGGATGCGGGGGACGATAAAGTTAATCCGGGTGAAAGCAGTTTCTTGGTCACGATTAAACAAGGCACAAACCCTGTATCGGTTACTTACCCAACGGTAGAATTCTCCGCTGGTAGTGTTATCTCACCAGTGATGAGTGGTGGGACTGCGAAGGCAAGTTACCGCCTTATTAACCAAAAAGATCCTGTGGTCGAGTTAGTTTCCCCTGATACGGGGCGCTTGAAGATTTTACACGCAGGCGAGTACCAAGTAGAGGTAACCCTCACTGGGCGCAACTACAAAGCTAAAACAATCGTCGTAAATGGCACTATTAACAAAGCGAATCACCCTGGTTTAAGTGCTTCTACAATGAAGGTGGAATTTGAACCATTTAAAAAGGTTAAGCTAGATTTTGGTACACCAATAGGAAAACGCAGCTATCAAATATCCAGCTCAACAATTAAAGGAGTCGCTTCATTAGATGTTGATAAGGAAGAGCTGACGTTACTTGACCTCCCACCAGTAAAAAGACGTTGGATTTCTCTCGACGTTTCGGAAGGAGAATCTCGAGATTACAAAGCGTTGGAAAGTAAGAAAGTCCAGCTGTATCTAAGCTTTGCAGATGAAGGTGTTGCGGATCAATATACATTGCTTGAAACTGAACAAACAGTATTGTTTAGCACGCTAAATGCACGTGAGTTTTCTAACTTAGAAGAAAGTGAGTTTGGTTTGATGAACGTTCGTTCAGTGCGTGAGCCAACGGACGAAGAATTGAAATTATACGGCAAAGGTAAGATTGCACTACTTGCATTCAAGCCGGTGGGTAACGATGACCAAACTCTAATAAAAGCTGCGTGGGTACATGTGGCTCGATTTGATGGATGTACATCAGAACTGTTCGAAGATGATCTCAAGCCTTTTGAAGCAATTGACTACGATGACCCAGGGTACTGCACCAACGGCAGCACGATTCGTATGACTCGGTTCTTAATAATTGATGACTCGAAGATGGAAAAGGTAGAGTATGAGTTAGTAGCACCTGTGATTACTTACCGTCGTGGGGTTCGTGAATTTTTAGCAACGAATAAAGGTGGATTCTATGCCGACCCAAATGTCATTTACGGGAAAGGCGAATATGGTTACCCGAAATCACTTTACGAATGGTCGGTTGTTAACATGAAGTATCAACCAAATTAATCATCGTTTGATACCCATTAAAAAAGGAGTGCGGAACAGCACTCCTTTTTTCGTCTGGCGAACACGAGCTATTTCGTGTAACGCATCACCCCTTCTTGCACGGCGGTCGCCACTAAGTGACCTTGCTGGTTGTATATTTCGCCACGGACCAACCCACGAGTATTGCTCGCCGTTGGGCTCTCTATCGCATATAGAAGCCATTCATCCATCTTAAACGGACGATGGAACCAGATAGAGTGGTCAATGGTGGCCACTTGAAAGTTAGGCGTCATTAATGAGACTTCATGTGGATGCATTGCTGTCACAAGGAATCCCCAATCGGATGCGTAGGCCAGAAGGTACTGATGAATTAGCTGATTCTCTGGCATTTCACCATTAGCACGAATCCAAAGGTACTGTTTGGGTTCTGCTTTTTTGGGCTTCAAAGGGTTGATAACCGTAACGGGGCGAGTTTCGATTGGCTTTTCCCCGCAAAATGTTTTGCGTAAGCGTTTGGGTAGAAATTCTGCAATATGGCTTGCGAGCTCACTCTCTGAGGCAAAGTTTTCTGGACCAGGGATATCTGGCATTTCTTTTTGATGATCAAACCCAGGTTGATCGCCATGGTAGGATGCGGTTAGGTAAAAAATAGGGCGTCCATTTTGAATTGCCTTTACGCGTCTAGTGCTAAAGCTACGGCCATCTCTCAGATTTTCTACGTCATAAATAATAGGTTTTTCTGGATCGCCAGGGTACAAAAAATAGCTATGGAAGGAGTGTACCGTGCGTGTTTCTTCAACGGTGTAGCGCGCAGCAGAAAGTGCTTGCCCAATTACTTGACCGCCATAAACTTGAGGCAAACCTAGGTTTTCACTTTGGCCACGAAACAAGCCTTCTTCTAATTTTTCGAGTTGTAGTAGGCTGAGCAATTCTCGTAGTGGTTTACTCATTGTGTCTCCTCACCGTTGTCTTTCATTCCAAGTTACCTCAACAGCCTCACTCTTGTGAAGTGGCATAGTTAAGAACTATTGAGTAACTTAGAAATAGTATTGTTCCAATTATGAAACAAAATCAATTGTTTGATAAATTCTAACTCAGTCAAACTATTGTCAAATAAAGTGACAGGAAGCAGACAGTTTTATATTCCACACCTATAATTGCTTCGGTTTAATGCTCTTTTCGAGGAATATATGAAAAAAACACTACTACTTGTTACTTCTCTACTCTTTGGGGCTGCGTTAGTGGGTTGCCAAACTTCTCAAAATACAGAAATGGAATCTACAGAGGCGTCAATGAAGACGATTACAGGTACAGTGGCTTATCGCGAGCGGATTGCCTTGCCACCAAACGCAGTGGTTACTATTGCGTTAGAAGATGTGTCCTTGGCGGATGCGCCAGCAAAAGTGTTGGCGAAACAGACATTCGAAACAGAAGGTAAGCAAGTTCCTCTTTCTTTTGAGTTGAGTTACGATAGCAATGAAATCAAACCAAACCATCGTTACAGCGTTCGTGCTCGCATTGAGGTAGATGGAAAGCTGCGTTTTATCAGCGACACACATAACGGTGTTATTACAGATGACGCACAAACTCACCAGTTAGATATTCGTCTAGTTGGCACACGTTAATACGACGTAGTGAGAACAAAAAATGGCAGCTTAAGGCTGCCATTTGTATTTTTTAAGTGAAGTTTTGCCAACTTCCGATACTTCAATCCCTTCTGCTTCTAATTTCTTTTTTTGTCGCTCTAAGTCTCTGCCTTTTAAAGATATTTTTCCTTGGCTATTTACCACTCTAAACCAGGGGAGTTTACTGCCTTCTGGTAAGTTGCCCAGTGCTTTACCAACATGTCTCGCATAGCCCGGATAACCGGCCATTTTTGCAATTTCCCCATAGGTGGAGACTTTTCCTTTTGGAATTTGGTGAATTACAGCAAAGATTTGCGCTAAAAATTGGTCCATACTCAAAAGTGTCTATTTTGGATTACTAAGGAATGGTAAACCATTGGACTTGTATATTGCTAACGGTTCTTAACCCTTGTGTTGCCAGCGACTCACTTTGAAGAATTACATTTTCTGTTCTTTAGTGTCGTTGGTTGATGAGCCTTAAACAGCATGAAGCAAACGCAAGCTAAGCTTGAATCTAGACCCTCTCAACGACTTTCAATCCCAGTTTTTGCCGTTGAGTTACCAAGTAGGTGGGGAAGCCAGGAGGCGCTATGATTTTATCGACACTTCAATTTTTCGTTACGACCTTACTCGCTGTTGTCTGCGTTCGGGCGATGAGTTTGAGCGAGGGTGACATTCCCGTTCTTGCACTTATGATCCCCGCGCTGTGGGTTCTGCCACAAGGTGGGTTCGCTGGCCTAGTATTACTGGGCGCGATGATGGCTTTTGGTGCGACACTCTCAATGCAGCCAATTGCTTTGTCGGTTGGTGTTCTGATCCTTTTCCCACTTTTAATGGTGGTATTTTCTCGTAGAAGCTCTTTAGGTGTGTTGCTCACCGCTGGTCTTATTGTACTTACACTGCAAGTTGGTCTTATGGTCACACAGCAAGGCGGTAAGCTGGATGGGTCTGCTTGGGTTACAGTGGTTCAAACCATTGCGGTTATGGCGATGTGGTGGTCGGCTGCGCATTGGACGCCATCCAATAAACACAGCTGGTGGCCGTTGTTTTTGTTGCTCCCATTGTGGATTGCAGGCCTACCATACGCCGTTCTTATGGCGTTAAGTTTGACGGGAATGTTAGCGTCAATGGAAGCACTTGCGAAGCTTCAACATACCATTCGTTGGAGCAAATTATTATGTTGGACATTGCCGACTGTGGGTTTTGCCGCTTTAGTCGTCAGCCCGACCACGGATGTGCCAAACCCTGTTTTCGTGGTTTGGATCTGTTTGTTAGGGACGGCTTGGATGACTGACTATATTTTACGTAGTAGCGATGAACAGGCTGAATTATGAATTTTTAGTCAGGTAAAAAGTGACATGTGCGGCAGAGTATCGAATTGGTTGTGGAACAAAATGGAGATTAGTATATGTTCTTCATTTCATATTTACTACACTTCCAATAATAATAACCACAATATAAGTGGTTGATTTAAGATAAGTTTGTCATGACAACTTTTGCTCGAACACTGTTGCTTTTTGCATGTTGCCTCTTGAGTTTGAATGTAAAAGCCGAAGCCCCTTTAATTGCTCATTATAAAGTCGCGACTGAAGCGGATGATGTCGTCACTCGTGTTCTTTTCAATGCTGCTTCAAAGGAGTTTGGCTTTACCGTTCAATACGTGAACTACTCCAGCTTTGATGCCATTCTAAATTCAGTAGCGAATGGGGAAGCGGACTTTGCTGCGAATATCACTTACACACAAGAACGTGCTCAACGTTTTAGTTATTCCCGCCCAACAAATATCGAATATACTTACCTCTTTGGTTTAAAAGATTCGACGTTGAGTGACATTTCGCGTGTTGGCGTCCCCAAAGATACAGTTTATGCCCAATTACTTAAACAATACTACCCTGAGCTAGAACAGATCTCTTATCAAGGTCACGAACAAGCAGTGACACTGCTACGTTCAGGTGCTGTGGATGGCGTTGTCGATGCCATTAACCAGCTCAAGCCGATGCTGATGGAGGGGTTTGACGCCAAGATGCTCAATGATCAGATTTCGATAAAGCCCGTATCCATCATCAGTAAAAAAGATCATCATCTTGAAGAGTTGGACACGTTCGCTACGTTTATTCACGGGGAAGCGGTGCAAAAGCAGCTTCGCGAAGAAATTTCCCAGTATCAATTTGAATTAAGGCGAGCAGCGTTGCGTGATTCTATTCGTTTATTACCCCTTGATTTTAATGAACCAATACGGATTAAGCTCGAATCTATCTTTCCATATGTTGTATACAACGCAGATGGTAGTGTCGAAGGGATGACGGCTGATGTAGTCCTGAGAAGCTGTGAGATCTTGGCTTTAAACTGCTTGATCATTAGTGAGCCTGGTGAAAGCTGGGGTTCTATGTACCATGAGTTTATCCAAGGTAATTTCGAAATTTTGGCGCCGTTAACGGTCAGCCGTGAGCGGCGCGCATTTAGCTACTTTCCAAAGCCCCATTACGCGCCAGCATCGGTGATGGTCAAGCGTTTAGGTTACAAGCCGAGCACATACTCTCATGTTTCACAGTTGATATCTGAGCGGATTGGCGTAGTTAAGGATGACTTTTTCGATCAAATGATGACGCAACTGTTACCGCTAAAAGAACTCAAACGTTATCGTACCCAACAAGAGCTCATTCAGGGGCTACTAAATGAAGAAGTCGATTACATTCCGATGGATACGGCGATGCTCAATCATTTTTTACGTCTCAGTGAATTGGTTCCGATAGAGCAGGATACCGCTATTGGTGAGTTTTATGAGTCACAACTCTCTGTTGGATTGGTCGCGAATGAAAAAGGAGCCATGCTTGCGCCTTTCTTCAGTCGAGCGATAGCGATGTTAGAAGTTGATAAGATCATTGCTCAGTACGATGTACGCCCAGATTGGCGTACCGCACTTGAATATGAGATTCGATTAGCGACGCAAACACAAGCTGTGTTTATCTTTGTATTATTGTTTGCTATTTGTGTTTCGCTTTATCTTTACCGTCAATCGAACACTGACAACTTAACAGGGTTAAGGAATCGTCGTGCGTTGCAAGTAAAGTATCGAAAAGGAGTAAACAAAGATCTATCCATACTTTACTTAGACATTAATCATTTCAAACGAATCAATGACACTTATGGTCATCGCGCTGGGGACGAAGTTTTACAACTACTGGCGCTAAAAATTCATTATGTCTGGTCGGGAAGATGTTATCGAATTGGAGGGGATGAGTTCATATTGCTGGGTTATCCAACGCAAGCCGAGTTAACTAGAGCAATGAGAGAGCTCAGTAGAATCGATGTGAAAGGCAAATTATGTAGTGATTTGGAGTCTATAAGTATCTCTATTGGTTTCTCTGCAAAAAGGGAACGGCACATGAGCTTAGAGCAAGCGATGCATTTGGCTGATGAAGACATGTACATGAGTAAGCAGTCCTCACGGCACGACTCCTCTTATCGTGACTGCACGGTTTCATCATAAAGGAATGAATTGATCGAGTTTTGTTCAAACGGTAATGAAATGATGAAATTCAAGGTTTTTGCTCTTGCATTATGAGAGCTGATACTGAATAATCGCCCCATCGATTGAGGCAAGACCTCTCGAAAAGAATTATGGGGCTCTGGTCCTCTCGCAACAATAGCTCGTGAACTCGGTCAGGTCCGGAAGGAAGCAGCCGCAGCGTGTGACTTGTGTGCCGGGATGTGGCTGGGGTCCCACCCTTTGAAAGCCCTGCGTTATCGCAGGGCTTTTTTCGTTTTTGAACTTTCTTTTATTTTGGCTACGCTTGGTGTTCAACGTCTTCTGATGATCAAGCTTCTTGAGGTTATTTAGGTATAATTTATAATCTCATCCGCTCGATACCGAACTGTCGTGAAGATTGTTTAGGGTACGCTCGCCGAATAACCATTTTCACCTGGGATACTTTAATGATTTCAAAAAACCAATTAAAACTGCTTCGTGCTTTAGGTCAAAAGAAACAGCGTAAAGCGCATGGCTTATTCCTAGTTCAGGGTGAAAAGAACGTACTAGAGTTAGCAAGTAGTTCATTGAAGGTGAAGCAGGTTTTTGCAACAGCGGCATTTCTCGAACAAAATGCTGGTACGCTAAATCGTTTTGATTGTGTTGAAGCATCGCTTGATGAATTGACCAAAGCGAGCACGCTTGTGAGCAATAATGCGGCCATTGCTGTGGTTGAAATTCCGAGTGTAAAAGAGCCTCAAGCGAAAGGCTTGATGATTGCGCTAGATGGTGTATCCGACCCTGGTAATCTAGGTACGATTATTCGTGTTGCAGACTGGTATGGCATCAAGCACATTATTGCGAGTACAGATTGTGCTGATCCTTATAATCCTAAAACGATCAGTGCGACTATGGGCAGCTTTGGCCGCGTACAAGTGAGTTTGGTGGATTTGCCAAGTTACTTGGAACACGCCAAATTGCCAGTATATGGCGCGTTTTTGGAAGGAGAGAGCGTTCATAAAACGGATTTCGCTGCTGAAGGTATTTTGTTGATGGGCAGCGAATCTCATGGTGTGCGCGAAGCCGCAGAAAAATTCGTGACAGATAAGATCACGATTCCGGCGTTTGGCGGTGCCGAATCACTGAATGTCGCGATGGCGACTGGCATTATTTTAGACAACATGCGCCGCCAACATAGCTAATGCAACAATTACTTAATAACAAAGCCAGTCAATTTGACTGGCTTTGTTATATTTATTGCCTAGAAAAATCAGCCTGGCTGAATCTTGCGTTTAACGAAATACAGTGAATGTTGCTCGGTGAGTTAATTTTGTTTTAGTTCAATAGGCTGTGCCTATAAATAAAATTACTCCTTTCCATTTAGTAAAATCAGGAAATTAGGCGACACTTATCTAAAGGCCGCAATAAAATGCCCTTAAGGAGATAAGAATGCATTCATTAAAAGTAAAAGATTACATGACGTTGCAAGCGGTGACTTTCACGAAAGATATGTCACTTTCGGCAGCTTTAAACAAAGTAATGCAAAGTGTCACACTAGGTGGCCCTGTCATTGATGAAAATGAAAAAGTGGTTGGGTTTTTATCGGAGCAAGACTTATTAGATAAGTTGGTGAAAGCAAGTTATCACTGCCAAGATACACATACGGTACAAGAGTGTATGCATGATGATGTCTTATCTGTTTCTCCAGAAATGTCAGTAATTGAACTGGCTGACATGATGAAAGTTGGAAAGCCGAAAATGTATCCAGTGGTGGATGGCAAAGGTAAGTTGGTTGGTGTTATCACAAGAAGAGACGTGCTGCGTGCCATCGGAATGACATTAAATGAGTGTTTTAAGCATCCCGTTTAACCTCTCTGTTTAAATTTTACGGAATATTGCTTTTAAACTGGTTTGGAAAGACGCTTCGGCGTCTTTTTTATTTTCTATCGCCGAACTGTACAAATTTATCTTGACCTTGGAGCTTACTCTAAGGTTTATCCTTAGCAATAGGTAAATCACCGATACCAATAAGGAAAAAATTATGTGTACAAAACATCAAGGTTGCCAATCTAGCAAAATCAAAACTGCGGTGCCGCTTGGTGCAAGCGAGTCATGCTGTGCGCCAGTAAAGTCTTCGCTCAATATCTCTCAGGCCAGTGTTGATGTTTCTGAAAGCTCTTGCTGTAGTGGAGGAGGCTGCAGCGTTGACACAGGCGAGGAAGACGATCCCACAAGGGAGAGTAATTCCTCCGTTCGGAACGCTTGGCTTGTGTCAGGTATGGATTGCCCATCTTGTGCGCAAAAGCTTGAGAAAGCCATTACGTCTTTACAAGGCGTCAGCCAAGCCAAGGTCTTGTTTGCAACAGAAAAACTGGTCGTCGATTTTGATGATCGAGAGCTGATAGCTACGATAGAGCAGACAGCCCAAAAAACGGGTTTTCCGCTCTCTTCACTGGATGCTCCAAAACCAAGCACTACAAAGAAAGGCTGGCTTGGCGTCATAAGAGACAACATCCAAATTCTCTCGATTGCTAGTGCAATGGCTACTGCGGCAGTAATTTCTAAGATCGACCCTCAAATAAGCGCTTGGTTATTCACTTTGACGTGTTTACTTGGTTTATACCCAATCGCGCTCAAAGCATTTAAGTTGGCGCGTAGCGGTACGCCTTTTGCGATTGAAACGTTAATGAGTGTAGCGGCGCTCGGCGCTTTATATTTAGGTGAAACCGCCGAAGCCGCAATGGTGTTATTGCTTTTCCTTATTGGTGAAAAGTTAGAAGCATATGCATCATCTCGCGCGCGAAGCGGTGTCCAGGCGTTAATGGACTTAGTCCCAGAAAATTCAATTTTAATTATTGATGGTGAACGCAAAGAAGTACCAGCTGCGCAGCTTAAACCAGGGGATATCATAGAAGTCGCACCCGGAGGTCGTTTGCCTGCCGACGGTGTTTTGCAAGATGCGCTTGCTAGTTTTGACGAAAGTGCGTTAACGGGAGAATCTGTTCCCGTTGAACATCAAACCGGTGGCAAAGTGATGGCCGGGGCTGTGGTTGTCGATAAAGTGGTTCGTTTACAGGTGACTTCCCGTCAGGGCGAGAATGCGATAGACCGAATTCTTCATTTGATTGAAGAAGCCGAATCTCGTAAGGCACCATTAGAACGCTTTCTTGATAAATTTAGCCGTTGGTATACGCCGCTAATGATGCTGGTGTCTCTGATGGTTATCGTTACGCCGCCATTACTATTTGCCCAACCGTGGGAAACGTGGATCTATCGAGGACTCGCCCTTCTGTTGATTGCTTGTCCATGTGCATTAGTAATTTCAACGCCGGCGGCGATCACTTCTGGCTTGGCGGCAGCTGCTAAGCGGGGCGCATTGATCAAAGGTGGTGCGGCGCTTGAGTTGCTTGGCAAGGTTGAGTCTGTCGCATTTGATAAAACTGGGACACTGACGCAAGGTAAACCAGAAGTGACTGACGTCTTTGCTTTTGATATGGATGAAGACAAGTTACTTAGCCTAACTGCGTCAATCGAGGTTGGTTCAAGTCATCCTCTAGCGGTTTCTTTGGTTACCAAAGTGCAAGAGCAGGGGCTTACTATTCCTGAAGCGTTGGATAAAACCGCGCAAGTAGGCTCTGGTGTCACTGGTTACGTCGATGGAAAAATGGTCCAAGTGGTCACGCCTTCAAAGGCAGACTTTCCACTTTCTCAGGAAGCCAAAGAGCAAGTGGTTACGTTGGAACAACAAGGTAAAACGGTTGTCATTGTTCGTTACGATGACGAGGTCATTGGCGTGATCGCATGGCAAGATACATTGCGCTCAGATGCCCAGCAAGCTATCGCAATGTTGAAGGAACTTGGGGTCACGTCGGTGATGCTAACGGGTGACAACCCGAGAAGTGCAGAAGCAATGGCAAATAGAATAGGCTTGGATTATAAAGCGAGTTTGTTACCTGCAGACAAGGTGCATTACGTCGAGAAGCTATCACAACAACATACCGTTGCGATGGTGGGAGACGGTATCAATGATGCTCCAGCCATGAAAGCTTCGAGTATCGGCATTGCGATGGGAGGAGGTACGGATGTTGCGCTCGAGACAGCTGATGCGGCGTTAACACACAACCGTTTGATTGAGCTACCTGCCATGATAGAACTGTCGCGTGCGACGCTAAGTAACATTCGTCAGAATGTCGCGTTAGCGCTAGGTTTGAAAGGTGTATTCTTAGTGACAAGTTTACTTGGTGTTACTGGGTTGTGGGTTGCTGTATTAGCCGACAGTGGTGCAACAGCACTGGTGACATTGAATGCGTTGAGATTACTTCGTTTTGAGTCCAAGCAGATTAAATAACTGACCTAACCATTGATCCCACTCATTAATAGCCCGAGGCATTCGTGTATCGGGCTTTTTTTAACCGTATTCACCTGATGCGATCAGACGTTTTTCTCGTCCTTGAAATCACGCATTGCTATGCAACAAAATGATCTAATGCCCCTTAAAGTGTGATCAATACCAGTTTTGTTTGAAATTTCATTTTCATTACATTTTGTCATTGTGATTGTGATCACTCTATGTTGGTGAAAGGTTCGCTACAGTGCATCTGTACCCAATAACTGATTAATGAGCTTATTGTTCATAAAATAAGCCACAATAAGGAGCGACTTATGTCTCAAGCTGTATTCCATTTAGGTATTACTGAAGCTGATCTTAATGGTGCGACTCTAGCGATCATTCCTGGTGACCCAGCGCGTGTTCAAAAAATCGCAGAACAAATGGAAAATCCAGTATTTCTAGCAAGCCATCGTGAATACACGCTATACCGTGCAGAGCTAGACGGTAAACCTGTTGTGGTTTGTTCTACAGGTATTGGTGGTCCTTCTACCTCTATCGCAGTTGAGGAATTGGCACAGCTTGGTGTTCGCACTTTCCTACGTGTTGGTACAACGGGTGCAATTCAACCGCATGTAAACGTGGGTGACATGATCGTAACGACGGGGTCAGTTCGTCTTGACGGTGCGAGCCTACACTTTGCTCCTATGGAATTCCCAGCAGTTGCTGACTTTGAAGTAGCAACCGCAATGAAAGCAGCGGTAGAAGAGTCTGGCGCTACGGTTCACATGGGTGTGACTGCATCAAGCGACACGTTCTACCCTGGTCAAGAACGTTACGATACGTTCTCTGGTCGTGTTGTTAAGCGTTTCCAAGGCTCTATGCAAGAATGGCAAGACATGGGCGTACTTAACTTCGAGATGGAGTCTGCAACACTGCTAACAATGTGTGCGAGCTCTGGTTTAAAAGCGGGTTGTGTGGCTGGTGTTATCATCAACCGTACACAAAAAGAGATTCCAGATCATTCAACTCTGAAAGAAACGGAAGCGCGTTCAATTAAAGTGGTTGTAGAAGCAGCGCGTAAAATGCTTTAAGCCGCTATAGTTGGCATTTAAACAAACAGAAAAAACCAGAGGCTAACCTCTGGTTTTTTTCTACTTATAGAAATGCGTACAGCTAAAATTTAGGTATAAAAAAAGCAGCATTAATGCTGCTTTTTATCGTTGTGAATTTTAGCTTTTCTTAATGGCACTATATCTCGTCTGAACCGCCCGCGTCTTTAAACCAAGCCGTTAAGTGCGTTCTTAAATCTTTAAGCTCATCAGGGCCAATCAGGGCTAGCCCTAAGTCTTCAGCACGAGTAATGTCATTGTGACGAAGAGGACGGAAGCTCACCAACATTGCGCGCGCTTGTAAGCCACCTAATAGATCGCGAAGCGATTCTAACTTATATAAAGTATCGTCGCCGTCATCTCTCATGCCTTTGGTTTTGCACTCGATGATGTGCAGCTTGTTGTTTACAACTGTTGCGACATCTAACTCATTGCGTACTTCACTTTCACCAAGTTTGCGATAAACCTGAACATTTAACGATCGATCTTGGATCGTCGGCATGGTGTCTTGGATTTGCTTCACGGTGCTGTGAACCAAAGTTTCTAACCACTCACCGTTTGAAAAGCGTCGAGCATCTTCATCTGCAAACGTTAAAACGCCATTCTCGTAGGTGGCGATTTCTGCTTCTACTAAATCTGAAAGCAACATGTTGAGCTCACGGTAGCCCTGCTGTTTTTCGGAGAGCTCGACATCAAGCTTTTGTTCTTTGCGGCATGTGGTTGCAAGGTAGTTAAGTGTTGCTAGACCTGGCCCAAGCTCAAGCGCATTTGAGGCCCATCGTTCACCAAGTTCATACAATTTTTTATCAAGAAGAGGTGGTAAATCAACGTGGTGAAACTCGCCGCGTGCACCAAAGATAGTGAGGTAATCTGCAATCGTAATGTGATCTTCGACTTGGGTATCTTCTTTGCCATCAGGGTATAACCAACAAAGCTTATCGCTACTAGGCTCTACCACAAAAATTGGCCAGCGATAGGTACGGAAAACTTCGTACACCGACAACAAGCGATGACGAAGACCACAGCTCGCGTTCAATTTTACATCTTCGCCGCGTTCATGGAGGTCTTTTGCCAGTTTTTGAATTGCTTGTTTGATCAGAGATGTATTAACAGCGGATGGAATTTCAAAAAATTCAGAAGTAATTTCTCGTTGATCTAAAACGGCACTCAGTCGGTCAAATATATCTAACTGGCTCTTGTCTCCGATGAAGACGATATGTGTGCTTAGCGTACGATTATCTAATAGAGGAGTGACCAATCTCACTGGGTCTTGGTCGATAATACCAACATGAACAGCCATAGATTTTCCTTTTTATGAGGCCGCTCGAAAAGAGTTGTGCAAGGGGATGAGCTGGCCTTATTAATCATATGTAGACATGGCCGACAAAAAACAAGGGCGACTTAACAAAAAGTCGCCCTTATACAGTTGATTGCACTAATTAATGCTCTTAATTATAAAGTATTTATAACTTAAAGCGGTGGACCAATTCATTTTGCTGATGAGCCAAGTGGGTCAGTGACTCACTGGTTTGTGCGATACTCGACATGGCTTGGAAACTTTCATCGGCGATGCTGTTGATATCTTCAATACTGCGAGCAATGTCTGTTGATGTTTCACTTTGCTCTGCTGCTGCTTGTGAAATGTGCGTACTCATTTGGCTGATCTCAATGATTAGCGCCTGGATCTCTTCCATTGAGCTGTTCGCTTTTGACGCTTGCTCAACCGACATCTCCATATCGCTCATACAGCTTTGTATGACTTGGTTTGCTGATTGTGAGCTAGATTGCAGATTACTGATCATGGATTCAATTTCAGTGGTTGATTGAGTCGTTCTTGATGCGAGTACTCGTACTTCATCTGCCACTACCGCGAAGCCGCGACCTTGTTCACCAGCGCGAGCCGCTTCAATTGCCGCGTTCAATGCCAGTAGGTTGGTTTGCTCCGCAATGTTGCGGATCACATCAAGGATAGACCCAATTTGGCCACTCATCTTTTGTAGCTCAGAAACAGCGGAGACCGATTCGTTCAAACGTGTTTCTAGTTGGTTAATGGTTGAGATATTACTGCTCATAACATTTCTACCTTCTTCAGAGGCAGATTCGACGCGTTGCACCATTTCTAACGAGCCTTGCGCACTTTGCGCGACTTCCTGCACTGAATGAGACATTTCTGTCATCGCGGTAGCGACGTTTGCTGTTTGTTCGCGTTGAGAGCTCAATTTAATTTGTGCTTGCGAAGAGGTGCGTTCGTTGGTTGTCGCGGTTGACGATAGGTTTTCTGACGCTTCGTTGAGTTTCACCAAGATCTCGTGAAGGTTGTCGGCGAGTGAGTTAATGTGTCCACTCACACGGCTGAATTCGTTGTTATAGCGAATGTCGATACGCTGTGTCATATCTCCTTCAGTCAGGCTTTCTAACACTTTTAGAATACGAGTCAACGGTTCGCGAACGCTTTGTGCGATGTGGTAGCCAATCGCTGTCGCGAGTAAAACGACAATAACGCCAATGATGATGGCTTTCGTTACACCTGCCGAATATATGTCACCAGCATCTGCCAATGATTCATTGAGCTTATCTGTTGCGGTTGTCGTGAATTGCTCAAGAATCGCCATGGTTGAATCCACTTTATTTGCTAGGTTGGCGATATTGTTATACAAAGCGGCGCGAGCATTGAGGTAATTATTATGTTGGTCTAGCACACCGCCACGCATACCAACGTCACGAGTAAATTGCTCTACAGATTCGCCAAAAGCTTTTTCTAGCTCAGGAAGCTGAGTCACCAACCCGCGGAATGCGTAATTCAAGTGCGTTACTGCTTTGCGGTTTTTAGCTACGGCTTGCGTAACAAACTCAGGGTTGGAACTGGCGAGGGCATCAGAGGTAATTACTTCGGCATCTTTTAACTTGATAAAGTAGCTCTTTGCCATGACTTTGACAGAAATGCTGGTTTGATCTGCCACATATTCTTTAAGACCAACCGAAAGTTCGGTATTCAGTTTTTGGAAGCGGCGTGAGGATTTTTGCACTTCTTCTTGAGCCGCAAACATTGCTTCGTAGTTGTCCATGGCCTCTAGAGCTTCTGTAAAATAGCTCTGCTCTAACGTTTTTAACTGTGAAAACGGTTCGGCAAGAGAAGGGTAGATTTGGCTTGCGGTTTTCAGTTGAGCCAATGTGGATTCGAAGCGCTGTTGAGATCTAGCAAATTCCTGACGCATTTCATCCATGCGTTGTTTATTCTCTGTCGTCAGGAAGTCTTTAAATGATTTGTCGGCAGAAAGCAGCTCAACACTGGTTTGATTAGATAACGATACCAACGGTAGGGATGATTTAGAAACCGTGCCAAATTTTCCGTGAATATCACTCATTCCTCCCATCATAATGGCAATTGTGACGGCAAATAGGATGATGATCAGTGCAAAGCCGGCATACATCCTTTTAATAACTGAACCTCGCATAAGTGAGCTTCCTCTCCCAAAAATAGACAAGCTACCCAAGTATTTTTGAATTTACTTGGGTATAAAAATAATAATTGTCTTAAAAAAGTAACAAAATTCATTGGATTGTATTCAGTTTGTGATGCGCATTTTATGACGCACACGACAAAAAAAGCTTCGTTAATTAGCATTTGATTAATAATGTTAAGTGAACACTGTTTTTATTGAGCTCCGCTTTTGGTTGGCGCATACTAATTGGGGTCTAATTACGTTTATAAAATGGAGTCCTCATGGCGGAAGAAACGATCTTTAGTAAAATTATTCGCAAGGAAATCCCTGCCGATATCCTTTATCAAGATGATTTGGTGACTGCGTTTCGCGACATTAACCCTCGCACACCAAGCCATATTCTCATTATTCCGAATAAACTGATCCCAACAACGAATGATGTAGAAGCTGAAGATGAAGCAATGATGGGGCGTTTGTTCACTGTTGCTAGAAAGTTGGCGAAAGAAGAAGGTATTGCTGAAGACGGCTATCGCCTGATCGTTAATTGTAATCCACATGGTGGCCAAGAGGTTTACCATATTCACATGCACCTACTAGGCGGCCGCCCTCTAGGTCCAATGGTATTGAGCTAAGCTTTTAAAAGTGGGTGGCGATTCACCCACTTCTTTTTCCTGTCGAATGACACATTTGTGGAGATAAATGTGAAACTAGGTGTAAAGCTGTTAGGGCTGATGAGCTGGGCTTTAATGGCCTCTGGCTGCGCGAATTTATCTGCGGGCAATCTGTTTAGTCATTACAGCAACCAGAATCAAGAAGTTTATCAAGCCGTTGTTGCAGGGGAATATGCCAAAGCAAAACAACTTCAATCAAGTGAAGTGGGTGGCGAGATACTTGGCAATTTTGAAAAAGGTCGCATCTCTTTTCTTGCTGAAGATTACCCAACAAGTTTGAATGCGCTAGAAAGCAGCGATCGTGCCGTACGTGTTCAACAAGATCGAGCGACGATATCTGTGTCAGACACGGCAACGAGCGTCGGCTCTCTCGCAGTGAACGACAATCTCCAAGATTATCATCCCGCCGATTACGAACTTGGCTTTTTGCACCTGTATCTAGGACTAAATTACTTACAGAAAAACGATTTAGAAGGAGCACTAGTTGAAGTGCGTCGAGCTAATCAAGTTCAGGAAGCGGCAAGAAATGCGCGTGAAAAAGAGCTAAAAGCAGCAGAGAAAGACCTTAACAAGCAAGGCATGTCTGCCAATTTAGGCAGTGTATTAGCGAACTACCCTGATGCTGGTAAAAAACTAAGCGCGGTACAAAATGGTTATCTGTTCTATCTTTCTGGCTTGTTATATGAAGCGTCGCGAGACTTAAACAGTGCTTATGTTGATTACCGACGAGCACTCGCTGTAATGCCAGACAACAAGCAAGTTGTGGAAAGCACCTTATACGCTGCTAAGAAGCTGGGCATGCGTGAAGACTTGCGCATGCTAGAGAAGCGGTATGGCAAAGCACCTTCTGGATTAACTCAGTCACAAGGGCGAGTCATCGTTATTGATGAGCAGGGTGTTGTTGAGGCGATGAAAGGGTGGCGTATTGATTTACCGATTTACGACAGTCGCGATAATGGCGCGATTTATTCGTTGGCGCTTCCTTATTATCAGAACCGAGGTGCTCAACGTTTTAGCGATGTTGTTTTAAATGGTCAGGTATTGCCTTCCAGTACGCTGACTGATGTTAATGCGATGGCGCAAAACGATCTTAATGAACGTCTTACTACAATAGTGATCCGTCAAGCTCTTCGTGTTTGGGCAAAAGATCGAATCCGAAAAGAGGCGGCGAAAAAAGGCGATGATGTGGGCAACATACTTTTCAATGTATGGAACACATTGACCGAACAGCCAGATACGAGAAGTTGGCAAACATTGCCAGCGCAAGTGAAAACGGCTTCAAAAATCGTGAAACCGGGAACACAAAGTTTAAACTTGGGTGATCAAACCTATCAGTTTGAAGTGCCTGCACAGCAGACTACATTGGTATGGGTATCTCGTCAGGGAGCACACTCAACCGTGTGGCATAAACAGCTAGGGAGACTGTAATGAAAGCATGGCTTGTTTGTTTAGCAATGGCTATTGGTTTAGTTGGATGCGCCGAAAACACGGCTGGTATTCGAATTGATGGCCAAACGCAAAAAGTATTCTTTAATGATAACGTTTTAGGTAGTCGCTTATTAGTTGACAACATCACCACCACTTACGTTGATGATCGCCCACGAGGAGTCGTGCAGCTGAGTAGCAATTACAAAGGTGATCAGCACATTCTTTACCGATTTTATTGGTATGACAACAATGGTTTAGAAGTGAATACCAAACCTGGTCCGTGGCGAAAAATGATTGTGCGAGGATTTGAGCAAGTCACGTTATCTGAAGTTACTGTGAATCCAAATGGCACAAAATTCCGTGTGCAAATTAGAGAAGCACAAGACGATTAATCTTAACGGCTCTGCCGAAGCTGCCACGCTAACGATGCGCTGGTATTGAAAAAACTAAGGAACTCTCATGAAAAAAAGTATTATTGCTCTTTTAGGTCTTGCCGTCATTTTAGGTGGCTGTTCTAACAAAGTCTCTTACGGCGATGCGCAAGCAACAGAAACCACGACTATCGATTTTGGCTCAACAGATTTACAAAAAATCGCGGCTGAAATGGTGGATAGCATGATGATGTCGGGCTCTGTAGCAGCAATTACTCGTGACCAACGTCCTATCGTTTTTGTTGAGCGAATTAAGAACAAAACCAGTGAACATATTGACACTGAATCCATTACTGACACGATCTCTACTAAGATGTTGAACTCAGGTAAGTTCCGTTTTGTTGATATGGATCGTGTTGAGTCTGTGCGTGAACAACTTAACTTCCAAAATACGGATGAGCTTGTTAACCAAAGCACAGCGATCCAATTTGGTAAAATGGTTGGTGCTCAATACATGCTTTACGGCAACCTATCTAGCATTGTGAAAAATGCAGGTAGCGATAAAGATGTATACTACAAGATGACCATGCGCCTAATGGACCTAGAAACAGGTTTGATTGAGTGGGCGGATGAAACTGAAATTCGTAAAGCGCAATCTAAGAGCCTATTCGGTCTTTAATCGAACAGGGTGGAGAAGTCATCAATGGCATGGTTTTCTTGGCAACAAGCAAAACAGTTAGATCCGAGTCTTAATGCTCTCGATGGCTTCTTTACGGAGCCTCCGGTAAAAGTACAAACTGTTACCGGGGGGCTAACCAACCGCTGTTGGCGGTTGGAATCTTCTCAAGGCCTTGCATACATCTGGCGACCGACCAGTCATGTCTGCAAGGCTTTTTCAATTTCTCGTCACAGTGAATATCAAGTGCTGAATGCAGTCTCTTCATTGGAAATTGGCCCCAAGCCAGTTTTTATTCATGAGCAAGGGTTGCTGGTGGAATGGATAGAAGGAGAGGCACTGACGGAATCAGGCTTAGCACTAAGCGATTTGTTATCCATTGCGGCGAAGATTCATCAATATCCGATAAGCGCAATTCCTTTGGTTCCATTTTCATATATTTCTCGCATCGATCATTATTGGCTTGAGCTTGATGGTCAGTATGTGGGTACGGAGTTTGATGCTTTGTACATGAAGTGGCGCACGGAACCGAACGTTGAACCTGTTCCACTTGCCCTATGTCACTTCGATCTGGGGTGTTATAACCTAGTGCGAGGAGAGAATGGGGTGAAAGTCATTGATTGGGAGTATGCCGGGATTGCTGACCCTAGGCTTGATTTGACCTTAACTATTCAGGTCGCGAATTCGCCTGTGGAAGAAGCGGTAAAGCAGTATTGCCAAATTCGAGGTATCGAAGATGTGTCTCTTTGGCTGAGAGGTGTACATGCTTGGCAACCAAGAACCTTGGTGATGGCGATGCTCTGGTATCTACTTGCCTATAAATTGTGGGGAAATGAACAATACTTAAACAGTGCGTATGAGTTGAAAGGCTCATTGTGTATGGAAGATCACTGTTTTGAGAACTCGTGATATTTTCCCCTTTAACAGTAAGGAAATAGTGGTAGTTTTAATAAAAGTACCAGATACACACAGGGAGAGGTACAGATGATTATTTACTTACACGGCTTTGACAGCACAAGCCCGGGTAACCACGAAAAAGTTCTTCAACTGCAATTTATCGACGACGACGTTCGTTTTATCAATTACAGCACCCTTCACCCAAAGCACGACATGCAACACTTGTTAAAAGAAGTGTCTAAAGTTATCGATCAATCTGATGACCCAAACCCGTTAATCTGTGGGGTAGGTTTAGGTGGTTACTGGTCTGAGCGAATTGGTTTTCTATGCGGTATCAAGCAAGTGATGTTCAACCCGAACTTGCACCCAGAAAAAACGATGGCTGGTCGAATCGATCGCCCAGAAGAGTATGAAGATATCGCAACAAAATGTGTTGATCAGTTCCGAGCGAAAAATCAAGCTCACTGCTTAGTGATTCTCTCTAAAGATGATGAAGTGCATGACAATTCGAAAACGGCAGCTGAGCTAGAAAAACACTATCAAATCATTTGGGATGAAACTCAGTCTCATAAGTTCAAAAAAATCTCTCATCATTTACAAGCGATAAAGGCATTTAAAAATACTTATTAATGTTGAGTGTAGACAGTAAAGCGGCGTTTTTATCGGCTGCTTTGCTGCGATTCCTTCTCTTGAGTATGCCGAGCCACTGTCTCTTTGAAAGGCACATTTTCTTGGTTTAACGCTTTGAATATTGTGTTCTCCTTACCGTTTTCTTACTTCCCTCCTATGTAGCACGAACACCTTGTTGTAGAGTAGTCGAAAAGTAGTCAATCCGTACTCGTTACACGGATTTTGGTTGCCTTCAAAGTTGGTCTCTATATAATGAACCGGACTAAAATAATTTGATAAATATCAAAAAAAATTGAGAGCGAGTAATAAACTTGCCCAAAAAATTCTGGCGTCGTATGCGTACCAGATAAACATGCCAAACCCTGACAAGTCATTGATAGATAAAGAATCAAGGTGAGTGGCAGTTTTTTAATCCAAGTAATTGAGACACCTCTAAGAACCAAGAATTCATCGGTTGGATGGATGCCACAAATATTTGTGAGTCATGCATCGAGCTGAACCCCATATATTCATTTTTGTAGAGGAAAATCATTGTGACACGCATTATCGTTGTAGGCGGCGGTGCAGGTGGTCTTGAGTTGGCAACTAAGCTTGGTCGAACTCTAGGTCGCAAAAACCGTGCGCAAATTACGCTAGTCGATCGAAAAGCGAGCCACTTGTGGAAGCCATTATTGCATGAGGTTGCTACAGGTTCTTTGGACGAAGGAGTAGATGCACTGAGCTATCGAGCTCATGCAAAAAACCACAGCTTCGACTTCCAAATGGGTAGCCTTCAAGACATCGACCGTGAACGTAAAGTGATCATCTTAAGTGAGCTTAAAGACGAACACGGTGAACTTCTTATGCCAAGCCGTGAGCTAGAATACGACATTCTAGTGATGGCGATTGGCTCGACATCAAACGACTTCAACACGCCTGGCGTTCGTGAAAACTGTATTTTCCTAGACAGCCCTGAGCAAGCACACCGTTTCCGTACAGAAATGAACAACGAGTTCCTAAAGCTGCACGCGAAAAACGGTAACGGTACGGTCGATATTGCGATTGTTGGCGCTGGTGCAACTGGCGTTGAACTATCAGCTGAGTTACATAATGCTGTTAAAGAGCTGCGCACTTATGGCTTCGGTGATCTTGATTCTAGCAAGTTGAACGTCAATCTGATTGAAGCAGGTGAGCGTATTTTACCAGCGTTACCTCCACGTATTTCTTCTGCTGCTCATCAAGAGTTGGTGAAGTTGGGCGTAAACGTGCGCACCGCCACTATGGTGACTAAAGCTGAAAAAGATGGCCTTACTACAAAAGATGGTGAGAAGATCCCAGCTCAAATCATGGTTTGGGCTGCGGGTATCAAAGCTCCAGACTTTATTAAAGATATCGCTGGCTTAGAAACGAACCGTATCAATCAGCTTGTAGTGAAAAACACACTACAGACAACACGAGATGATGACATCTTTGTTATTGGTGACTTAGCACAATGCACCCAGTCTGACGGTTCGTTCGTGCCGCCACGCGCTCAAGCTGCACACCAAATGGCAAGCCAGGCATTTAGTAACATCGTCGCGAAAATCAACGGGCGCGAGTTGAAAGACTACGTATATAAAGATCACGGTTCATTAGTGTCTCTAAGTCGCTTCTCAACCGTTGGTAGTCTGATGGGGAACCTAACTAAAGGGTCGATGATGGTAGAAGGCCGTATTGCTCGTGTCGTTTACATCTCATTGTATCGCATGCACCTAATGGCGTTGCACGGTGTATTCAAAACCGGTCTGATGATGCTCGTTGGCCGCATTAATCGCGTGCTGCGTCCAAACCTTAAGCTGCACTAAGGTTTTAAATCCACTCTGTGTGGATGTGTTGTATCTTAAAAAATGCAGAAGCCACCGCAAGTCGGTGGCTTTTTGTTTATGTTAGATCTGTCGGTAAAAGTGAGAACACAACGCCATCTTTAGGCTTACCCTGAAAAATAAACCGGTTTCTGGCGATGGCTTCTTTTTGTGCACCGACGGACTCAATTAAGGCTTGGCTAGCTTCGTTGTCGGGGTCACAAACAATCTCTAGTCGAGTTAAACTTAGCTTTGCGAAGCAGAATTCTGCTAAGGCTTTAACGGCTTCTTGGGCATAGCCTTGCCGTTGATAGCGGTCGGCAACCCAGTAACCAATACTCGCCATATTAAACGTATGATATAACTCATTAACCGCTGCCATTCCAACCAAAGTGTTACTTTGCCGCTCATAGATACCGAAACCAAAAGCCTCAGTTTTGACCCAGTTAAGACGGGTTGCCAACAGAAAGTCCTGCGCGGTTTTCAATGTGACGTTTTTATCACACCAGTCAAGCCATTGGTGCAGCGAAGGGGATTCTGCAAGTAATCGTTGTAGTGAATGTGCTTCTTCAGCAGGGATGAGCTTGAGCGCTAAGCGGGGCGCAATGATTTCAAAGTCTGGACTCATGAACTAATACGACTTCCATGTTGAGTGTAAGTAAATTGAAAGCTGTCTATTTATACTTGAACGCAGCTATTTTCCTTGCTCTGCGTTGGTTAGGAATAACTGAGGTATAGCAGATAAAAACAAAGCGCAGCTTTGCTGCGCTTTGTCGAACCGCTCGTGCTTATCGAACCCGACGAACTTGAATGATCATACCCATCAACGGGTTATCTAGGTAATGAGTCTCGCTGCTACGCATACGACGTTTTTGATCCATTCGATAACTCTTCAGGAATTTCTCTTCGGTTACTGTCGGCGATATTTCTGCCAAGTTACCGACTTGGACGTTACCATCTACTTCACCTAAGTCATCCGCCAATTGCTCAGTTGAGGTTGGTTCAAAACGCACCTCTCTAACACTTGGTTCGCGCAGATCTAGTGTTGTTTCAGCGAAGAGGTAATGCTGTACGTATATTTGGAATCGACCATCTAGTTCATATAAAGGACCATTGACCGTCTCTTCACTGTAACCGTCGCTGGAAAATGTTTGATTACTATTGCCATTGATTGGGCGGCCATCTGCTTGATAAGAATCAGAGAAATCTCGCCCGCCAACGATGCGGAAAATTGGGGCGCTAGATTTACCTCGGTCACCTTGACGCCAGGCTACGTGTTTAAGCACTTTAAAGCCGGCATGATTATTTAGTGCCGCTTCTTGCGCGTTGAGACGGAAAGAAGAACTTGGCAAAAGTGTCACGCCTTTAGAGTGGCGGTAGGATTCACTCTCTAGGCTACCGACATTTTCCATATCGATTTTTGGCAGTTGATTCGGCCAAGATTCTGTTGTGCTTTCAGCGTCGACTGCTCGCTTGAAAATGATCACTTCAATATCAAATTGGCGCTGTGCCCAAGAGGGCATTGAGACACATAGAAGCAATAACGGGATCAGTATTCTCATTCGACTATTAGCTCGTTGGTAATAAATTCTGTTTAAAATCATTCAGTAAGTCTTGAACAAACTGAATGCGTTTACGTCGGTCCACCAATGGTACGCTAAACTTGAACTTAGTTGGACCTTCCATTGCAAATTTTTGCGGCTGTGATTGCAGCAGTTTAACTAAATACGCTGGATTTATGTCAGCATCAGGGTAAAACTCGATAAATCCACCTTTATCATGGGCTTCTATCTTTTTCGCTTTTAAACTACCAGCCGAAATTTTCAATTCTGAGACGGCAAGTAAGTTCTTTGTTGCGTCTGGAAGCAAACCAAAGCGATCAATCAGTTCCACTTTTAGCTCTGATAGTTCATCACTGCTTGTGACACTCGCAATGCGTTTGTACATCGACAGTCGTGTGTTTACATCCGGAATGTAATCATCTGGTAAGAGCGCTGGGATTCGCATTTCCACTTCAGTTTGCTCACGAAGCAGCTCATCCAAAGATGGCTCCTTGCCTTCTTTTAATGCTTGCACTGCTTGTTCCAGCATTTCCATATAAAGTGTAAAACCAACGGATTGAATTTGCCCACTTTGCTCATCACCAAGCAGCTCACCAGCACCACGGATTTCTAAATCGTGGGTTGCTAACGTAAAGCCAGCACCTAAGTCTTCCAGTGAAGCAATCGCATCAAGACGCTTGATGGCATCTTTGGTCATGGCTTTTGGATGTGGTGTTAATAAGTAAGCATAGGCCTGATGGTGCGAACGTCCAACACGGCCACGTAATTGATGCAACTGCGCCAAGCCAAGATTGTCCGCACGATCCATGATTATGGTATTCGCCGTTGGTACGTCGATACCGGTTTCGATGATGGTTGTACACACCAACACATTAAAGCGCTGATGGTAGAAGTCATTCATGATTCGCTCAAGTTCGCGCTCGCGCATTTGACCATGAGCCACGGTAATACGTGCCTCTGGGATGAGTTTCTGTAAGTCTTCTGCCGTTTTTTCAATGGTTTCAACCTGATTGTGCAGGAAGTAAACCTGACCACCACGCATAATTTCACGCAGTACCGCTTCACGGACCACTGGCTCTTCTTTTTGTCGAACAAAGGTTTTAATGGCTAAACGGCGTGCAGGAGGTGTCGCGATGATCGACAGGTCTCGCATGCCACTCATTGCCATATTCAGTGTACGTGGAATTGGTGTTGCGGTGAGGGTAAGAATGTCCACATCCGCACGCATTGCTTTGACTTTTTCTTTTTGACGAACCCCGAAGCGGTGTTCCTCATCAACGATCAACAAACCTAAATCTTTGAATTTAATGTCGCTCGAAAGCAGCTTATGCGTACCAACGACAATATCGACTTTACCATCGGCAACGTCTTGCAGAATGACTTTTTGTTCTTTGGCAGATTTAAAACGAGACAGTACTTCAACTCGGATTGGTAAGTTGGCAAAACGGTCACGGAAGTTTTCGAAATGCTGCTGAGCAAGCAAGGTTGTTGGTACGAGTACGGCGACCTGTTTACTGTTATCCGTTGCGACAAATGCTGCGCGCATAGCGACTTCCGTTTTACCAAAGCCCACGTCACCACACACTAAGCGATCCATCGCTTTTGCCTGGCACATGTCTGACAAGACGGCATTGATGGCCATCGCTTGGTCATCTGTTTCTTCAAACGGGAATGTTGCTTTAAATGTTGCGTATTGCCCACGATCTAGCTCAAATTTGAAGCCAGGTTTTAATTCTCGTTTTGCATACACATCCAGCAATTCTGCCGCGACATCACGCACTTTTTCTGCCGCTTTACGACGTGCTTTTGCCCACGCTTCACCACCTAATTTATGCAGTGGCGCATTCTCTTCAGCGCCGCCAGAATAACGGCTGATAAGATTCAGTGATGAAACTGGCACGTAGAGCTTGGCATCGTTTTGATACTCAAGGGTGACGTATTCCGTTTTCATGCCACCGGCTTCAAGTGTTTGTAAACCGATGTAGCGACCAATACCGTGATCAATATGAACCACAGGTTGACCGGGTTTTAACTCCGCAAGGTGGCGAATAACGGTGTCACTGTTGACGGCTTTTTTATCTTTGCGGCGTCGCTGGATAACACGGTCACCGAGTAGATCACTTTCACAGATCAGAGCGAAGTTCAGCTCTTCGTGAATGAAACCATGCTCTGCTGCGCCTAAGATCAAGCTGAATCGATCACCTGAGTCTAGAGCTTGGTAAAGTGAGCCATGTACGACTGGCCGAACTTTGATGCCTTGCAACAGCTCCGTTAGTGCTTCACGACGACCTTCTGACTCTACCGAGAAAACGATTTTTCCGCTGAATTGCTCACTAAACTGACGAAGGCGCGAGAGCGGCTCTTTATTTTGTTGCTGAACGCCAAGCTCGGCTAACGATTGTACGGGTAGGTTTTGACGACCGGCACGCTTAACCACTTTATCTAGGCTCAATTGAGCGATAGGGAGCTGTTTTAGTTGACTGAAAAGTTCGTCTTTTTTCAACCAAAGCTGTTCAGGAGTCAAAAGAGGACGCAGCGGATCAACTTTTTTCTGGTCGTATCGATATTCGACATCGGTTAAGAAAGTATCGACCGCAGATTCGATATCACCATATGTGATGACTTGAGAGTCTTCTGGCAAATATTCAAATAAAGTCTCGGTATGGTCAAAAAACAGCGGCTGCCAATACTCAATACCAGCGGGCCACGTGCCTTTGGTCACTTGCATGTAGATTGATTCAGGCTCGCGGCGTGCGTCGAACTGGGTGCGCCAACGTGTACGGAAATCTTCAATCGCTTCTTTAGTGGTTGGGAACTCATGTGCAGGCAGCAATTGGATTTGCTGAATATCGTCGATAGAGCGTTGGTTCTCTGGATCAAACGTGCGAATGGTATCTATTTCATCATCAAAGAAGTCGATGCGGTACGGGTCATTGCTGCCCATAGGAAAGAGATCCAGAATAGACCCACGACTTGCATATTCACCTGGTCCAAATACTTGATCTACATGGCGGTAGCCTGAATTTTCAAGTTGTACACGTAACTTCTCTAGCGAGAGCCGATCACCAGTTTTCACCATTAAAGTGTGTTGCAACAAAAAATCACGTGGCGATTGGCGTTGCAATACTGTACTGACCGGGACGATGGTTATGCCATCACGTTGACTTGGCAGTTGGTATAGGCGTGCGATACGTTCAGAGATGATTTCTTGATGCGGAGAAAAGTTATCGTAAGGCAGCGTTTCCCAGTCGGGGAATAGGCTTACCGTTTGGTCGGTGAATTGCTCAATCTCTGCCTGAAGCTTTAAAGCGATTTGCGGGTCAGGCACAACGAGTAGCGAGTGACTCGAATGCTGCTTGGCTAGCTCTGCAATGGCTAGAGGTAGAGCTGCGCCCGGCAAATTACCTAGCTGTTTTTTGTCGCCACGCTCTGAAGGGTTGGTGACGGAAAGAATCGTTGCTTTTGTCATAGGAATTATTTTTTATCTCGCTCCATCGAGCGCTGACGTAAAAGTTTTTGTTGTTGATACAGTGCCGCCTTTATCAGTAAATCTTGATCAGATTCTCGGAGCATCTTGTATCTAAGCGTGATAATGAAATCTTGCTCTGAAGCATCACATTCTTCTACTTGAGCGTAACAGTAAATCGCCGCAGCAGGGTGATCGAGGAACAGTTTAACACGAACGAGTTGTTGAGTAGTTAACGCTGTATCTGAGCGGAAACTGAGTTGACTAGCACCAAACTGCGTCGTTTGATAGCGAATGGAGGCGTCATCTTGTTGTGAAAGCATAAAGCTCAACAAGAGGTTAAGTTTCGCGTTTTGCGTATCAAGCAAGTTGATCACATGCTTTAACTCTTTGTTTTTCAGCTCTAGACGCGCGTTGTCTGCCAACATATCTAAGTGACTAAATTCACTGGCGACAATAAATGGTGCTGGAATTTCGGAGGCAAATGTTTCTTCATCTGGCAAAGCAAAGTCCGCACTCAACGTTTCGACGTTGATGGTGAGGTTATGATGGACGGTAAAGTATTCTTGCTCTGTCATATAGTCGATCCTTTTGCCAGTGAGCGCTCCTTGCTCACTCAACAAACAAAGAGAAATAGGGCACTGATTATCGCTAACTGAATGAAGTTATCAAGTTTAGCCGATTTGTCCTTGAACTTTTTGCCCTAAATACAGACTTATTGCATGTCGTTGACAAATTTAGCGATTCTCTTGTCTTCTTAATGAGAAGAGTAAGGTAAGATAATCCGCTAAAGCTTTATATCAAAACAACCAGTTGGTTTGTCTTATATGTATCATCCTATCTCATTGTTTATTGGCTTAAGGTATCTTCGGGGACGCTCTGGAGATAGGTTCAGCCGATTTGTTTCTTATATGTCGACGGCGGGTATTACGATCGGTGTAATGGCGTTGGTGACGGCTCTTTCTGTGATGAACGGGTTTGAATCGCAGTTAAAAGAACGCATTTTAGGTGTGCTACCTCATGCCGTTGTTTCGCAACACGATGGAAAAACGCCTATGACCGAGTCTGCCCCTCCATTTGTTCAAGCGATGTCGAGTGAATCCGAGCCGGAACCTATCGTTAGAGGAGAGGCTGTTATTCAGAGTTCTGCACAGCTGACGGCTGGTTACCTCATCGGTATTGAACCTAAGAAAGGCGATCCGATTAGCAACCATTTGATTGCCGGACGATTATCGTCACTTCAAGCAGGTGACTACAATGTATTTTTGGGTCACAGTTTGGCACGTTCACTAAAGGTCTCAATCGGGGATAAAGTACGCTTGATGGTGACCAACGCGACGCAGTTTACCCCACTTGGTCGTATTCCTAGCCAGCGAAACTTCACTGTCTCAGGCATTTTCAATACGGGATCGGACGTTGATGGTCAATTAATGATTGTGAACATGACGGATGCATCTAAGCTGATGCGTTTCCCTAAAGACACGGTTTCTGGTTGGCGTGTCTTTTTCTCTGACCCATTTATGGTGACGGATTTTGCTGACCAACCCATGCCTGATGGATGGGAATGGAGTGATTGGCGCGAACAGCGTGGTGAGCTTTTCCAAGCGGTGAAAATGGAAAAGAACATGATGGGACTTATGCTAGGTCTAATTGTGGGTGTCGCTGCATTCAATATTATCTCCGCTTTGATCATGGTGGTAATGGAGAAACAATCAGAAGTCGCAATATTGAAAACTCAAGGCATGACTCAATCTCAAGTGATGACCATTTTCATGGTGCAAGGTGCAAGCAGTGGTGTAATTGGCGCGATTGTTGGTGGCGCTGCGGGCGTGATCTTGTCACTTAATCTAAATGCGATTCTTGAATCTGCTGGTGTGGCGCTATTCAGCTTTGGTGGTCATCTACCCATCTTGATTGATTCAATGCAAATTCTTTTAGTGGTGGTGTTGGCGATTGCTCTTAGCCTTGCTGCTACGCTTTATCCTTCTTATCGAGCATCTTCTGTTAAACCTGCTGAGGCACTTCGCTATGAATAAGCTATTAGAATGTCGTGATATTCGTAAAGTCTACCGAGAGGGTTCGTTAGATACGGAAGTGTTGAAAGGCGTAAGTTTCGATATCGACAAAGGGGAGTTGGTTTCTATTGTTGGCTCTTCTGGTTCGGGAAAAAGTACCTTATTGCATATTTTAGGTGCGTTAGATGACGCAACTCATGGTGAAGTTGATTTTCTAGGGCAAAACTTATCAGCTTTGAGCTCGAACAAACAGGCGGCATTACGCAACAAGCACCTTGGTTTTGTATACCAGTTTCATCACTTATTGGCTGACTTTACTGCGCTTGAAAATGTGGCGATGCCACTGATGATTGGCGGTGCTAAAGTAGCGGATGCAAAACAGGCGGCTAAAGCGCTGTTAGATAAAGTTGGTTTGAATCATCGGATGCAACATAGACCCTCCGAGTTATCGGGCGGTGAGCGTCAGCGTGTTGCGATTGCGCGTGCATTGGTGAATAAACCTGATCTGGTCTTGGCTGATGAACCTACGGGGAACTTAGATCACAATACGGCACTGTCTATCTATGATTTGATGCGCGAGCTCAATAAAGAGTCAAACATTGCATTTTTGGTTGTCACGCATGACAAAGAGCTGGCAGCAAAAATGGATCGTCAAATGCACATGCAAGATGGTTTGCTCGTAGATCGTTTTGTGACTGATACAGCATCTGCGGAGGGCTAGTTTTGTTTACCTCTTTAGCTTTGATGATTGGTGGTCGCTTCAGTCGAGCGAAAAAGCGCAACAAGATGGTGTCTTTCATATCGCTTTCTTCGACCATTGGTATTGCGGTTGGCGTTGCTGTGATCATTATCGGTTTGTCTGCAATGAATGGCTTTGAGCGCGAGCTGCAATCGCGTGTGTTGTCTGTGATTCCACACGGCGAGTTAGAAGGTGTTAATGGACCACTTCAGGACTACACCAAAACGATGAATCAAGCTCTAAAACATGAACATGTTGTTGCGGCAGCACCGTACGTTCGTTTTACGGGCTTGGCAGAAAAAGGCAGTAAGCTAAAAGCGATAGAAGTTCGTGGTGTAGAGCCTACTTTCGAGCAAGCGGTGTCGAGCTTATCGAATTTTATTGACCAAGCAGCTTGGCAAAACTTTTATGCCGGTCAGCAGCAAGTGATCTTAGGCCGAGGTGTAGCAAACGAGCTAAATGTCGCCGTGGGGGATTATGTTACGTTAATGATTCCGCAAACAGGCGGCGCAAATAAAGTGCAGGCTCCTAAGCGTGTGCGCGTGAAGGTGTCAGGGTTCTTAACGTTGAATGGCCAAATCGACCACTCTCTAGCGTTAGTACCATTAGCTGATGCGCAGCAATACGCGAGGTTAGGGGAAGGGGTCACAGGCATTTCACTAAAAACTGACGATGTTCTCAATGCGCCTTCTATTGTTCGCGAGGTTGGTAGCATGGTTGATGTTTACGTGTATTTGAAAAGCTGGCAGCAAAAGTTTGGTTTTTTGTATCGCGATATTCAGCTCGTGCGCACCATTATGTACTTGGTGATGGTACTGGTGATTGGCGTGGCATGTTTTAATATTGTGTCTACGTTGATGATGGCAGTGAAAGACCGAGCGGCGGAAATTGCAATTTTGCGAACAATGGGAGCAAAAGATAGCCTAATCAAACGGATCTTTGTTTGGCAAGGTGTATTCTCTGGTGTATTTGGCAGTCTCGTCGGCAGTGTTATCGGTGTCTTAGTGGCGTTAAACCTGACTCCGTTAATTAAAGGGTTAGAGAGCTTAATTGGTCATCAGTTTTTATCGGGTGATATTTACTTCGTCGACTTCTTACCATCACAACTACACTGGCCAGATGTGGCATTGGTGTCAGTGACGGCTATAGTGCTTAGTTTACTTGCGACGTGGTATCCTGCTTCGCGTGCCGCAAGGTTGAATCCGGCGGCTGTACTGAGTTCTAAATAGCTGATTGTTTTACAGTATGACCCGTCCTGATATGGGTTGACACTTTTTAACTAAAACGCTCGATGTACTTCATCGGGCGTTTTGTATTTTAAAGCCGTATGAGGCCTCATTTGATTATAGATATCTACGGACTCTGCTACCA